>JAFSNT010000249.1 GCA_017443295.1 Clostridia bacterium
AGCTGGGGCTGAAATGCACGCTGGATCAGCTCTCCCGCCTGGAAGCGGCCCGGGCGGAGGCCGAGCGGAGCCTGGGGGAGATCCCCCTGACGGGCCGGCACCGGGACCGCCGCATCGACGACAATACCTTCCTCAATTTCGCCGATCTGGAAAAGGTGTATCTGTACCGCTATGTGTTTACCAAAGGGGTCGCGGATGCGCACCCCTTTTCCGGCATCAATATTGAGGGCATCCCGGATCGGGAGGTATACGCTTACGCGGAAAACATGCGCCGGGATCGGGAGGACAGCCGCTACCGCGCCAATACCCTGTACCAGGATCTGCTTTTGTGGATCGCCCGTGAATATCAGAAGCGGGGCATCGAATACGCGGAAATCAGCGATACGTCCCTTTTGAATAAAGCGGAATTTCCGGACAAGCTGCGCCAGATCCACGAGATCATGCCCACCGTCACCCGGGAAACCGGCGTGCTGCTGCGCTTCCTGACCGGCATCCGCCGCATTCCCCTGACCATCGTAAAGGATCAGGTGACGCCCAACGATTATCTGGTGGAAAACCTGCGCTGCCTGCGCGTCATCGCCGGGGATCCCTACATCGCGGGCAGCGACATTATCGGCGAGGAAATCAACGATATTATGGAGCTGCGGCGGGTGATCGGCGAGCTGACGGCCATCGCCGGGGAGCATCCCGGCTTTGTGATCCGCATTCACGCCGGGGAAAACGACGGCCTGAGGGACAACGTGGCAAACAGCATCCGGTGCGTGGCGGAATCCCTGAAAGAAGGGAAGCCCATGCCGCCCGTTCGGCTGGGCCACGGCTTATATACCTGCGATCTGAACAGCCCCAAGGGCAAAAAGCTGCTGGAGGACATGCGCAGATTCGGCGTGACCCTGGAATTCCAGATCACCTCCAACGTGCGGCTGAACAACCTGAGCAGCCTGGATCGGCACCCTCTGCGCCAGTATTTGCAGGCCGGGGTGCGATGCGTACAGGGTACGGACGGCGGGGCGCTGTACGGTACCAATTCCATTGATGAGGAACTGAGCTTAGAAAAGCTGCTGAACCTGACCCACGGGGAGCTTTGCCGCATGCGCCGGGCGGAGGACGAAATCTTGGCGGAGAGCCGCCGGGTGTTTGAAGAAAAAATGCAGGCGTTCCGGCGGAATTGTCCCGGGGGAGACGTGGCGCTCTATTACAGCCGCAGGCAGGAAAGCGCCGCGCGAACGGCCAAAACCCTGTGGGAAGCGCCCGGCAGGATCAACGCCGAAAAGGAATTGAAAAACCAGCTTGCCGTTTTGCCCAGGGAGCTGTTGCCCATCGTGGTGGCGGGCGGCAGCTTCAACAGCAGCGGCCGCCGCACGGTGCTGCGGGAAGAGGACCGCGCCTTTATTGACAGGCTGCTGCAATGCGCCGATCCCCGAAAGGTCTGCTTCGTGGTGGGTCATACCCTGTCCGGGCTGGAAGGATATCTCGCCCGCCGCGCCGGGGAGCGCTTTGCCGTATTCGCCATCGTGCCCAACCAGATCAGCCGCATGGAAAAAACGCGCCTGGAAAAGGCCAGGGTCGGCATTCTCATTTCCATTGAAAGCTCCGGCATGGGGCTGTATAAAAGCTTCGCCTATGAGATCTTCCAGAAATCCCCCTCCGTCCTCCTGGCCTTCGACGGCAATTCCGCCGCCCTGAACCTGATCCAGGAGGCCCGGAACGGACGGGAAAAGTGCCGCATCTACATCAATCCCAAATCCCGCGATTTGGCCGCCAAAGCCAAAATGCTGGAAGGCTATGTGCAGCCCTTAACAAATCCAGAAAACATCCTGCAATGAAAAAAGCGCGGCTGCCCGCGCTTTTTTCATGCATTGGGGATTACTTGGTGCTTACGGCTTCCAGCAGCGAATACGTGCCGTCTTTCTTCTGAACGACCGCCTTGTCGTCGCTGGTAATGGTGAAGGGGTTGATGTAGGTTTTCATCAGGATTTCCCCGTGCCAGGTGACGAGCATGTTCTTGTAGCTTGAAGAATAGAACGACATCAGATAGCCGCTGCCGGTGTTCTGGCCCTTCGCAGGGGTGGCGCCTTTTACGTCATAGGTTTTCTGGTCGGGCGTGGTGATGCGGAATCTTGATTTGGACGTTTCGTTGAGTACGTACAGAAGACCGAACCGCTGCCATTTTTTCCCCGGGTTGGGCGATTCGTACACCGTGCCGTCGGCCGTGTCGATAAAATAGCGGATTTTGGCTTTTTCCACGCTCACATAGCCGTGCTGCATGTAAGGATCAACGCAGTCGCCGTTGGCGATCACTTTGTCAAACGCGCAGGGAGCCAGCACCTTCTGTTCCTTGATGGAATAGAGGCCTCTTTTTTTGTTGATGGTCACCACGGCGTAATCCTTGGTAAGCGCCTCGATTTCGCCCTTGACTACCGGCATCAGCTGTTCGCCGTCCAGGGTGAACACGGTGCTGCATTTGCTGCCGGAATAGTCCAGCCGCGTCAGCTTCAGCAGCATGCCGGCGTCGGTCGCCACTTCCTTCACAGCGGTAAAGCCGTCGAACAGCACGTCGATGGTGCCGCGCAGCACCACAGAATAATTCCGGATCATGTACATGGGATCGTCCAGGGAAGAGACCTCAACGTTTACCAGATTGAACTGGCTGTCGTAGACCTTGATCTGCTCGTCCCGATCCTGTACGTACAGATATTTTCCGTGGCTCTTGGCGGTCTGGTATTCCTGACGGGAAAGCGACAGGGGCGCAGGCAGTTCTTCCGTTCCCTTTTTCCCGGTCAGGGCATGGTCGCCCAGATAGTAAATATCGCAGCGCTCGATTCGATAATGGAAATCGTTTCCCGCTGTCAAATCAAAGTCGTTGTAGTTGGCTTTCTCCAGCACCCATCCGCAGGCCCAGTAGGTATCGAAAACCTCAAGATAGCCGTATTTGAAGCCGGATATCTGGGTTCCGTCCGCGGTGACGATAGCGTTTACATTGAGTTCTTCCGGCGTGGGCGCCTGCTTGGACGATTGCTTGGCGGGTTCTTCATTCACGGCGCAAAAGCAATTGGTCCCCATGTAATACAGCCCCGCATACCTGAAAGGAATCAGCTGTTCCCCGTCCGTATTGTACAGGCCGTATTCTTTTCCTTTTACTTCCTTTGCAAGCAGATAGGGCGTAGAGAACACGGGAACCAGTTCGCCGAAGCCCGAAAGGATTTCCCGCGTCGTCGTTTCGCCCAGGGCCTGCCCCGGAAGGAGGGCCGCAGCCGTTACCAGCAGAAGCAGCGCGCAGATGACCCGCCTGAATTTTTTGCGGTTCATAAGCAGCCTCCTTTATCGGCCCACAATCTCGTCAAGCTCCACACCGGTGCTGGTACGAATGATGGACTGGGAATCAAAGGTCAGGGTGATCACGGTTTTGTGGATGAAGGGCAGCACTTCATTGCCATGCCAGTCGATCATGCCGTAGAAGCCGTTCTTTTTGGCCACCAGCAGGGTGCCGTCGCCGTTGGTGGCGGGAATTTCGGTCACATCGTGAAGCTCGGTGCGGGTGCCGTCGCCGGCAATCAGCACAAAGCCGGTTTCGCCGTCAAAGGCGATGGAGCTGCCGTAAGCCTTGGCGATACGGCTGTTGTAGGCGGGCGGGCAGGTGACGGTGCAGGTGCGGGCGTCCACAAAGCCGCGCAGACCGTCCTTTTCCACGCAGACGTAGCCGTTGTTCACGTACTGATTCACGGACGTGGTGCTGGCGACGATGTTGGTAAATTCGCAGGGAACCACCAGCCGGTGTTCCGCCAGGGAATACAGACCCCGCAGGCCGCTGGCGTTGGCGACCACCACATAGGGATCGCCCATGGTGACGACCTTGTATTCGGTGGGCATCAGCTCATTGCCGTCGGTGTCCAGAATGCCCTGGATCTTTTCGCCGTCCAGCCCCAGGGCGGTGGCAATAAGCACCGAACGGGTGGGCAGATCCGCTTCCGCCACTTCGGTAAAGCCGAAGGCGATCGCTTTATTGGTGAGCTTGCTGATGATCTGGTAATTCTTTACCTGATAGTAGCTGGTCTTGACGTCCTTGAGTTCCTTAAGAGCGGGCTTGAACTGACGGTCATAAGCGGTGGTTTCGCCGTCGCGGTTCTGAATGGAAATATAGTCCCCGTGCTGCTTGGCGCTGGCAAACTGCTGCCGATCCAGAGAAGCCACCAGGGATACGCCCTCTTCGGAAACGAAGTACAGGTCCCACTGGCCGATCAGATAATTCACTTTGTTCACGGTCAGGTCTTTTTCGCCTTCGGGAGCGTCCGCCAGCACAATGCCGGCCACCCAGCGGCTGTCGTACACGGTAATGGAGCCGTATGCGTAATCGCTCACTTTCGTTCCATCGTTTTTGTAGATCGCCAGGCCGTTTACAGCCTCTTTATCCAAGCTGACGGACAGGAAGCCATTGGTCAGCACGTTCACTGCGGCAATGCCGTAGGGAAGCACTTCCTCGCCCTTGCTGGTGAATACGCCTAAGGTATTATCCTCCTTGGATTCGACCAGCACAAGCCCCGTGCCGCTCAGGGGCTTAATGGAGGGCATATACTGGAACACCGTTTTCAGTTCCAGCTTTTGCGCGGGAGCGGCGGGAAGCATTTCTTCCGCGTCCAGCCCCTCCGCCAGCCCTGCGGCGGGAAGCACCGCCAGCAGGCAGATCAGCATTACGATCCAGGCTTTTTTCATCGTTGTTCTCCTTTCAAATCCCGTGAAAAAACATTCACGCTTTCATAACCCTGGAATATTATACATCATTTTTATCATTTTTTCAATGCCTTTCTTGGAATAACGCGTCGGCGCGGGCGTGAAAAGAACACGGTTTTTTTCAAGATTTTCATTTTTCCTATGGAAAATGAAGCTTATCGGTGGTATAATAAACGAAATGGTCTGTTTTAAAGCGCCTTTCCCGGTACGGCTGAAAGATCTGAGGTGTACGACGTGAACAGCGAAAAGGGTTTGCAGAGGCATTTATCCCCCGCGGGAGCCTGGGCCTTTTCTGTGGGAACCAGCATCGGCTGGGGTTCTCTTGTGGTCACCGCCAGCACGTACTTGAACCAGGCTGGTCCCCTGGGCAGTCTGCTGGGCCTGGCCGCCGGGGCGATTGTGATGCTCATGATCGGCTGGAGTTACGCCTATATGATCCAGTGCTATCCGGAATCGGGCGGCGCTTACGCCTTTACGAGAGAGGTTTTCGGCTACGATCAGGCGTTTCTGGCCGCCTGGTTCCTGGCCATGACGTATTTCGCCATTCTGTGGGCCAACGCCACGTCCCTGCCGCTGTTCGGGCGCATTTTTCTGGGCGGCGTCTTCCGTTTCGGAAAACTGTATACGATTTTCGGCTACGACGTCTATTTGGGCGAAGCGCTTTTGTCCATGGCGGCCATGGTGTTGGCGGGCCTGCTGCTGACGCGGTTCAAAAAGGCGGCCAACCGGCTCATGATCGTTCTGGTTTCTCTGTTTTCCGTCTGCATCCTGATCGTTTTTATCGGCGCCATGACGGGGGAGAGCGGCGGCCTTGAACCGGCTTACGTGCCGGATTCCTCCGCCCTTTCCCAAATCGTGCATATCGCGGTGATTTCGCCCTGGGCGTTCATCGGCTTTGAGTGCGTTTCCCACGGCACCGAGGAATTTGCCTTCGACCGGAAAAAGACCCGGAAGGTGCTGCTGATTTCTGTCGTCACCACCTTGGCGCTGTACGGGATGATCACCCTTTTGTCCGTCACGGCGTACCCGCCGGAATATGAAAACTGGCTGGCGTACATCAAGGATCTAGATCATCTGGAGGGCCTCAAGGCCCTGCCCGCCTTTTATGTGGCGGACCGGTATATGGGAAGCTTCGGCGTGACGCTGCTGATGCTGTCGCTCCTTTCCCTGGTACTCACCAGCCTGATCGGCAACACCGTCACCTTGAGCCGCTTGGCCTATGCCCTGGCAAAGGACCGCATTCTGCCTGCCCGTTTCGCCGAGGTGAACGACCGGGGCATCCCGGCCAGCGCGGTGCTGCTGGTGGTGGGCTTTTCCTTTTTCGTACCCCTGGTGGGCCGCACGGCCATCGGCTGGATCGTGGACGTGACCACCATCGGCGCCACGCTGATTTACAGCTTCGTTTCCGCCGCCGCCGCCAAGAGTGCCAAAAAAGTGGGCGACAGGCGGGAAATGTGGGTGGGCAGGGTCAGCCTGATCGTCATGGTGGGCTTTGGCCTGTACATCCTGCTGCCCAATCTGGTGGAAAAGGGTTCTTTGATGAAGGAAACCTATTTCCTGTTCATCGTCTGGAGCGTGCTGGGCTTTGTCCTTTTCCGGTGGATCCTGCGCCGGGATAAGGAAAAGCGGTTCGGCGCGTCCATCGTGGTCTGGGTGGCGATTATGGCCCTGGTGCTGTTCATTTCGCTAATCTGGATGCGGCAGTCCATGATCGCGTCCAACGAGCATATGATGGCGAATATTCAGGAATATTACAGCCACGCGGACGCCGACGGCCAGCGGAGGGAGGACGCCCTCTTTATCGCCGATCAGGTGGACATCGTGCAGGCGGAAAATACGCGCACCATCCTGCTGGCCACGGGAATGTTCGCCTTCGCCCTGGCCATCATGCTCACCAACCATTCCTATCTGAACAAGCGCTCCCAGGAAAGCGAGCGGCTTGCCATCATCGACCCGCTGACGGGGGTGAAGAACAAGCACGCCTACCTGACCGAGCAAAGCAAGCTGGACGCCGCTATCGCCGAAAAGCGCGGGCAGGAATTCGCCATCGTGGTGTGCGACGTGAACAACCTGAAAAAAGTAAACGACACCCTGGGCCATAAAGCGGGCGACGAATACATCCGCGACGCCTGCCGGATGGTGTGCGAAATTTTCCAGCACAGCCCCGTCTACCGGGTGGGCGGCGACGAATTCGTGGCGATCCTGCGGGGCCGGGATTATCTGATCCGCCGGGAGCTGATGATCGCGCTGCACGAGCGTTCGGCGGATCACATTCGCAGCGGTGGCACGGTGGTTTCCGGCGGCCTTTCGGAATACGACCCCGAAACCGATACCAGCGCCCACGACGTTTTTGAGCGGGCCGACCAGCTGATGTACGAGGAAAAGAAGCTGCTCAAGGGGCTTGATTCCGCGGCCAAGGAGGATGCGGACGGCGGCGAAGCGCAATTCTTGATGGAAATCAATCAGGACGATGCGATCCTGAACGTAAAGCGCCACGTGCTGATCGCCGAGGACGAGATCATCAGCCGCCTGATGCTGGGCGATTCCCTGGAAAACGATTATGAAATCCTCTACGCCAGCGACGGCTTGGAAGCGCTGGAGCAGATCATGCTGCACAAAAACGATCTGGCCCTGGTGATGCTGGATCTGCAGATGCCCCGCATGAGCGGGGTGGAGGTACTCAAAACCCTGAAATCCGAACCGGACACCCAGAATATCCCCATCCTGGTGCTGACCTCCGACCGGAGCATGGAAGCCAGCTGCCTGCGCATGGGGGCCGTGGACTTTATTTCCAAGCCCTATCCCGCCGCCGAAATCATTTTAGCCCGGGTGAACAAGTGCATCGAGCTTTCGGAAACCAGGGAAATCATTCAGTCCACCGCCCGCGACAGCCTGACCAACCTGTTCAACATTGATTACTTCCTGCGCTATGTGAATCTGTTCGATCAGCATTACCGCGATAAGGCCATGGACGCTATCGTGCTGGACGTGAACCATTTCCACATGATCAACGAGCGGTACGGCAGGCAGTACGGCAACAGCGTGCTGCGCGGCATCGGCGAAAGGATCCGCGCCATCGCCCGGGAGGTGGGCGGCGTGGGCTGCCGCCAGGGGGCCGATACCTTCCTGATCTACTGCCCCCATTTGGAGGATTATACCGATCTCCTGGAAAAGGCGTCGGCGGGGGCCGGGGACGGCGAAAACGCGTCCAACCGGGTGCGCATGCGCCTTGGGGTATACGCCTGCGTGGATAAAACCCTGGACATCGAGCATCGGTTCGACTATGCCAAGGCCGCGGCGGATTCCGTGAAAAACAGCTATATCAAATCCATCGGCGTGTACGACGCGGAAATGCACCGGGCGGAGCTTTTCAAAAATCGGCTGGTGGAGGATTTCAGGCCCTCCATCGAGCAGGAACGTTTTTTGGTCTATTATCAGCCCAAGTTCGATATCCGGCCCGAAAGGCCGCTGCTTTGCAGCGCCGAAGCCCTGGTGCGGTGGGATCATCCCGATTTCGGCCTCATCGGCCCGGGAAAGTTTATTCCGATCTTAGAGGAAAACGGCCTCATTTTGGAATTGGACAAATACGTGTGGCGCAGGGTCGCCAATCAGATCCGGGCCTGGAAGGAACAGTTTGGCTTCTCCGTGCCCGTATCCGTCAACGTTTCCCGCATCGACACCCTGACGCCCGATTTGAAAGCCATTTTCCTGGACATCCTGAAATCCTGCCGCCTGACGGTGGATGATATGGCCCTGGAAATCACCGAATCCGCCTACGCGGAGGATTCGGAGCAGGTGATTTCCAGCGTGAAGGAGCTGCGGGGCATGGGCTTCCGCATCGAAATGGACGATTTCGGCACCGGCTATTCCTCCCTGGGTATGCTCACCAATCTGCCCATCGTGGCGCTTAAGCTGGATATGAGTTTCATCCAGAGCGCGTTCGGGGAAAAGCGGGATATGCGGCTGATCGAAATGGTGATCGACATCGCCGATTATCTGCATATTCCCGTGGTGGCCGAGGGCGTGGAGACGGAGGAGCAGTATTTGGCCCTCAAGGCCATGGGCTGCGATCTGGTACAGGGCTTCTATTTCTCCAAGCCCGTGCCGCCGGAAGCCTTTGCCCGCTTCCTGATCGAGCGGGCGCAGCAGGCCATGGAAGCGCCCAGGGAAGCCGCGGCCGCCGATATGAGCTTTCCCAAGATGCTCACCAGCGACTTTGAACGCATATTCTATATTGACCTGCTGACGGGGCATTACCTGGAATTTTTCACCGACAGCATGGGCGGCTTTGAAATTCTGCCGGACGGCCGGGATTTTTTCCGGGATATGCAGGAAAAGCTGCTCAAGGACGTGGCGGAAAAGGACAAAGAGGCCGTTTCAGACGCCCTGACCCGGGACAGCCTGAAAAGCTGGGCGGGACGGGATGAAAAGTTCAGCCTTTCCTTCCGCAGCGTGGGAAGCGGCCGCGAAAAACGGTACAGCCTGCAAACGATCCAGACCCGGAACGGCGGCGGGCGACACATCGCCGTGGGCATCAGGCCGGAGGAAGATAGCGGCGTATAAGAAAGGGTTATTTGGAGCATGGGACATAAAAAACTCAGTTTTACAACGCGGTTCGTGCTGACCTTCGGCGTTTTGCTGGTGGCCGCCAACATTCTGCTGGGCGTGGTGATCCTGCGGCAGTCCGAATCGGCCATGAAATCGCTCATCAACAAAAATATGCTGGATATCGTCAGCACCGCCGCCGGTTTCATGGACGGCGACGCGTTGGGCGCGCTCACGGAGGACGACGTGGGCGGCGAACAGTTCAACGACGCGCTGCAGAAGCTGGCCGTTTTCCAGAGCAACGTGGATATTCAGTTCATTTACGCCGTCAGGCAGATCGACGAAGACACCTTCGTGTTCACCGTTGACCCGGATCCGGTGGAACCGGCGGAATTCGGGGAGGAGATCGTGGTCACGGAGGGCATCAAACAGGCGGGCAGGGGCGTGGCCGCCGTGGACGACGCGCCCATGGCGGACCGCTGGGGCAACTTTTACAGCGCGTACAGCCCCGTGTTCGATTCCCAGGGCAAGGTGGCGGGCATCGTGGGCATCGACTTTGCCGCCGATTGGTACAATGAGCTGGTCAAAAGCCACACCCTCGCCATCACCATCGAAACGATCCTGTCCGTTTCCATCGGCGGCCTGGTCATTTTTATCATCGCCAACGGCGTCAGAAGGCGGTTCAGGGATTTGAACAGTGGGCTGGTTCGTTTGTCCGCCAGCGTGGATCATCTGATGCGGCAGGTGGGCGTCATGTCCGGCGGTGGGGAAAAATCGGCCAAGGAACCTCAGGACGAGCTGGAGGTGCTGGGCGAAAAAATCCAGACCATGCAGCGCGATATGACGGTGTATCTCGACTACCTGCAAAAGCAGGCTTACACCGATTCGCTCACCCGGGTGGGCAGCTCCACGGCCTACCATGAGCTGGCCCAGAAGCTGGAGGATGAAATTCAGAAGGGCAGGGGCGCTTTCTCCCTGATCGTTTTTGACGTGAACAGCCTGAAGGTGATCAACGATGAGCTGGGCCACGAAAACGGCGATAAGGTGATCAAGGGCGCGGCGGAGGTGATTTCCGGGGTCTTCGGCGCGGAACACACCTTCCGCATCGGCGGCGACGAGTTCGCCGTGGTGAAGGATCAGGCTTGTGCCGAGGATTTAAACCGGGTGGACGCGGAAATCGCCGCCTTCAACGAGCGGGAAAAGGGAAGCCGCGCCGTGCTTTCCGTTTCCAATGGCCTGGCCCATTTTGAACCGGAGCGGGATCATTCCTTCAAGGAAGTATTTGCCAGGGCGGATATGATCATGTACGAGCAGAAGAAGAACTACTATCAGACCGTGGGAAACCGCCGCGCTGAAAGGCCGCATCAATAACGGTTTTCCCGCCGCGGAAAGCCGGAAAACGGGGAAGAAACCCGCCCCGTTTTCCCGGCTTTTTCTTTTTTGCCGTTCCCGGAAGAAAACCGGGCGCTGTTTCGTTGAATGGGTGATCACAAACGCGTTTTGAAGTACGCAGCCGGGGAGGCGAAAGACGATTGAAGCACAAATGGAACAAAGCGGCGGCAATGATCCTGCTGCTGATCCTTCTTCCTGCTCAGGCATTGGGCTACAGCTACAGCACGCTGAAAAGAGGCATGGCGGGGGCGAATGTTCTGGCCATGCAGACGGCGCTGAAATCCTTAGGTTATTCCATTGATACGGATGGGAAATACGGCCCCGCCACCGCCGCCGTGGTCAAATCCTTTCAGAAAAAATACGGTCTTAAGGCGGACGGCCTGGCGGGCGATAAAACGCTGACATTGCTGTATACCCTTGTTCCCAATCAGGGGCAGATTCTTTATCCCACCGCCGCGCCCACGCTTTCGCCCACGGCGGCCCCTGCCGGAAACCCCGTGCAGGCGATGGTGGTCACCACCGGCGGCTCGCTGAACCTGCGGGCTTCCGCCAGCAGCGGGGGAAAGGTGCTGGCCCAAATCCCCTATGGCACGTGGATCACGGTGTACACCAAGGGGCTTCAATGGTCGCTGGCGGCGTATAACGGGCTGACGGGCTATGTGATGACCCAGTATCTGTCCTTCGGCGCGTCCGTACCCACGGCGCTTCCCACCGCCGCGCCAACGTTGCAGCCCAGCATTCCCAGCGGTTCGGCGGCCTATGTGTCCACCTCCGGCGGGTCGCTGAACCTGCGGGCGACGCCCTCCTCCTCCGCCAAGGTGCTGATGCGGATCCCCAATGAAATGCCGGTGCAGCTGGTGGTGCGGGGCAGCGCGTGGTGCGCCGTGGTCTATCAGGGCATTCAGGGCTATGTGATGACTTCTTTCCTGCGGTTCCCCGAAGGGGCGGCCACCGCCGCGCCCACGCCCGCGCCCACAGCGGTTCCCACCGCCGCGCCCGTGATCACGGGTCAGACAGCCTTCGTCACCACCACCGGCGGCAGCCTGAACCTGCGGGAATACGCCAGGAGCGGCGCGAAAATCCTGCTCACCATTCCCAACGGCGCCGCGATCACCGTGACCGGACGGGGAAGCGAATGGTGTTCCGTGTACTATCAGGGCATGGCGGGGTATGTGATGACCGCCTATCTGCGCTTTCCTTCCGATCCCACGGCCAGGCCGACGGCTTCGCCCACCCCCGCGCCCGCTTCTCCCGGCGTTTCCGTGGGTACGGCGCTGGTGACCACCTCCGGCGGCAGCGTGAACCTGCGCGCTTCGGCTTCCTCCAGTGCCAAGGTGCTTTTGTCCGTGCCCAACGCGTCCATCGTAACCGTACACGCCAGGGGCGCGGAATGGACCGCGATTACCTATAACGGCACCTTTGGGTATATCATGAGCCAGTATATCACCATGGTGAACGCCGGGGGCGCCCAGGACGGAAACCCCGAGGAGGAAGATCCCTCCGTTTATAAGCGCACCCTGAAAAAGGGCATGACCGGCGAGGACGTGACCTGGGTGCAGAACCGGCTTTCCGAGCTGGGCTATTCCCTGCAAATCACCCACGTGTACGACGACGCCACATTCAGCGCCGTGAAGGCCTTCCAGAACCAGAACGGCCTGGACGCCGACGGCCTTGCGGGGTCCCAGACCTTTTCGGTGCTGAAAAGCGAAAACGCCCGCCGGGCCGACGCCCAGCCGCTGACCTACGCCACCCTGCGCATCGACCAGACCGGCGACGGGGTCAGGCAGCTGCAAACCGACCTGAAAAAGTTAGGCTATCCCGTCGCCGTCAACGGCACCTACGATACGGACACCCATAACGCGGTGGTGGCGTTCCAGCAGCGGAACGGGCTGGTGATCAGCGGCATCGCCGACGCGCTCACCCGTCAGGTGATCCACGGCGGAATCGGCAAGCCCTATTCCACCCCGGTGGAAACGCTGCCGGCCAACGAAGGCTGGATGGCAAGCCCCTCCGTCAGCCAAATCAAGCTGCTGCACTGGCAGAACGAAATCAAGCCCAACGTGAAAGCGGGGCAGACCTTCACTGTGCTGGACCCCAATACCAACCTGAGCTGGAAGCTGGTTTTCTATTCCCTGGGCCGCCACGCGGACAGCCAGCCCGCCTCCTGGAAGGATACGCAGATCATGAACCGGTCCTTCGGAAACACCTCCTGGACGATCCATCCGGTGTATGTGCTGCTGCCCAACGGCCAATGGACCATGGCCACCATGCACAACCGGCCCCATCTGTACGGCTCCATCACCAACAACGGCTTCGGCGGCCATCTGTGCGTTCATTTCCTTAGGGACATGGACGAAGCGAAGAAAAACGATCCCGACTACGGCGTAAACAACCAGGTCACCCTGCGCAGCGCATGGAAAGCGCTGACGGGGGAAACGGTGAACTGACTCACGGATACCCTTCCCGGAAACCGCCTTTTGCAGGGCGGTTTCCTTTTTTTGATTTTTATATTGACATATGTCAAAAATGCTGTATAATCATATCTGACATATGTCGGAAAGGAGATTCCTATGCCCAGACCAGCCCGATGCCGCCGGATCGCGCAAATGCCCCTATACCGCAGCTTTTCGCCGGACGATATTGAACCCACGGAACAGGTACGCATGACGGTGGATGAATTTGAAGCCCTGCGCTTGCTGGACAGCGAGGGACTCACCCAGGAGGAATGCGCGAAACAGATGAACATCGCCCGGACGACGGTCACCGCCATCTACGAGAGCACCCGGCGCAAGGTGGCGGAGGCGCTCGTGGGGGGCAAGCGGCTGCTGATCGTCGGCGGGACCTGTGAATTTTCCGTTCCGACCATTCCCGATAATATCGAGCAGAAAGGAAGCAATACCATGAGAATCGCAGTCACCTACGAAAACGGAGAAATCTTTCAGCATTTCGGCCACACGGCCCAGTTCAAGCTGTATGACGCGGCGGATGGAAAAATCGTAAACGAGCAGATCGTGGATACCAACGGCAGCGGCCACGGGGCCCTGGCCGGTTTCCTCCAGGCTGTCCAGGCCGACGCCCTGATTTGCGGCGGCATCGGCATGGGGGCGCAAATGGCGCTGGCGGACGCGGGAATCAAGCTGTTCGCCGGGGTACAGGGCAGCGCGGACGCAGCGGCAAAGGCCCTGGCCGAAGAAAATCTGCAATATGACCCCAACGCCCGCTGCGATCACCACGAGCATCACGAGGGCGAATGCGGCCA
Source organism: Clostridia bacterium (assembly GCA_017443295.1). GTDB lineage: Bacteria > Bacillota > Clostridia > Christensenellales > Aristaeellaceae > RUG563. The sequence goes on from JAFSNT010000249.1 coordinate 13,922, forward strand.
CGACCATTGCGCGGATCACCGCTGCCAGGGAAATTGAACATGAAAATCACAGCTTTGATCGAAAACACCTCCGCCTGCGGGCTGCCCACGGAACACGGCCTCAGCCTGTTCGTGGAAACGGAGAACTGCCGCTTTCTGTTCGACATGGGGCAGACGGATCTTTTCGCCAAAAACGCCGAGGCCTTGGGCGTCGACCTGAACGCCGCCGAATTTGCCGTGCTTTCCCACGGGCATTACGACCACGGCGGCGGGCTGCGCACGTTCCTTGCCGTCAACGGTCACGCGCCGGTTTACATGAACCGGTTCGCCTTTGAACCGCACTACAACGGAACGGAAAAGTATATCGGCCTCGATCAGGGCTTGCGGGAATCCGGCCGGATCGTGTTCGTGGAGGCAGATCGGGAAATCGCGGAAGGGATCAATCTGTTCGGCTGTGGAAACGCCCCGAAGATCATGGACTTCGGTTCCTGCGGTCTGAACATGCTCCAGAATGGCCGCATGCTGGAAGAAGACTTCCGCCACGAGCAATACCTGCTGGTGGAGGAAAAGGGGAAGAAAATCCTTTTCAGCGGCTGTTCCCACCGGGGCATCCTGAACATCATGCACTGGTTCCGCCCGGACGTCCTCATCGGCGGCTTTCATCTGTCCAAGCTCCCCCTGGACGATACGCTGGCCGGATACGCAAAGGCGCTGGACGCCTATCCGACGGCCTATTACACGTGCCACTGCACCGGCACGGAGCAATACCGGTTCATGAAGGAACAAATGAAGAACCTTCATTATTTGAGCGCGGGGGAAACGATCATTCTTTGAAATACCAAAGCGGCTTTGGAGGCGAATATGTTACTGACCCTTTTTCTGACCTTTGCCAGGATCGGCCTGTTCACCTTCGGCGGCGGATACGCCATGATCTCGTTGATCGAAAACATATGCGTGAAACAGAAGCAATGGATCACCCATGACGATATGATGAACGTGACCGTCATCGCCGAATCCACCCCCGGCCCCATCGCCATCAACTGCGCCACCTTCGTGGGCTACAGGCAGAAGGGGATCGCCGGGGCGCTGGCGGCCACCTTCGGCGTGATCCTCCCGTCTTTCGTCATCATCTATACCATTTCCGTGTTTCTGGATTCCTTTCTGGAAATCGTGTGGATCGCCAACGCGTTCAAGGGCATTCGCATCGCCGTGGGCATCCTGATCGTGGACGTGGGGGCGAAGATGTTTTTGAAAATGCCCAAAAAGCCCCTGCCCTGCGCCATCCTGGCGGGCGCTTTCGCGGCCATGCTGCTGATCAACTTTTCTTCCTTCAAGTTCTCCACCATCAGCCTGATGCTGGTTGCCGCCGCGGTCAGCCTGGCCGTTTTTCTGCTCAAGGGAGCGCCTGAAGCGAAAGGCGGTGAAAAGCCGTGATCTATTGGGATTTGTTCATGGGCTTTCTGAAGGTGGGCTGCTTTTCCTTCGGCGGGGCGTACGGCGCGATTCCGCTGATCCGGGACGTGGTGCTGTCCTACGGCTGGCTCAGCGAAGAAACGCTGACGGATATGATCGCCGTCAGCGAAAGCACCCCCGGCCCCATCATGGTCAATTTAGCCACCTACGTGGGCAGCAGCCAGGCGGGATTTTTGGGCGCGGCCATCGCCACGCTGGTGGTGGCGCTTCCGGCCTTTCTGATTATCCTGCTGGTGATGGCGCTGCTGAAAACCGCGCTGAAAAACAAATACGTGCAGGCGGTGCTGCGGGGCCTCAAGCCCTGCATCATCGGCATCATTCTGGCCACAGGCTGCACCATGGCGCTGCATTACGGCGTCCTTCCCGCGTTCCGGGAAAGCGGGGACTTTCGCCCGCTGATCCTGACGGCGGTGCTGGCGCTTTTGTATTTCGGGTCAAGAAAAGTATTCAAAAAGGGCCTTTCGCCCATCGGCCTGATCCTGCTTTCCGCCTGCGCGGGGATGATGATGTACGGCATAGGATGAAATGTTTTCGCCGAACGCTTTCCATTTGGCCTGTTTTATGTTATAATTCTTATTGACCGCGGCGCGTTATCTGCCGTGAAAGTTCAAACCGGCGCCGGATGAAGTGGGGGGATGCGGATGAAGCACGATGATATGGCGCGTCTGCTGGAAGCGATCCTGTCCTTGAAGACCAAGGAAGAGCTGGAGCATTTTTTTGAGGATTTATGCACCATTCAGGAAATCAACAGCCTGGTGCAGCGCTTTGACGTGGCCCTGCAATTGGATCAGGGGCTGACCTACGCCCAAATCGCCAATATCACCCATGCCAGCACCGCCACCATCAGCCGCGTAAACCGCAGCCTGGTTTACGGCGCGGAGGGGTACAGGCTGGCCATCGGGCGCATGCGTGAAACAGAAAAAGAGGATACATAATGGATTTGACCGCTTTGAACCCCATGCAGCGGAAGGCCGCCGAAACGCTGGAGGGGCCCGTTTTGATCTTAGCGGGCGCGGGCAGCGGCAAAACCCGCACGCTCACCTACCGCATCGCAAACCTGATCGACCATGGCGTGAAGCCATGGCATATTCTTGCGCTCACCTTTACCAACAAGGCCGCCCGGGAAATGCGGGAACGGGTGGAAAAGCTGGTGGGCGCGGACGCCCAGGATATGTGGCTGGGCACCTTCCATTCCATCTGCGTGCGCATCCTGCGCCGGGACATCGAAAAGTTAGGCTATCAGCGCTCCTTCACCATTTACGACGACGACGATCAGCTCCGCGTCATCAAGGACGGCCTGAAAGCCCTGAATTTAGACGAAAACCGCATTTCGCCCAAAGAGATCCGGAACAAGATTTCCGACGCGAAAAACAAAATGCTCACGCCGGACGAATGGTTCCGGGAATCCCCTCGGGATTACCAGAGCCAGCAGCTGCACGACGTTTTTTCCTACTATGAAGAGCGGCTCCGCGCCGCCAACGCCCTGGATTTTGACGATCTGCTGCTGCGTACCCTGCAATTGTTTGTGGATCATCCGCCGGTGCTGGATTATTACCGCTCCCGCTTCCAGTACGTTCACGTGGACGAATACCAGGACACCAACGCCGCCCAGTACACCTTCGTGCGCCTGCTCACCCAGGAAAGCCGCAATCTGTGCGTGGTGGGCGACGACGACCAGTCCATTTACGGCTGGCGCGGGG
>JAFSNT010000250.1 GCA_017443295.1 Clostridia bacterium
CCCGAGGAAATTCTGAATTTCTACAAGATGTACCGCCCCTCTCCCCTGGTACGGGCCTACTGCCTGGAAAAAAAGCTGAACACTCCCGCTCGCATCTTCTATAAGTTTGAAGGCAACAACACCTCCGGCTCCCACAAGCTGAACTCCGCCATCGCCCAGGCCTACTACGCCAAGCAGCAGGGCCTGAAGGGCGTCACCACCGAGACCGGCGCGGGCCAGTGGGGCACGGCGCTGTCCATGGCCTGCTCCTACTTCGGCCTGGACTGCAAGGTATACATGGTGAAGGTCTCCTACGAGCAGAAGCCCTTCCGCCGGGAGGTCATGCGCACCTACGGCGCGTCCGTGGTGCCCTCCCCCTCCGATACCACCAACGTGGGCCGCGAAATCCTGAAAAAATTCCCCGGCACCACCGGAAGCCTCGGCTGCGCCATTTCCGAAGCGGTGGAGGTGGCCGTATCCAACCCCGGCTACCGCTACGTGCTGGGCAGCGTGCTGAACCAGGTGCTGCTGCATCAGTCGGTCATCGGCGTGGAAACCAAAACGGCCATGGACAAGTACGGCATCAAGCCCGATATCATCATCGGCTGCGCGGGCGGCGGCAGCAATTTGGGCGGCCTGATCGCCCCCTTCATGGGCGAAAAGCTGCGGGGCGAAAAGGATTATCAGTTCATCGCGGTGGAACCCGCCTCCTGCCCCAGCTTCACCCGCGGCAAATTCGCCTATGACTTCTGCGATACCGGCATGGTGTGCCCCCTGGCGAAGATGTACACCTTAGGCAGCGGCTTCATTCCCGCCCCCAACCACGCGGGCGGCCTGCGCTACCACGGCATGAGCAGCATCCTGTCCCAGCTGTACCACGACGGCTACATGGAAGCCCGGGCCGTGGAACAGACCAGCGTGTTCAAGGCGGCGGAGGAATTCGCCCGCGTGGAAGGCATTCTGCCCGCGCCGGAAAGCTCCCACGCCATCCGCGTGGCCATCGACGAGGCCCTCAAGTGCAAGGAAACCGGCGAAGAAAAGACCATTCTCTTCGGCCTCACCGGCACAGGCTACTTCGATATGGTGGCCTATGAAAAGTTCCACGACGGCAAAATGACCGATTACATCCCCACGGACGAAGATCTGCAAAAGGGCTTTGACGGGATCCCCAAAGTGGAATAAACAGAGCAATCAAAAAAGCGCGCGTCCTCCGGCATGGGGGACGCGCGTTTTGCAAATAAACATTTATGAATCCGCTAAATCAACCAGCTCCATGGGGTCGGAAATCAGGTGCCGCGCGCCGTTGGCGGTCAGCTCCTCCCGGGGACGGTAGCCCCACAGCACGCCCACGGTCTCCATACCGGCGGCGGTTCCGCAGTTCATATCCGTGCTGGTATCGCCCACATACAGGCAGTCGGCGGGGTTCACGCCCAAGCCCTCGGCGATGAGCAGCGCCCCGGCGGGGTCGGGCTTTAAGGGTACGCCCTCGGTGCGTCCCCGGATGGCGGCAAACACGATGCCCGGGAAAAAATGATGCAGCATGCTTTCCGCGTCCTGCTGATCCTTGTTGGTGAGGACGGCCACGGGGATGCCCCGCTGGTTCAGGGCATGCAGCATGTCCTCCACCCCCCGGAAGGGATGGCTGTCCACCCGGTTATGCTGGGAATAATCCTCCATATAGGCGGCCTTCACCTGGTCGTACAGATCCTTCCGGTCGCCCACGCAGCGCTCGGTCAGCTTCAGCACGCCGTTGCCTACCTTGTATTTATATGCCGCTTCCTCAAATCCCGGCAGGCCGAATTTCGCCAAAGACCGGTTCATGGCCCCGGCAATATCCGGCAGGGAATGGATCAGCGTTCCGTCCAAATCAAACACAACGCCCTTTTTCATTGCAAGAATCTCCTTCCTGTTCACGGGGAATATTGTACCACAGGAATGGTTTTTATGCAAGCAGGGCATGATAAACAAGGGTCAACGCGCGAATGGGGATTTATAAAGGTAGGAGGTAGGAAGTAGGAGGTTGGAGGTTTATTTTGTGAAAACAGAAGCGCAAAAATCGGACTTCGTTCACTTTGGAGGACTATATAAAACCTCCTACCTCCTACCTTCTACTCCCTACCTCTAAAAATCTCAATTTGCAAATCGTGCGTTAGCCTTGGATAGGCAAGGGAGGTGCGGTATGAAAAAAACGAAATGGGGCGTGGTATTCCGCTGGGCCTGGATCACGGCGGCTGCCATCGCGGCGGCGCTGCTGCTTTTGCCCTGGGACGCCCAGGCCCCCGTGCAGGAAAAGGCGGAAACGCTGCCCACGCCGCCCGCCGCCAGCGTGGCCGGGGACGGACAGCGGATGGCCGGGAATTGCCAGATCATCCAGACCATGGCCTTTTCCCGCTGCGGTCACAGCGTGACAAGAAGGATAAGCGCGCCGGAAGCCCTGGCAGGGGCGGATTTCGGCGCGGCACGGGCATATTATGACGTTTGGAGCATTGACAGCTTTTCCCCGTACAGCGTGATCATGCGTCGGGAAATTGACCTCTATTGCCCCATGCACGCGGTGCTTTCGGTGAACGAGGCGGGGGAAGCGGTGCTGACCCGCAACGTGTACGGCGACGGCATGGCGGTGGAAAAAACCTATGCGCTTACCCTGACGGATTTCAGCCCGGAGGATCGGCAGGCCCTGCTGCGGGGGATCGGCTTTGACAGCAAAGAGGAAGCGGAAGCGTGGCTCAAAGAACATAAAAAGTGAAAAACCGATAAAAAATAAAAAGTGAAAAGTGGAAAGTGAAAAGATAAAATTGGATAGTCGCGTCAGTGCTTCCAAGCATTGTGCCATCTATTCAAATCTTCACTTTCCACTTTTCACTTTCCACTTTTTGCGAAGCGCTACCATTTCCCAAAGGGGCATTTTTCATTCTTGTACGCCGCTTTCAGCTCCACCAGACAGCCGCAGCCCATGCAGGTGCCTATGTTCAATTGATCGCAGGCTTTGCACTGGGCCAAGCGGCTGTCATAAGTCTCTTTTGCGGCTTTTTGCGTCTCCGGCATGCGGCGGAGCAGAGCGTCCACGTATTTTTCATAGTCCGCCGGGAAGGCCTCTCGGAGCAAGCACTTTTTGCAGATGTCCTGCATATCACTTGATGGCCAAATGCACGATGCTGCATGGGGGCAGGGACACGGTGAGGCCGTCGGCCTTCACGGTGAAGCTGACGAAGGGCTGATCCTCCACCGCGTCGGGATAGTCGAAGGTGTTGTGATCGTCCACGTTGCCGGTGAGCATGCGGCCCACCACATGGCGGGGAGAGAGGCCCTGGGTGAGGATGTCCAATTCCTGCCCCTGATCGGGGGAGGGGTTCACCAGAGTCACGTGCACCGTGCCGTCCGGGGCGATGGAGCTGGATTCCTGAAGGGCGGGGATGCGATAGCCCTCCGCGTCCAGGTCGGGGGCCTGCAAATGGCTGTCCAGCAGTTCGTTTTCCTGGTGGTCCTTAAAGAGCTTGAAGGCAAAGTAGGTGGGCGTCAGCAGCATGCGCGGCCCTTCGGTCAAAATCAGGGCCTGCAGCACGTTGATGAGCTGGGCGATGTTCGCCATATGCACCCGGTCGCAGTGCTTGTTGAAGATGTTCAGGGTCAGGCCCGCCACCATGGCGTCCCGCATGGTGTTCTGCTGGTACAGGAAGCCGGGGTTGGTGCCCTCCTCCACGTCGAACCAGGTGCCCCACTCGTCCACGATCAGGCCAACCCGCTTTTCGGGGTCGTACTGATCCATGATGGCCCCGTGGCGGCGAATCAGCTCGTCCATGAACAAGGCGTTTTGGAGCGTGCAGAAATAGTCGTCCCGGTTGAATTTCAGGGCGCTGCCCTTGTGGTTCCAGTCGTGGGGGATGGTGTAATGGTGGAGGGACAGGCCGTCCATCATTTTGCCCGCGCTCTGCATCAGCACTTCCGTCCAGTGATAATCGCTGCTGCTGGGACCGGCGGCGATTTTTTTCACTTTCGCGTCGTTCCGGTACTGACGCACATAGGTCTGATACCGGCGGTATTCGTTGGCGTAGTATTCCGCCGTCATGTTGCCGCCGCAGCCCCAGGGCTCGTTGCCGATGCCGAAGAAATCCAGCTTCCAGGCTTCCTCGCGGCCGTTTTCCTTGCGCCAATTGGCCATGGGGGAAATGCCGTCGAAGGTCATGTATTCCACCCATTCGTTCATTTCCTGCACGGTGCCGCTTCCCACGTTGCCGGTAATGTAAGCTTCGCAGCCGATCTGGCGGCACAGCTCGAAAAACTCATGGGTGCCGAAGCTGTTGTCCTCGGTGACGCCGCCCCAGTGGGTGTTCACCATCTTTTTGCGGGTTTCCTTGGGGCCGACGCCGTCCTTCCAGTGGTATTCGTCGGCAAAGCAGCCGCCGGGCCAGCGCAGCACGGGCAGCCCCACTTCCCGCAGGGCCTCCACGATGTCCGTGCGCATGCCGTTCACGTTGGGAATATCGGAGTTTTCGCCCACGTATACCCCGCCGTAGATGCAGCGGCCCAAATGCTCGGAGAAATTGCCCTGGATCTCCTTGCGGATGTGACCCTTGGTGATCTTGGTGTTGATGAATAACTGATTCACGCGCTTGTACCTCCTACTATTCCATCTTAAACATCATTTGCAGCTTGGGCTGTGCGCCGGTAACGGGATCCATCACCAGATCCAGCACGTCGTCCATATACTCGTTCCATTTGTCCACGATGGGGCTGCCCGCCTGGGTCTTTTCGGCAAATTCGATGCCCTTCTCGCACTCGTAGTAGCCGAACACGTCCCGGCCGTCGCTCCAGATGGTATAGTTTTTGATCCCGGCGGATTTGAGCAATTCGATCATTTTCGGCCAAATCTCGTCGTGGCGGCGCTTGTATTCCGCCTGCATCCCTTCCTTGATGCGTCCCTTCCAGGCAAAGCGTTCCATAGGGGTTCCTCCTTATATCGCAAACCGTTTTCGGCATGATTATACCAAATTATTTCCAGGACTTCAAGAAAAAAACAGGCCGTATTTCTTTCGTTCCGCGCTTGCTTTTTTATGGGAATATGTTACAATAACCGCATCGAAAGGGGGTATGCCTATGTCCGGCAGCGAAAAGCTTTCTTCCCGCCGGGAACTGTACAAAACGCCCTTTTCCCGCGCCTATTGGGCGCAGGCGGCGTCTGAATTTAAAAATCTGCGGGTGCTGGTGTTCGCCGCGCTGATGATCGCCCTGCGGGTGGCGCTGAAATCCGTCAGCATTCCCGTCGCGGCCAATCTGCGCATCAACGTGGCGTTCTTCATCAACGCCTACGGGGCCATGGTATTCGGCCCGGTGGTGGCCATCGCCGCCGCCGCCATTTCCGATACGCTGGGGTGCATCCTGTTCCCCACGGGGGTGTACTTTTTCCCCTTTATCTTCATCGAAATCGCCGGTTCCCTGATTTTCGCCCTGTTCTTCTACCGCACGGAGATCACGGCCCTCAAGGTGACCCTGTCCCGGTTCTGCATCGACTTTTTTGTGAACATCGTGCTGAACACGCCCGTCATGTGGCTGTATTATCAGATGGTGCTGGGGAAAAATTACGTGCTGTTCGACGCCCTCCGCGTCGTGAAGAACCTGGTCATGTTCCCCATCGAGGCGGTGCTGCTTACCCTGTTCCTGCGCGTGGTGATCCCGCCCACCCAGAAGTTAGGCTATGTACACAGCGGCGCGGAGCAATTGCGCTTCACCAAAAAGAACGTCATTTTCCTGGCCGTCATGGCGGCGGTGGGCGTGGCGGCGGTTGCGCTGTACGTGGCGCTTAAGTGACTATTTAGAGTTGAGAGTTGAGAGCGGAGAGTTGAGATAATATAGTTTGTTCATTTTGAAGTCAGAACATTTCACAAAATAAATCTCAACTCTCAACTCCCAACTCTCAACTCTCTATGAATCCACTCAATTCAGCACAAAAGAAGGCAGGCAATTTATGACAGACAATCAGCAGGCCATATTAGACGGGCTAAGTGCCTTATACCCCAACGCCGGGCCGGAGCTGCACTTTTCCAACCCCTTTGAAACGCTGGTGGCCACCATCTTGGCCGCCCAGTGTACCGACGCCCGGGTGAACAAGGTGACCCCCGTCCTGTTCCGGGATTATCCCGACCCGGCGGCCATGGCGAAGGCCACACCGGAGGAAATCTTTCCTTATGTAAAGTCCTGCGGCTTCAAATCCAAGGCGGTGAACATCGTAAACGCCAGCCGCATGATCATGGAACAGTTCGGCGGCGTCGTGCCAAACACTTTGGAGGAACTGACCCAGCTGCCCGGCGTGGGCCGGAAAACGGCCAACGTGGTGCTGGCCTTTTCCTTCGGCCTGCCCGCCATCCCGGTGGACACCCACGTGTTCCGCGTCGCCAACCGTTTGGGGCTGGCCGACGCCCTGACCGTGGAGGAAACGGAACGCCAGCTCATGGAGCTGATTCCGAAAGCGGATTGGAGCCAGGCCCACCATTGGATGATCTACCATGGCCGCCGGGTGTGCCACAGCCAGAAACCGGAATGCGAAACCTGCACGCTGCAGCCGTACTGCAAAGCCGCCCACGCGGAACAGATGATCAATCCCAAGGCGGAAGCGAAAAAACGCGCCCAGGCCAGGAAGGCCAAGGGGTGAGTAAATGAGTGACAGCATTGCGTTGGTGAATCGCTGCATGGATATTCTTTGTGATGCTGTCGGCGTTGTTGAAGCGGAAAAATTTATTCACTTCATCAAGACCGAATCCTTTGACTATACCAAATGGCAAAGAAAGCATTACGATGCGATCCCGCCTGAACAGCTACGGGAAGATATGAAGCAGTTTTGCGTGAATCATCCATTCACGGGGAAGAAAGCGGTACGCCTTTGACGTCGCTGAACACAAAAATCGGGGCTGTCTCAAATGAGGCAGCCCCCTTTGCGTAGTCAGGTTTTCCTTAGTTCTTCAAATTCGCGTCAATGGCCGCGTCGCGGTACAGGTTCGCCAGGGCTTCCTGTACGGTGGCGGGGCTGTTGGGGTACAGGGCGGCCAGCAGGGCCTCGCGGGCGGTCAGCAGCTGATCCAGCTGCTTGCGCCAGGCGGCGATGGTCTGGCGGGTTTCCTTGTCGGCGGCTTTATACGCGGCGTTGACGGTTTTATCCAGGGCCATCTGCCACTGGGCTTGCGTCTGCACGAGGGCCTGGGCGGCGGCGTAGGGCTTGGTTCCGCTCACGGTGGCAAGGGCCTGCTCCAGCGTGCCGGAAAGGCTTTCGTTCAGCCGCACGGTCACTTCGCTGTCGCTGCCGTTCAGGGGGCCGAATTCGCGCGCGCATTCGTCGTACTGCGCTTCGGACGGGAGGGCGGAGCGGCCCTGGATGCTGTCGGGCAGGGCGCTGGGCGCGGTGCGCAGCATGCAGCACAGCTCCGCGCAGCGCAGGCGCAGCATTTCGGCCAGCGCTTCTTCGCCATACAGCGCTTCATAGGCGTCCGCGTAGGCATGGAACGCGGCCTGATCGTTCCGCACCAGGGCGGCGGCCGCGTCCTGGGCTTCGGGGGTGGAAACATAGGCCCGGGATGCGTCTTCCTCGTTTCGCACCAGGGTCATGGCCCCAGTCTGGGCGGCGTCGCAAAGCTGCTGATACAGCTGGTCGATCTCTGCCCGCCAGATGGCCGCCGCTTCCGCCGCGCCGGCGGCTTCGGCGCGCCGGGCCGCGTCGCTGTGGGCGGCACAGGCGTGGAGCGTGTAATGCATTTCGTTCCGGGCCAGGGTGTTCCGGGTCAGGGAGCAGAAATCGTCCCCGCCGGGGGCCGGAATGACCAGGGGATCGCCGATTTGGGGATCGGGATCGCCCTGCTCGCCGGTGTAGGCGGTGACCATGTTGCTGTGATAATAATACCAGCCCCCATCCACGCCGGCGCAGGAGGCGTAGGCCTGATTGTACACATAGCCCAATCCCGCTTCGTATTCCGTCACCACGTGGCCGGGCACGGAGCAGACCCTGCTTTCGCCGGGGGCAAGCACGTCAAATTCGCCCACCGTCAGGCCCCCGTCGATCACGGTGACGTGATAGGCGGGTTCGGAGGAATTGTTGGTGACGGTCAGCTTCCACGCGATGGTTTCGCCCTCGGTGAAATAGAGGCCGTTGGCGGGGTAGTTGTCCACGCTCTTTGTCAGCAGCAGGCCGGTATCGCTCACCACGGGCAGGGAGAAGGCGGCGGTGGCGGAATGGCGTTCCTCGCCGCTGTCCGGATCGTTCCAGGTGGCGTAGGCGCTCACGCCCACATAGCCCCGGGAAACGTCCTCGTCCACGATCCTGCCGAAGGGGCCGAAGAAGTACAGATCATTCACGCCGCTGGCGGGGATGGTGTTGGTGAAGCGCTTTTCGTACCAGGTGGCGTTGTCCGTGGCGTCATAGGAAATGGAGCTGATGTAAACCTGAGAGGACAGGAAGCCCACGTGGAGGGTATAGCCGTCCACGTCCACCGGCCCCACGTTCTCCACCGCGATGCCGGTATTCCAGTCCTCCATCCACTGATAGCCCGCGGGGTCCTCGCTGCTGGAGGATTCGTACAGAATCACCGCCAAGGCACTTTCCTCGGGGATTTCCCAGCCCATGGGGCCGGGCTTGCCCACCTGCCACACCCGGGTGATCTCGTTGGATTTGGCCTTTTCTTCCCCCGTTTCCGGGTCGTTGCCGGTGGCCCAGATGGTCATGGTCACGGTGCCCAGCAGCTCCTCGGTTTCCGTATCGGGGGTGAGGCGGAAGCTCAGCGGGGCGGCGCACCAGTAATCCTGCAGGGATTCGCCGGGATTCAGGCACTGTTCCGTATCGCAGGGCAGGGAGGAATATCCGTTGCCAAAGCGCAGGTGGGTGTAGATTTTCAGCGGCACGTTTCCGCTGTTGATCACGTCAAAATAGGAGTATACGTCGTCCTCCGGGGCAAGCACGCCGGGGCTTGCCGTGCAGTAGTCGCTCTGATCGCTGCATACAAGAACGTGGTCGTACAGGAACACCGCCGTCAGAGCGGGCGTTTCCTGCGTCGCCTCGCCTCCCTCCGGGTAGGTGAGATAAACGGGCAGCGCATTGGACGACGCCGTGGCCGTGGCTGTCTGATACGCGGCGGCAGCGGAGTCGTAATACTCGTAATAGTAATCTTGCTGGGGGAAATAATAGACGGCATAGCCGTTTTGGGCGTCGTCGGGCTTCACGTCCATCACGAGGTCCGTCGTATAGGCTTCGCCGGGATCCAGCCGGGCCGCGGCGCCGTCAGGCGCGCCGGTCTGGAGGGCGCTGTTCTGCCGCAGGGACACGTGAACCGGGCAGTCGCCGGTGTTTGTCACCGAATAATGAACGGTCAGCTGTGCCCCCGCGTACCGCTTGCCCACGCCCGCGTCCGGGTCGGCGCTGATCACCACGGAGAGGTCCGGCCGCGGCCGCGTATTCGAGGGCGCGGCAGCGTTGCCGCCGTTTTCCGGGTAGGTGAGGGGAACGGTCAGCGTGTTGGAGTTCACGATTCCGCTTTTCTGAATGTCGGAATCGGCGTCGTAATAGTAATATTCGCCGATCAGGTAAATCTTAGAATAGCCGTTTTCAACGTCATCGGGATATACGCCGATCAAAGTATCGTCCGTGTAGGATTCGCCGGGGTTCAGCAGGGCCACGGTATTGCCTAAATTCATGCCCTCCACCACGGTTTTGCCGTTGGGCGCATCGGGATTGAGGACGTTCATGCCGCCCTGCTCATCATCCTGCCACCAGGGCACGTACACCGGGCAGTCGCCGGTATTGGTCACTTTGTAATGGATGGTCAGCCAGCCCCATTCGGACCGCTGGCCCTCGCCCGCGTCCGGATCGGCGCTGATTACCACGGAAATGTCCGGGTGCGGGCCGTCGTCGACGGTGCGGCTATTGATTAAAACGGTGTGGGTGCCGTCCTGCGTGATGGCCTGGGTGTAACCGGGCACCTCTTCCTCCTGCCAGGCATATTCGATCCTGTGGCCGTCCTTGGCGTACAGGGGCAGACCGTCCAGCCCAGCCATCCACCGGTTGGCTTCGCCCAAGGTCACTGTTTGTACGGGCAGGCCGTCGGCCAGCAGCGCCGCCTTCACCTGCCGGGGCCGCACGCCGTCCGCGTTGTCCCCGTCGTCCCACACCTTGCGCACGGCCATGGAAACGGTTCTGCCCGAGGGCTTTTCCGCCGCCGGCTTGCCCACCGGCCATACGCGGGTGACTTCGTTGGAACGGCACAGTTCTTCGCCCGTCTGCGGGTCATGGCCGCTGGCCCAGACGATTATGCTGACGGTGCCCAGCAATTCGTCGGTTTCCGTGCCGGGGGTGATATGACTGCCAATGTAAGTGCCCCGGGCGTCCTCCGCGGAAGCTCCGGGAGCGAGAGGAGCGTCAAGTTCTCCGCCGGGCATGACAAACCCATCACCGAAGGACCAGTGGGCGCAGACGTCCAGGGGCACGCTGCCGGTATTGACCACGTCGACGTAAGCAATCGCGTCGTCCTCCGGAGCCAGCACCCCGGTATCTAAGGTATCATACTCGAAGTTCGTGACGTCTTTGGTGATATGGTCATACTTCCATTCCACCGTCAGCGCGGGGCCGTCCTCGGTGCTGCCCTGGCCCAGGGGCGGAATTTCCCGTTCCTCCACATGGGAGGGTTCGATTTTGCACACGCGTTTTTCCAGCCCCGGTTCCGTGGCGGTGGGGGCTTTTTCGGTTTCCCATTCGCCCCAGTCGTGGTCGCCGTAGAAGGAGGCCTGACGGAACTCGGTCTTGCGGCAGTAAAGGCACGTGTGCGTCTCCCTGCCCTTCGTTACGCAGGTGCCGGGGGAGGTGACTTTCCAATCGCCCCATTGATGCGTGCGGGTGGGGCTTCTGGGGCAGACGCCGCCGATGGCGCCGTCAATGGCCTGGGCCGCCACGGACGGCAGCAGCAGCGCCAGCACGAGCAGCAGCGCCAGGAATTTTTGCGTGTGTTTCATGGGAAATCCTCCTTCTTGATAAACAAAGGACGCGGCTTCCCCATGCCGGGAAACGCGCCCTGTCAGGATCAGTAATCCGCCCCGTAGGGAAACACGGCCACGATCTTGCTTTCAATATAAACGATGGTGTACAGGGAGCTGCCGTATTGCAGATAGCTGTTCATGAAATTGGTGATGTTGGTGGCGCGGTAGCAATTGCTCTTGGTGCCGTAGTAGAAGATGCAGTTGGGGTCCACCTCGTAGTCGTAGGAATCCTTGCCCCCGTTGGTGAAGGTGGAAAGGTTGCCGCTGTTGTAATCCGTGCCGCTGTATTTGATGGTCACCAGATCGGCGTCGATGCGCCAGGTGGTGCCTTTCAGATAAATCTTATTGATATAACCGGCGGAAACGCGGGTGCGCTTTTCGCTGGGGCGGCGCTGGAGGTAAACGGTGTAGGTGGTGGAAGCGCCGCCGTTGTTCACCTGAATGGTGACGGCCTGGGGCTTATCCGTCATGGGGATCACCTGGCTGGTCTGCCCGCTGCGCACCAATTGGCCGTTCACGTAGATGGTGGCGGAAGGGTCCATGGCGGTGGGGGTGAAGGTGGGGCGGGAAACCCAGTCCGCCACCGTGAGCAGATAGGTGGTCTGGTAAGGACTGAAATATTCCGGCAGCATGATGCCGGTGTTGGGGCAGTTGTGGGTGAGGCTGCGAAGCAGCGTGGAGCCGGAGCCGCCGTCGTCCGCCAGGGCGGGTACGCAGGCGCACAGCAGCGCCGCGGCCAGGAACAAAGACAGGAAGCGTTTCATGGGGCATATCCTCCTTATTGCCGGATTCAACCATAAAACGAAGAAATAGCCCTGTTTCTTGCAGATATTTTCCGGGGATGGCAAAATTATATCATGAACATCAGCGCGCGCGCAAGATGTTTTTGCGGCAAACAAAAAGGACGCGCGGAAAATCGCACGTCCTGCAAAGGATCAGATCAGATTTCGGGAATGGTGATTTCGATTTCCCGGCCAATTTCGGCGGATTTCATGATGCCGTCGATAATGGCCTGGTTGTACAGGATCTGGGAGGAAGGAACGGGGGCCTGGCCGCCCTCCTTCACCGCGTCCAGGAAGGAGCGGATCTTCATTTCAAACAGGGGCTTGGGGGCGGGCAGGATGGGGATTTTGGTTTCGGTCTGCAGGCCCGCCACGTCGGTGTACAGGGTCATTTCCCCGCCCACGGTGCCGTTCCAGCATTCGGTGGAGGGGATGCGCAGGGCGCCCTTCTTGCCCAAAATCACCGTGTCGCCGGGAGTGTCCAGGTGCATGGCCCAGGAAATGCGGAAATCCAGGATCACGCCGCCCTCTAAGCGGATAAAGGCGGCGGCGAAATCGTCCACGTTGAAGCGGGCGGCGTTTTCCTCCGCCGTGTGATCCTGGTCGGGGCGGCTGTACAGGGGATTGGTGCCGAAGAAGTTGGAGGTGTAGCCCGTCACCGTCAGGGGCTTGGGATAGCCGATAGCGTTCAGCACCATATCTAAGCTGTAGCAGCCGATATCGCCCAGCGCGCCCACGCCGGCGGTCTTTTTCTCGATGAAGGTGCTGTTGGGAATGCCGCGCCTGCGGCCGCCGCCCGTCTGGATATAATAGATTTCGCCTAACTCCCCGGATTCCACGATCTTTTTGATCTGCTGCATGTTGGGATCCATGCGGGGCTGGAAGCCGATGGACAGGATCTTTCCGCTGGCCTTTTCGGCTTTCATCACCGCCACGGCTTCGTCTAAGGTAACGGTGAAGGGCTTTTCCAGCAGCACGTGTACCCCCGCGTTCAGGGCGTCGATGGCGCACTGGGCGTGGGTCATGTTGTAGGTGCAGATGGAAACGGCGTCCAGCTGTTCGTTAGCCAGCATGGAGGCGTGATCGGGATAAAAATGAATATTGGAAGCGTCTATCCCGTTCCGCTGGCAGAATTTCTCCGCCTTGCCGGGAATCAGGTCGGCCATGGCCACCACTTCCGCGTCCGGGAATTTCACGAACTGGCGCATGTGTTCTTCCGCGATCCAGCCGGTGCCGATCAGGCCCACCCGCACCTTTTTGCTGGTGTCCACGGCCTTTTCCTCGATGGCCTGCATGGTTTGGTTCAGTACAGAATCGTCCTTTGCCATTAGAGATTTCCTCCTTCGCGCGTCACAATATGAAAAGCGTTCTTTCACGCTTCATTATACATGAGGGGCGGGGGATTGTCGAGAGCAAAAAAACTTTTCTTCCAAAAAAGAAACGCCGGGGCAAAACCCCAGCGCTTCATACAGACTACTTTGGCTTTCTTCTTTCTCTGTCCCAAAACCAGAAGTCGGCTCCTCCGGCGGCCTTTTCCGCTTCGTTGTCGGCAATTTCAATCTTTTCATCCTTGCCGGTTTCTTCCGGTTCTGCCTTTTTGTTGGGATCGTTCATTTTCTCTCCCCCTATTGGTTCAATGGATTGATTATTCATCTATTCTGAGCTGCTCCTTCTCCAGACGCATTGGCGAACGTCCTCCGGCGGCTTTCTCCGCATCGTCGTCGGCCAGTTCGATTTTTTCGTCCTTGACGTTTTCTTCCTGAGCGGCCTTCTTTTCCTTGCCGTCCATTTCCTGATTCTCCTTCTCGCTCATTCGCCGGTTCCCCACACATTCCATCATCATTTTTTGATCAATGGTTTTTATTGTATCACCTTGTATATGGGTGCTCAACCCTAAAAAATTTCGGCGGTTTATATTCCTCGGCTCCCCCGGCGGTCTTCTCCGTTTCGTCTTCGGTGAGAGGTATTTTATTGTCCTTGGGGGTTTCCTCCCGGGCGTCCTTCTTTTCTTTGTCGTCCATTTTCCCATCCTCCTTCATGCCGGACGGTGATTCGGCAGCCTTTCTTCCGAATTTGCCCTTATTCTGTCATGAACTATCACGCGCGTTTTATATTCGGAGTCTTGCTGATGCCAGGTCTTTCGACCCTAGTGAAGCCTGCGCCGCCGGCGGCGTTTTCCGCTTCGCTGTCCGTGATCTGAATCCTTTCGTCCTTGGAGGTTTCTTCCGGATTCACCTTTTTGTTCTGATCGTTCATGATTCGTTCCTCCTTCGATATCGTCGTTTGGCGTTTTCTTGCTTTCCCACTTGCTCACATTATAGCACGGGACGCGGGCGAAAACAAGCGTTTTTGCGTTGGCGCCCCGGCACGGTGTTTTCGCTTTTATATACGCGCGGATAGAACGCGGCGGCAGTCGAAATTGAAAATTTCCCGCCCAAACGGGCCGCGCAAGTCCCTCTTGATATTTGAACCGGGTTCGTCGTATAATATCAGCGATAATAATGCCTATGAGGTGGATTATGATTGATATTTTGGATTATCAGGGCAAACGGGTTCACATGATCGGCATCGGCGGCAGCAGCATGAGCGGCCTGGCCGAAATGCTGTTAAAGGAAGGGTATACCGTGACCGGCTCGGACAACGCCAATTCCCACGCGGTGGAGCGCCTGCGGAACATGGGCATTGACGTGAAGGTGGGCCACGCGGCGCAGAACGTGCCGGGGGCGGCGCTGCTGGTCTATTCCGCCGCCATTTCGGAGGAAAACCCGGAGCGGCGGGAGGCCAAGCGCCTTGGCATCCCGGAAATGGAGCGTTCCACCCTGCTTGGTCAGCTCATGCGGGGCCACAAAAACGCCGTGTGCGTCTGCGGCACCCACGGGAAAACCACCACCTCCTCCATGATCGCCGAAACGCTGATGGAGTGCGGTATGGATCCCACGGTGCATATCGGCGGGCGGCTGGACGCCTTAGGCGGCGGCAGCCGCATCGGCAAAAAGGACGTGTTCGTGGCCGAAGCCTGCGAGTTCCACGGCAGCTTCCTGGAAATGCACCCCACGGTGGCGGTGGTGCTGAATATCGAGGAAGACCATTTGGACTGGTACAAGGACATCGACCACATTGAAGCGGCCTTCGGGCAGTTCCTGGGCCTGCTGCCCACCTGGGGCACGGCCCTGGGCTGGGGAGAGGATATGCGGGTGCGGCGGCTGTTTGGCAATCTCGCCTGTGAAACCCGCACCTTCGGCATGAAAGAAAACAACGATTATTACCCAGCGGATTTGAGCTATAACGACACCGGCTGCCCCCGGTATGACGTGATGTTCCGGGGAGAAAAGCTGGCCCGGGTGGAGCTTCGGGTGGCGGGAACCTTTAACGTACTCAATTCCCTGGCCGCCTTCTCCGCCGCCCACGTGGTGGGCGCGGAGCCGGAAGCCATCGCCGAAAGCCTGAACCGCTTCGCCGGGGTGCATCGGCGGTTCGAGCTGACCGGCATCATCGACGGGGTGAGGATGTACCACGATTACGGCCACAATCCCGCAGAAATGCGGGGGGCGCTGTCCGTGGGCAAAATGCAGCACCCCAATCGCCTCTGGGCTGTGATGCAGCCCCACACCTACAGCCGGGTGAAATCCCTGTTCAAGGATTACCTCACCTGCACCGAGGACGCGGACATTACCCTGGTCACCGATATTTACGCCGCCCGGGAAAAGGATCCGGGGGACATCAAGGCGGAAATGATCGTCGCGGGTATGCGGGAGCATGGGATCAACGCCGTGCATACCCCCACCTTCGACGATACGGAAAAGTACCTCCGCGCCCACTGGCAGCCCGGCGATCTGGTACTCACCATGGGCTGCGGCAATATCAACCTGCTCAACGAGCAAATGCAGCTCCACGGGGACACCAAATGAAAAACCGCCTGCGGGCCTGGATGAACCGGGCGGCGGGCTGGCTGTTTCCTCGGGGCGCGCGGTGCCTGTGCTGCGGCGATCCGCGCCGGGCCAGCGAGGAAGATTGCCTGTGCGATTCCTGCCGGGAAAAGCTGAAGGATTGGCGGGTGCCCGCCGGGGCGTGCAACCGCTGCCTGTCGCCCGTAACGCGGGGCAAGCCCTGCGCCTTCTGCGGATCAGCCATGATGCGGCCGATTGAAGCGGTGTTCGCGCCGTACCGGTTCGGCGGGGAAACGCGGCAGTTGATCCACGCCCTCAAGTTCGACGCCTGCGAGGAAGCGGTTCCTCTCCTGGCCCAAGCCATGGCGGACGCTCTGCCCCGCCGGGATTTTGACTGCATCGTGCCCGTGCCCCTGCACCCGACGCGCCTGCGGCAGCGGGGTTTCAACCAAAGCCTGCTGCTGGGCCGGGCGTTATCCAGCCGCACGGGCGTTCCGGTGATGGAACTGCTGCGGCGGGACCGCTATCGCGTGCCCCAGAGCCGCCTGCCCATGAAGCGCCGGGCGGACAACGTGCGGGGCGCGTTTTCCTGTATGGGCGACCCCGCCGGAAAGCGCGTGCTGCTGCTGGACGACGTGCGCACCACCGGCAGCACGGCCTGCGCCTGCGCCCAAGCCCTGCTGGACGCCGGGGCGGAAAGCGTGTGCCTGTGCGTTTCGGCGGTGGTCTACCGGAAAGCGCGCGGAAAATGAAGAAATTGGAACATGATTTTGGGGCTGTGAATCAGGCAATCGCTTTTCGCCTTTTTCACAGCCCCGATTTTTTTATTTCTCCGCATTTTCCCGATAAATCGGCTTCCGCAGGCGCGTCAGGCTCATGAGGATTCCGATGCTTCCGGCGAGAAAGAAGCTCACGGCGATCCCGGAGCCTTTTTCAGCCCCGAAAAACGGGGTCAGCAGCCGCCCCAGGGGGTGATCGGCGGCCATGAACGGCTCCAATACGTGATCCGCCAGCAAGCCGCCTAAAAGCAAGCCCAAGGGGATCGAACAGTTTTTCAGCGTGCTTTCCGCGGAAAACACGCGGCCCTGCATGTCAAGGGGAACCTGCTCCCGCATGAATACCGTCAGGTTTGCGTTCATGATCGCCGCCATGGCGTAGGAGCCGAAAGCGGCGGCGCACCATACCCAGGGGGAAGCCGACAGGCTTTGGATGATATTGCCCGAAAACACAAACGCGGTGCTGATGAAAATCAGCTTCAGCTTGTTTTTTGCGGGCTTCATTTTGATCACAAGCAGGCTGCCCGTCAGCACGCCCAAGGAAACGAAGCTCTGCACCGCGCCCAGCGCCTGCTGGTTATTCTCCGTCCGTCCCAGCACAAAAGGCGCGAGCATCCCGTCGTTGCTCAGCTTGGCCAGGAAATTGACGCAGGCCATAAACAGGATCAAATGCAGGATCACGGGATGGCCGCGCAGAAAACGAAAGCCCTGCATGCAGCTTTCCCGGAAGGGTTCTTTGCGCTCCTGATCCGTTTTTTCTGTTTTCGGAATTTGGATGAAAAACAGCAAAACGACGAAGGCGAACAAAAAGCTGGCAAGATCACAGATCAGAACGGCTTTCAATCCCCCGAAGGCTAGCAGGCAGGCGCCCAGCGCCGGGGCCAGGATGGAAACCGCCGCGCCGGAAAAGCCCTGCAGTCCGCCCGCTTTCGCGTAATGCGCTTTGGGCACCAGCAGGCTGGTCGCCACAAAAGCGGCCGGTTCCTGGAAAGCGTTCATGAAGCTGAGCAGCACGTTGATGATATACAGATGCCAGACGCGGAGCGCCGAAAAAGCGTACAGCAAAAACACGCTGAGCGTTCCGCACGCGGCGAACAGATCGGCAAGCAGCATGATGCGCTTCTTGTCGCAGCGATCCGCAACGGCCCCCGCGGCGAATCGGAAAAGGATCGTGGGCGCAAATGAACAGAGCGTCAGCAGCGTGATGCTGGACGCCGTTCCTTCCTGCCCGTAGACCCAAACGATCAGCGCGTACTCCGTCATGGCCGTTCCCAGGGAGGATACGGCCTGGGAACCCCACAGCAGCAGGAAGCTTTTCAGCTCCCTGAATATATTGGTTTTCTTCATGGCTTTGCTCCTGACGATTCGTCACGGTTCATGATTGCAGACGGCGCAAAGCCCGACCTTCCCCAAAGGAAATCGCTCCGCGCAGGTTCCGTTATCAGCCCCCGCGCGGAGCAAAACGGCGATTGCCCGCTCCCGGCGCTTGCTTATTTCGCGCTGAAAGCGTAGATCGTGGTGGATTCATAGGTTTCGCCCGCTTTCAGGGTGGTGGTGGGGAACTGGGGCTTGTTGGGGCTGTCCGGGAAATGCTGGGTTTCCAGGGCAATGCCCGCGAAGGGGCCGTAATGCGCGCCGCCGTGGCCCTCGGTGTTCAGGCCCTGGCCGGTGTACACCTGGATGCCGGGTTCGGTGGTGAGTACCCGCATTTCCCGGCCGCTTTCTTCGTCCCGCAGAACGGCGGCTTCCTTCAGCCCCTCGCCCTTCAATACGAAGTTCATGTCGTAGCCGTTCACGCCGTCGATCAAATGGCATTCCGCCCGGCGGGCAACGCCGTCGCCGATGCGGGCGGGAGCGCGCAGATCCAGCGGCGTGCCGTCCACGGGCAGATATTCCCCGGTGGGGATCAGTTCGTCGTCCACGTCGGTGATGCAGTCGGCGTTCACCTGGAGGGTGTGGCCCAGGATGTCGCCGGAACCGGCCAGGTTGAAATAGGCGTGGTTGGTCAGGTTGATCACGGTGTCCTTGTCGCTCTGGGCTAAATAGCGGATGGTCAGGCGGCAGGCGTCGTCAAAGGCGAAGGTGACCTGCACCTTCATTTTGCCGGGGTAGCCCTCTTCGCCGTCGTGGGCCACGTAGGTAAACAGCACTGCGTCCTCGTTTTCGGCTTCCAGCACCTGGCCCTTCCACCATTTCTTGTCAAAGCCCTCCCGGCCCCCGTGCAGGCTGTTGCGGCCGTTGTTGGGGAACAGGGTGTATTCCACGCCGTTCAGCGTAAAGCGGGAGCCGCCGATGCGGTTGCCGAAGCGCCCCACGGTAGCGCCCAAATAGCTGGGCTTCTGGTCGTATTCTTCCAGAGTGTCGTAGCCTAAGCACACATCGGTCAGCTTTCCGTTTTTGTCCGGCACCTTGATGGATACAAGATGCGCGCCGAAATCCAGCACAGAAACGGACGCGCCGGTTTTGTTGGTCATGGTGTACAGCGTCATTTGACGGCCGATCTGGTCGATGCCGAAGGGCTTTTGAGTCACGCTCATGGCAGTTTCCTCCAAAATTTTTTGATACGCCTATTATAAGCGATTTTTGGGCGGTTGAAAAGCATAAATTTGTGTATATTGGAATCGAGGCCGGTATATGGGAGGTGCTTTTTTGAAGTTGCGGAGGATGCTGCTGGGATGGTGCCTGCTCATGCTGCTTTTTCCCGCGAAAGCGGAAACCGGATGGGAAGCGGAACCGTTTTCCGGCGCTCTTTGCGGCCGGACGGTCACCGTCACCCGGCAATTATGGGCGGACGGGCCGCTGACGCCGGAACAAACGGCAGGCCCTATGCGCCCCGAAACGGTCTTTGCCCTGCGCTGCATGCAGGCGGAAATATTGGATCGGGCGCTGATATTTGAGCAAACATCGGCGTATTCGGCGGCCATTTCTTCCGATGCAAAAACGGGCGCGTGGCTCCGGGCAAACGCTTGGCGCTTCGGCCTGATGATCGAGGACGAAACGGAAGAAAGCCTCCGCCTGCGCTATGCAGGCCCGGTACACGCCGCCGCCATGCATGCCCTTCAAATGGATTTGGAAGCGTACCTGCGTTTCCTGCGGCAGACGGGACAAATTGTACTCAAGCGGAACGGCCAGCCCGTGGCCTGGGTTTTCTGCGCAGCCGAAAGCGAAGCCCTTTCCTTTATCCTGCCGGAAGGCGCGGCGTTTTCGGTCAGCGGGGACGGGGCGGGCTTTGTGGTGATCGCCATAGGCTGTTGATATTTTTTGGGAGTTGTTATATAATAGGGACAGGGACAAAGATTTCCCAGGCATTATAAAGGGTGAAAGGAGAAAGCCCAATGAAACTGATCATTGCCATTGTTCAGGATGAGGACGCGTCCCGCCTGATCAGCCAATTAATGAACGACGGCTTCAGCGTGACCAAGCTGGCCACCACCGGCGGTTTTTTGAAATCCGGAAACACCACGCTTTTAGCGGGCGTGGACGACAGCCGTTTTCAAGAGTGCCTGTCGATCATTGAAAAAGTATGCAAAAGCCGCAAGCAGATCGCCACGTCGCCCGTTACCATGGGCGGCTCCTCCGGCATGTACGCCTCTTATCCCATCGAGGTCACGGTGGGCGGCGCTACAGTGTTCGTTTTAACGGTGGATCAGTTTGTCAAGTATTGAGAGAAGCGGCCTGACCCTGCGGGACTGTGCGGCAGGGAGCGAGGCGCTTTCCGCCCTTTGGCATGATTTTCTGTCGGGGCGCATGGCCCACGCCACCCTGCTCAGCGGCGAGGCGGGCATCGGGAAAAAGACCGCCGCCCGGCTGCTGGCCCAGGGCCTCATGTGCCGGGGGGAAGGGGACAAGCCCTGCGGCGTGTGCCGGGACTGCCGCCGCTTTATGGCGCGCACCCATCCCGACGCCCTGTTTCCCGCCCCGGCCCCTAAGGAAAAGACCATCAAGATCGACGCCCTGCGGGAAATGATCGACGCCCTCTCCCGCCATGCTTTGGAGGGGGGCAACAGGGTGGTGCTCATCGAAAACGCCGAGCGCATGACGCCCCAGGCCCAGAATTGCCTGCTGAAAACCCTGGAGGAAGCGGCGGACGACACCTATTTTCTTTTGACCTGCGATCAGGAATCCGCATTGCTTCCCACCATCCGCTCCCGGTGCCGGTGCGTGCGATTGCAGCCCTGGAGCGAAAAACGGGTGGAGGACGCATTACTTCAGCGCCATATTCCCCCGGACAGGGCCAAAGCCCTTTCCCGATACTGCGAAGGCAGCCTTGGCAGGGCTTTGCAGATGCAGGAGGACGAAAGCTACTGGCAGGCCCGGGACACGGTGCGCCGCGGCTTTCTGTCGGTCAGCTCCGCCGCCGGAATGCCCGCCGCCGTCCAGGTGTTGAAGGATCAGAAGGACAGCGGGGACAGGCTGCTGGATATTTTGGAGCAGGAGGTGCGCGCCCTCATGCGCGCCGGCGCGTCCGGAGGATCGGATGGCGCGGATGATTTCCCCGACCTGTGGCGGGACGCGCCGCCCCAGGCTTTGCGCAGGATATTGGAAGCCGTCTTTGCCGCCCGGCGGCAGAGAAACGCCAACGTAGGCTGGGCGGCTTTATCGGAAGGACTTTTACAGACCATTGCGGAGGAAGCGACAAAATGGCAAGTGTGATCGGCGTTCGGTTCAAGAACGCGGGCAAGCTCTATTATTTTGATCCCGGCGGCTTCTGGCCCACCGCCGGGGACGCGGTGATCGTGGAAACGGTTCGGGGCGTGGAATACGGGGAAGTGGTGACGGGGGTAAAAGAGGTCAGCGACGAGCTGATCACCCCGCCGCTGAAAAAGGTGATCCGCATCGCCACGGCGGAGGACGCCGCACATAACGCGGACAATCGCGCCAGGGAGCGCGACGCCCTGACCCTGTGCCAGAAGAAGGTGCAGGAACACAAGCTGCAAATGAAGCTGGTGGGCTGCGAATACACCTTTGACAATTCCAAAATTTTGTTCTATTTCACGTCCGACAAGCGGGTGGATTTCCGGGGGTTGGTCAAGGATTTGGCCACCGCCTTCCATACCCGCATCGAGCTGCGCCAGATCGGCGTACGGGACGAGGCCAAAATGATGGGCGGCCTGGGCATGTGCAGCCGTCCGGTGTGCTGCGCCCAGTTCCTGGGCGATTTCCAGCCCGTGTCCATCAAAATGGCCAAGGAACAGAATCTGTCCCTGAATCCCACCAAGATTTCCGGCATTTGCGGCAGGCTCATGTGCTGCCTCAAATACGAGGAAGACCACTATGAAGCCACCCGCCGCCGCATGCCCCGGGTGGGCAAGGAAGTGGTCACCCCGGACGGCGTGGGTCTGGTGGTGGACCTGAACATATTAAAGGAAACCGTACGCGTGCGCATCCCCAAGGGCGACGGCACCGAGCAGAAGGATTATCCCCTGGCGGACATCCAGCGGGTGCAGCCCGCCCGTCCCGCCAGGAAAGCGGCCCAGGCCGCCGACGACAGCGAGCAGGAAGAGGACGGCGCGGCGGACGAGGCTTCCGTGGCGGAGTTCGCCGGGGAAGAGGGCCTGACGGAAGAAGAAGCCATGGCCGAAATCGCGGAAATCTCCGAAGAATCCGGCGAGGAGCTGGTGGACGTGGAGGAAGACGGCGATACGGACGCCTGACGCCGAACGCTGAACGCCGAACGACGAACGCCGAAAAGTCACGCAATACAGACGCAGAAGGGAGGGGTAAACCGTGGCGCAGGGAGCGCAGTGGAAGGTGATCCACATGGCCCACAGCGAAAAGAACGCCAAGGAAATTTTGGCGCTGCTGGAGGGAGAAGGCATTTTGGCGCGCAGCAAGCAGGTTTACCGCACCGTATCCTCTGAAGATAACTATTATGAAATCATGGTGCTGGGTTCAGAGGCGGTGGAGGCGCAGCAATTGCTGATCGAAAACAACCTTCTGCTGTAACAGCATACCGGAACATATGGCCCTTCCGCCCGCGGAGGGGCTTTTTTACAAAAGCGAAACGGGAGCGAGCCATCATGTACATCGCCGATCTTCACATTCATTCCCGGTTTTCCCGCGCTACCAGCGGGGACTGCGACGCGCCGCACCTGGATCTATGGGCGCGGCATAAGGGCATTTCCCTGGTAGGCACGGGAGATTTCACCCATCCCCAGTGGCGGAAGGAGCTTGCGGACATGCTGCTGCCGGAGGGCGACGGGCTGTATAGATTGCGGGACGAATACCGCCTGCCCTGCGATACGGTGAACACGGTACAGCCCCGGTTCGTGATCACCGGGGAGATCAGCACCATTTACAAGCGGGACGGAAAGACCCGAAAGGTGCATCATGTGATCGTCCTGCCGGGGCTGGAGGCGGCGGAAAAACTTTCTCACCGGCTGGAGGCCATCGGCAACCTGCACAGCGACGGGCGGCCCATTTTGGGGCTGGACAGCCGGGACCTGCTGGAAATCACCCTGGAAGCCTGCCCGGAGGCCATCTACATTCCCGCCCATATCTGGACGCCCCATTTTTCCCTGTTCGGGGCCTTTTCCGGCTTTGATTGCATGGAGGAATGCTTCGGCGATTTGACGCCCCACGTCCATGCCCTGGAAACGGGGCTTTCCTCCGACCCGCCCATGAACCGCCGCCTGTCCGCCCTGGACGGCCACGTGCTGGTATCCAATTCCGATGCCCATTCGCCCCAGAAGCTGGGCCGGGAAGCCAATCTGCTGTCCAGCGAAATGGGCTTTTCCGCGTTAAAACGGGCCGTCGAAACGGGAGAGGGCTTCGGGGGCACCATCGAATTCTACCCGGAGGAAGGCAAGTATCACCTGGACGGCCACCGGAACTGCCAGTGCCGCTTAATGCCGGAGGAAACGCGGCAAAACGGCGGCATTTGCCCGGTGTGCGGGAAAAAAGTGACCATCGGCGTGCTGTACCGTGTGGAGGAATTAGCGGATCGGCCGGAACCGGAAACATTAGATAAACCCTTTGAAAGCCTGATTCCCCTGCCGGAGCTGTTGGGGGAAATGCTGGGCGTATCGGCGGCCAGCAAAAAGACCCAGGAGGCTTATTTTGACCTGCTGCAAAAATTGGGTCCCGAATTTTCCATCCTGCGGGAGAGAAGCATCGAGGACATCCGGGCGGCGGGGGGCTTCCTGCTGAGCGAGGCCGTGCGGCGGCTGCGGGCGGGTCAGGTGATCCGCCAGGGCGGGTACGACGGGGAATACGGCGTGATCCGCGTGTTTCAGCCGGGGGAGCGGGAAACGCTGTTGGGGCAGACCACCCTGCTGTCCGGCGTGCCTGTTTTGAAAACAAAAAAAGAAACGGCGATTCCAAAACCCGCCGCTTTGCAGGAAGAAACCGAAAAGCCCGCGCCGGATATGCGGCCCAATCCCGAGCAGGAAGCCGCCATTCACGCGGAGGAAAGCGCCGTGGCGGTCATCGCCGGGCCGGGCACCGGCAAAACGCGTACCCTGGTGAACCGCATCGCCTGGCTGATCGAAGAGAAAGGTGTTTCGCCGAAAGAAATCACCGCAGTTACCTTCACCCGGCAGGCGGCCCAGGAAATGCTGGAGAGGCTGGAAAAGCGCTTAGGCAAAAAGCGGATGAAGGGCCTGACCGTGGGCACCTTCCACGCCATCTGCCTGAGCCTGATCGAAAAAAAGCCGCTCATTTCCCGGGAGGCGGCCCGGGACGTGATGGCGGAGCTATTGCGGGAGCGCGGGGAAACGCTGTCCCCCGCGGATGCTTTAGCCATGATTTCCGCCCGGAAAAACGGCCTGGACGGGGCGGGCCTGCCGGAAGGCCTGCCGGAACAGTATCAGGAAAAGCTACTGGAAATGGGCGCGCGGGATTTGGACGATATTCTGAACGAAGCCTTGAACATTCCCGTCCAGGGCATGCCCTGCTTCCATTTTTTATTGGTGGACGAATATCAGGACATCAACCCCGTTCAGCGGGCCTTGGTGCGCCATTGGAGCGAAAACGGGCGCTTATTCGTCATCGGCGACCCCGATCAATCCATTTACGGCTTCCGGGGCGCGGACGCGAGCTGCTTTGACGCGCTGCTTTCGGACAGGCCGGGCGCGAGATGCATTCATTTGAAGCAGAATTACCGCTCCGCGCCGGACATCCTTAACTGCGCTTTAACGGTGATCGACCGGAATCCGGGGGACAAACGGGAGCTTGTGCCCACCGTACCCGCCGGGGAAACGGTGCGGCTGGTGCAGGCGGCGGACGAGCAGGGCCAGTATATTTGGATCGCCAAGGAAATCGCCCGGCTCACCGGCGGCGTGGACATGCTGGAGGCCAGCGGCGGCGAGCGGGCGCGGTACGCCTTTTCGGAAATCGCCGTGCTGTGCCGCACCCACCGGCAGCTGGAGCAGGCGGAACGCTGCCTGCGCCATGACAGCATCCCCTGCGCAGTGTCGGGCCGGGGCGATTTTCTGGAGCAGCCCGTTAATCAGGCCCTTTTGGGCTTCTTTACCGCCCTGGAAGAACCGGACAACCTGCCCTCCCTCCGCGCGGCCTTGAAGGGGCTGTGGCGATGTCCCGACGGGCTGATTGCCAGGGCGGAAAATGCCATGGACCTGCCGGAAGAAGCCTTTGAAGCAGCCCTCGCGCCCTTTGACGGGCTGACGCCCTTCCTGAACGCGGTGAAGAAGTACGCCCCGCTGATTCAGAAAGAAAAGCCTCGAAAGCTGCTGGAGGCCCTGGCAAACGACGCGGGCGTGAAGGGCAAAGCCGTGGAGCAGCTTTGGAACACCGCCGTGTTCTTCGACACCATGCCCGCCTTCCTTTCCACCCTGCGCATGGGGGAGGAAGGGGACGTTACCCGGTTGAGCGGCGGCAAGCCCTCCGGCGCGGTGCGGCTCATGACCCTGCACGGGGCCAAGGGCCTGGAATTTCCCTGCGTGTTCCTGGCGGGGCTGGACGCGGGCCGCTTCCCGGCGGAGCGGCAGGATGAAGAAACCAACCTGGAGGAAGAACGGCGGCTGCTGTTCGTGGGGATCACCCGGGCCAAGCACCGCCTGATCCTGACCTGCGGAAACGAACCGTCTTCCTTCCTGAATGAATTGCCTGCCGCTCTGCGCCGGGAGGATGCGGGCGTCCGTCCCCGGCAGGCGGAATCGGAGCAGATCAGCTTTTTCGGCTTATGACGCCGGGGCCAGCGCCACGTACCAGTGGCGAAGCTGAATCTCGTCTATCTCGCGGCTCAGAGCCTGAGCCAAGGCAAAATTATTCCAGGTGAAGGCCTCCTCCAATTGGAGGCGAAGGAGTATGAGGGCGTCACGTTCCGAAAGCAAAGAATAATCTTCCATGGGAACCTCCTTTTTCGCTGCTTTTTGCGGAATATTCGGGCATTTTGCTGTCCGAATACAGCATACGCCGTCGAATGCGATCCTGCAAGGGAAAATCCTGTCGAAAAAGGAGGAAACCACTATATTTCGTTCGACATGAAGCGACATGCACAAGATATAGTGGAAAAAGAAAAACAGCCCACCGCCGCAAAATGTGGCGGTGGGCTGTTTTCAAGGTGCGCCCGGCGGCGCACGTTTCTAAAGGGTGAGAGACCCGAATCCGCCCGGTAGCGGGAAGGATACAGCCGAAGGCAAGGGTGTCCGTCGTGAG
>JAFSNT010000251.1 GCA_017443295.1 Clostridia bacterium
GGATTATTCCCTGGCTTTCCCCGGATGCAAAGCATCCGGGTTGGCCGCCAAAGGCGGCCGGGCCAGAAGCACAAGGCCGTCAAGTTTTGCTATCCTTTTCAATGCAACAGCGGGAACCAAGTTGTCTCAACACATCAAGTAATTTCCGCAGGAGAGGGTGCAGGGGATCATCCCCTGCCGCGGGGTCTGGGGCCGCGGAGGCCCCAGGGTTACCCTATTTCCCATTCATGCGCGGGCCATGACAGCGCGCTTTCTTTTTTTGACGGATGAGGCAAAGCGTGGTATAATGATTAAAAATCATTTCCGCGCCGCCCGCGGAACGATCTATAAAAGGAAGGGATCAATATGCAGGGAAACGGCCCTTTGAATCGGAAAAAGAAAGTAACCGGCACGGCGGATGAAAGCGCCATGCAGACCCACGGCCCGGCCCGGACGGACGGCCCGGTGGGCGACGCAAACGGATATCAGGACAGGAAAAACCAGCAGGCGGGCGGGGGAAACCGGCAGACGAGTCCCCAGCCCCGGCCTATGGCGCGGCCCCAAAACGTGTCCGGTCAGGCGGCGGGCAATATGAACACTCACGGCACGCCCGTGGGCGGCGAGCGGCCCCAGCAGAACCGGCCTACCGGCGCGGCCCCCAATCCCTTCGCGGGCCGCACCCAGCAAAGCCCCTTCGGCCAGCAGACCAATCAGCAAAGCCCCTTCGGCCAGCAGGCCCGGCCCCAGCAATCGGCCCAGCAGCAGCGGCCCTATACCCAGCAGACCCGGCCCCAGCAGGCTCAGCGGCCGCCCGTGTCCGGCGGCGTCAAGCAGAACGGCCAGAGCGGCCAGCGGGCTGGCGGCGGGAAGAGTCCCCTGCTGATCATCATTATCTCGGCGGTGCTGCTGTTAGGGGGCGGCGGCGGGCTGTCCGGCCTGTTCGGCGGCGGTTCCGACAATTCTGCCAGCAATACCCAAAGCAGCGTTTCTTCCCTGTTAGGCGGCCTGACGGGCAGCCAAAGCAATTCCGGCGACGCCGTTTCCTCCCTGCTGGGCGGCCTGACGGGCAGCCAGAGCAGCGGGGGCACCATGTCCGCCATCCTGTCCGGCATGATGGGCGGCTCCTCCAGTCAGACGAGCCAGACCAGCGCCTCTTCCGCCGATCTGCTGTCCTCCCTCTTAGGCGGAAGCTGGTACAGCGGCCAGACGGGGTACGGCGGCACGTCCACAGCAAGCTCCAACCTTTCGTCCGCGGTTTCCGGGCTGCTGAACCGCAACGTGGCGGCGGGCAGCCGGGATAAATATACCACGATCACCGGCAGCGGAAAGGATAAAGTGACCGTTATGGTGTATATGTGCGGGGCGGACCTGGAAAGCCGCAGCGGCATGGGCACCAAGGACTTGCAGGAAATGCTGAACGCCACCTTAGGCGGCAAGGTCAGGCTGATCGTGTACACCGGCGGCAGTACTTCCTGGCGCAACGACAAGGTTTCCTCTAAGGTAAACCAAATTTGGCAGATCGACAACGGCAAGATGAAGTGCTTAGAGGACAACGCGGGCACGGCCTCCATGACCAGCCCATCCACCCTTTCCTCCTTCATCCAGTACTGCGCCAAGAATTTCAAGGCCAACCGCTACGCCCTGATCCTGTGGGATCACGGCAACGGCTCCGTCAGCGGCTACGGCTACGACGAAAAGAACATCCGCTCCGGCTCCATGACCCTGGCCGGGCTGAACACCGCCTTTGAAAACGGCGGGGTGAAGTTTGATTTCATCGGCTTTGACGCCTGCCTTATGGCGACGGTGGAAAACGCCCTCATG
Organism: Clostridia bacterium; assembly: GCA_017443295.1. Taxonomy (GTDB): domain Bacteria; phylum Bacillota; class Clostridia; order Christensenellales; family Aristaeellaceae; genus RUG563. Next base: position 1,801 of record JAFSNT010000251.1, read on the forward strand.
TGCAGCAAGCACGCCGATTACCTGATCGCCTCCGAGGAAACCGAGCCGGGCATCGGCTGGTATTATACCGACTGGCTCACCGCCTTGGGTAAGAATACCTCCATGGACACCCTGGACATCGGGCAAAAGATATGCGACGACTTCGTGAGCAAGTGCGCTTCCTCCTGCCGGGGCCAGCAGACCACCCTGTCCGTCATCGACCTGGCGGAACTTTCGCATACCGTGCCCGATAAGCTGACGGCCTTCTCCAAGTCCGTTTCCGCGCTAATCGCCAACAAGGAATACCAGACCGTGTCCGCCGCCCGCAACGGCTGCCGGGAGTTCGCCACCTCCAGCCGCATCGACCAGGTGGACCTGACCGACCTGTGTAACCACCTGAACACCAAGGAAAGCCAGGCCCTGGCGAAGGTACTCAAGGAAGCGGTGAAATACAACCGCGTGGGCAACATTTCCAACGCCTATGGCCTGTCCATTTACTTCCCCTACAACAAGATTTCCAACGTGGATAAGGCCGTCAGCACCTACGCCGCCATCGGCATGGACGACAGCTATTCCCAGGCCATCCGGGACTTCGCCGGGGTGGAAGCCAGCGGCCAGGCCGTGTCCGTGGGCGGGGGCAGCGTGATCCCCTCCCTGTTCGGATCCTCCTATGGCGGCGCGTCTTCTTCCTCCGACGATATGATCAGCGAGCTGCTGTCCGCCTTCTTAGGCGGCGGGTACGGGCGGGTTTCCGGGCTGAACAGCGGCAACACCGGCTTCCTTTCGGGCCGCGCCCTGTCCGGCGGTGATTTGACCGAGTATCTCACTGCCCACATCCTCGACGCCGAAAAGCTGGTGTTCAAACAGGCGGATGGAAATTGGGCGCTGGACCTGACGCCGGAACAGTGGGCGCTGGTCACGGGCGTGGATCAGAACGTGTTCTACGATAACGGCGCGGGCTACGTGGACTTGGGCTTGGACAATATTTTCTCATTTGACGACCTGGGCCGCCTGGTTGCCGACATGGACGGCACCTGGCTGGCGATCAACGGCCAGCCCGTGCCCTACTACCACGAAACCAGCCAATATCTGGACAACGGCGGCTGGATCATCACGGGCCGGGTACCCGCCCAGGTGAACGGCGTGCGGATGGATCTGCTGATCGTGTTCGATAACGAGCATGAGGACGGCTACGTGGCCGGGGCACGGGCCGTGTATACCGACGAAACGGAAACCGTCGCCAAAGCCGTGGACGCGCTGGAACAGGGCGCGGAAATCGTGTTCCTGGCCGACCTGTACGACTACAACCAGAATTACACCGCCAGCTACGCCTTCGGCAAGTCCGTCACCGTGGACGGGGAGCTGCAAGTGAGCAGCGTGTACCTGCCCGACAAGAGCAAGGCCCTGGTCACCTACCGGATCACCGATATTTACCAGCAGGCGTATTGGACGCCGGTCGTCGGAAAGTAAAACAGAGTGGAGAGTGGAGAGCTGAGAGTTGAGATTTATATGGTTTTCATGATTGACTTACGACATTTGAAACACGATTTCATCTCAACTCCCAACTCTCAACTCTTACCTTTCACCTTACCTCTTTCCGCCGCGTCTCCGTGCGCGGCGCTGTTTTTTACTTGCGTTTTTTTGCAAAAAACGTTACAATGGAGTTGTATACGGAGAGGAGGCTGCGATTTTGCGGCAAGAGAAACAAGCGGACAACGCCGTGCGCGGCTTTATGACCATTGGCACCTTGTATTCCTGCCTGTACTGCATGCTGGCGTCCAACGTGATGCTGAACATGCCCATCATGGGCGGCGCTTTGTATTTGACGGGCCAGTGCGCCCTTTTATTCGGCGACCTGCGGCGGCCCAGCCAGGAGGGCGTCGTATCCAAAACCATGCGCCGGCTGGGTACGGCGCTTTTGATCGTGCTGGCGGTGCTGCTGCTGGCGCTGATCACGGTATATCCTATTGCATTAAGCAATCCCGATTTCTGGCGGCTGGGCGGCATCGTGCTGTGCATGCTGCTGCGTCCGGGCCTGACCCGGTACGTGCTGGAGCGCGCCCTGATCGCCAACAAAAAGACCATGAATATCTTAGCGCGCGTGGCGGGGGTGCAGGCGGTGTTCCTGCCGCCGCTGCTGCTCATGCTGCTGCTCAGCCCCATGAAGCGAACGGCGGTGTGGGCGCTGGCGGGGGGCTACGCGGTCAGCGGCATTCTGGAATCCTTTCCCCTGGGGCGTCTGCGCGGCAGGATGCGGACACTTACCGAGGAAGACAAACAGGAAATCGCCGCCCTGCGCGGGGCGCACGCCTACCGCATGTTCCAGAACGTGATGCTGGTGGTGGCGGCGGCGCTGCAAATCACCCAGGTGATGAGCTATACCTATATCGCCCTCACCGCCAAGGCCCTGATCCTGTGCATGGGCATCGCCCTGCTGTGTACCTACGGGGCCAGCGCCGCGGCGGACGCCGTGCTGCGCAAAAGCATCAAAAAAAATACGGACCCCAATTTCCTGCTGATGATCGGGCTGGTCCTATGGCTGTACGGGCTGGTGCTGTTCATCAATTCCTTAGGCGCGCCAAAGTCGGTGGACGCTTATCTTTCCCTGGCGCTGTGTACCGCGGGGGCCACGGCCTGCGTGCGGGTGCTGACCTGGCTGGAAAGGGATATGCGCCGGGTGGCGGCCTTCGCCATGGGCCATGATCCCGGCGGGGCGGTGGATTTGGCCCAGCAGGCGCGGTTTGAGTTCGCCGCCCTCTTGGGCCAGATGGTAGCTCTGGCGGGGCTGACCCTGATCAGCATTTTCACCGCCACGGACTTCCCCAGCGAATGGGACGAGGCGTTCCGTTCCTTTAGCCCCCTGCTCACCCTGCCCGCCCTGCTTCTGGTGGGCGCGGCGATCCTGTTCGCCCTGCGCTTCCCCCTGACCCGGCAGCACCTGGAAAAGCTGCGCCGGTATACGGAATTGCAGCAGGAGGGCCGGGAAAACGCCCCGCTCCACGACCAGCTGGAGGCGGTGGTGATCAAGAGAAGCCTGAAACGCTACGGCATCAAGGCCGTCATTTTCACGCTCTGGCCCCTGTGCTACCATAAGATCAGGGGCAAGGAAAAGGTGAAGCTGGACGAGGACATTCCCTGTGTGTTCGTGTGCAACCACGGAGAAATCTACGGCCCGGTGGTGGCCACCCTGTACATCCCCTTTTCCTTCCGCACCTGGGTGACGTATGAAATCACCGATGTGAACACCATCGCCGACCGATCCATGAACGGCGCGTTTCAGAACGTGAAGGGCTTCCGGCGGAAAATGCTGGATTGGATCATGCGAAAAATCGGCGCGCCCTTTATCGCCTGGGTGATGAAATCCCTGGACAGCATTCCGGTGTACCACGACAACCCGCGCCAGCTGATGCAGACCTTCCGGGAAACCGTCACGTCCATGCAGGCGGGAGACAACATCCTGATTTTCCCGGAAAACCCCGAGGCGTCTGCCGAGCGTAAATACGCCCGGGAAGGCGTGAACGAATTTTTCACCGGCTTTACCATGGTGGGCCAGCTGTATTACAACAAAACGGGCAAATGCCCCCTGTTCGTGCCCCTGTACGCCGATAAGCACAAGCGTACCATCACCTTCGGCACCCCCACCCGCTATAACCCGGATATTCCGGCCAATGAGGAAAAGGAACGGCTGTGCGAGTACCTGCGGGGGGAAATGCTGAAAATCGCCGGAATGCAAAACGATCAATAGGAGGAAACAATGTCCAATCGCCGTCCCCAAAGGAAAAGAAAGAACCGTTCCCCTTATCTGTTCGCCCTGCTCTGCGCACTGCTGCTCACGGCCCTGGCGGCCGTGGGGGCCACCGCCATGAACACCTGGAACGTGTACGCGGCGGAGGCGGCGGTGACGCCCACGCCCACCCCCACGGTGCTGCCCATCAGCGTGACGCCGGATCCCAACCGCGCGACGCCCGCGCCCACCCCCGTGCCGACGCCCACGCCCACACCCGCCCCCACGGCCACCCCCGGGGTACTCAAATCCGGGGCCAAGGGAGACGCGGTGAAGGGGATTCAGGAGCGCCTGCAAGCCCTGGGTTATTATAGCGGAAAGCTGGACGGGGATTTTGGCAGCGGCACCAAAAACGCGGTGCAGGCGTTTCAGGAAGTGAACGGCCTGAAAGCCGACGGCGTGGTGGGCGCGAAAACCCTGACCGTCCTGTATGCCGACAGCGCGCTGCCCAAGCCCGGCCCGGTGGACACCCTGGAAGGGGATATCCCCCTGCTGGTGAACAAGCAGAATCCCCTGCCCGTCAGCTTTGAACCCGCCAATCTGGTCAACGTAAAGGAGAAGGCGGGGAGCCTGATGACCTACGAAAAGGACAGCATTCAGGCGGTGGGGGAGGCGGTGGACGCCCTGATCGCCATGATCCGGGACGCCGAAAAGGACGGCGTTTCCCCCTGGAAGCTGCGGGAAGCCTACCGCACGGTGGCCGATCAGCAGCGGATTTTCAACAACCGGGTGAAATCCTATGAGGACGCGGGGAATACCCACGCCCAGGCGCTGAGCATCACCCGGCGGGAGGTGGCCGATCCGGGGGCCAGCGAGCATCATACCGGCCTGGCGTTCGACCTGAACGTGCCGGGCCAGACCTTTGCGGACACCGCCCAGTATATCTGGCTCAAGCGGCATTGCTGGGATTACGGCTTCATCATGCGCTATACCGACGAAAAGGACGAAATCACCGGCATCACCGGCGAGGAATGGCATGTCCGCTATGTGGGCGTCAAGCACGCCCAGGCTATGCGGGATTTGGATTACTGCCTGGAAGAGTATGTGGAGTACCTGAAAGGACAATGAGCAAGAAAAAAGTGAAAAGTGGAAAGTGAAAAGAGAAA
>JAFSNT010000252.1 GCA_017443295.1 Clostridia bacterium
AGGTAGAAGGTAGGAGGTAGGAGGTAGGAGGTTTTATATAGTCCTCCAAAGTGAACGAAGTCCGGTTTTCGTGTTTTTGTTTTTGCAAAATAAACCTCCAACCTCCTACTTCCTACCTCCTACCTTCATAAATCCCAACTTGTGATTCATGCGTAAACCCCGCCGGGCCGGGGAAAAAGATGAAAAAAGGACGCGGCCCCGGCGGCGGCGTCCTTGAAGCGTTCCGGTGGTAATTTCTTACTTTTGCAGCGTGATCACGCCCTGGCGGCAGGCGTCCAGCAGCCTGAGCAGGTCCTCCATCCTCTCCGCCTGGCGGGCGCCCCAGTCCGTATCCCGCACGGTGAGGCGGACGGGGTAGGCGGCAAACTCAAAGGATTGGGAATGAATGTCCCGGCCCGTTTCCTGGGCGTCCCTGAGGGAGGTGAAGGGCTGGTGGCTCATGAGGCGCATGCCGTGGCTGTTGGCGATGAGGGTATAGCCCGCGATGCCGGTGGTTTTCTGGTAGGCCCGGCAGAAGCCGCCGTCGATGACCACCAGCCTGCCGCCCGCCTTCAGGGGGCTTTCCCCGTGGGTGACGCGGATGGGGGTGTGGCCGTTGATGATGCGGGATTCCGGGCTTTCCAGCCCAAATTCCCGGAGGATCATTTCGCAGGTTTCTTCCCGGTTGTACCAGGTATAATAAGGATTCCGGGGTTCGTGCCAGGCCTTTTCGTCGGGGATGAAGGCCCGGGCGAAGGTTTTTACCTGCCGCCCGCACAGGGGGGATTCCGCCCCGCACCAAAGATACCACATGAAATCCAGGGCTTCCTGATCGCCCTCGTAAAAGGCTCGGCGGGCCATCCGGTCGGCGTAATCCAGCAGCTCCCTGCCGCCCCGGTATGCCCCGCCTAACTTCTTTTGCAGCAGGGTCCCGTCCTCGTTCAGGGGCACGCAGCCGTGGAGCAGCAGGTTTCCGTTGAACACCCGGTACATCCAGCCCCGGCGGTACAGGAAGGTCACATGATCCCGCAGGCGGGGGCTGTGGGTAAAGGCGTGGCGCAGGCCCTTCATCACCCGCTGTTCCGCTTCGGTCAGGGCGTAGGGATCGTCGGGAAGTACGGTGGGAAGGGGCAGATCCTTCACGGGCCAGGTTTTTCCGTCGATTTCGACGGTATGGCTTTCCCGGTCGATTTTGTGCAGCAGCAGCCGGTCTTCCATTTCAAAGTCGGGGCTGCGCCGGATCAGCTGCCCTTCCAGCTTGAAGCCCAAAATGCTGACGGCGTGGAGCATGCCCGCGTCCGGGGACAGGCCGGGATACGTTTCCTCCGCGAACCGGTTCAGCTCCCGCAGGGGAATGCCGTAGCCCCGCTCTACAATGTCCGTGTTGTGATGGGCCAGACTGTTGCGCAGCGCCATGGCGATGCAGCATTCGCTGCCGGAGGCCGCGCCCATCCACAGCACGTCGTGGTTGCCCCATTCCACGTCCACGGAATGGTGGCGCATCAGGATGTCCATCACGCTGTCCGCCCGGGGGCCGCGGTCGAAAATATCGCCCACCACGTGCAGCCTGTCCACGGCCAAATTCTTGATCAGCTGGGTCAGGCTCAGGATCAGCCCGTCGCCGCTGTCGGTGGCGATGACCGTGTCCAGCACCGTGTCCCGGTAGCGCAGGCGGTTTTCCTCCTGCTCGGTGCGGGCTTCGGTTTCCTCGTTCTGGAAGTGCATCAGCTCGTCCAGCAGAAAGCGCCAGTCCTCCGGCATGAGGCGGCGCACCTTTTCGCGGGTGTACTTGGAGGAAAGCATGCGGGCCAGATGCAGCAAATGCCGCACCTGGGTCTGATACCATTGGGTGGTGGCGGCGTTTTGGGTGTGCCGCTGGCGCAGGATGGCTTCGGGATAATAGATCAGGGTACACAGGGCGTCCGCTTCGGCGTGGGTCAATTGATCCCCTAACCAGATATTCACCTTTTCCCGGATGACCCCGGAGCAATTGTTCATGATGTGGCAGAACGCCTCGTACTCCCCGTGGATATCGCTCATGAAGTGTTCGGTGCCCTTGGGCAGGCTCAGCTGGGCGCTCAGCCGGGTGATCTCGGTGCAGATCGCCTCGACGGTGGGGTACTGCTCCGCCAGCAGCCGCAGATATTTCAGCCCGTCCATGGTTGGCTGATTGCTCATATGCGCTCCCTCCATGCTGAATCGGGGTTGCGGTTTTGCCGTATCTTTTGTATAATGAATGCGCGTCCGGTGAAGGAACGCTGAAAGGGGATGCAATTATGGATTTGATACCGAGCTTTTCCGTGGATCACAGGGCCATCGTTCCCGGCATTTTTTTCAGCCGGGCGGATCAGGTGGGAACCGGCGTGGTGACCACCTATGACGTGAGGCTCCGCCGGCCCAACGTGGAACCGGCCATCGACGTGGCGGCCATGCACTCGCTGGAGCATATCATCGCCACTTACCTTCGGAACGACCCCGTCTGGAAGGATGAAATCGTCTATTGGGGCCCCATGGGCTGTCTGACCGGGTTTTACCTGATTCTGAAGGGCAATCGTCCGCCCCGGGAGATTTATGATCTGCTGCTGCGCGCCTTCCAGTCCGTTCAGGACGCGGAAACCGTGCCCGGCGCCACGGCCAAAAACTGCGGCTACTTCCGCATGCACAACCTGGAAATGGCCAAATGGTACGCGGCGGGATTCGCGGATTACCTCGTCGCCAACGCCGGAAAGCCCGAAATTTTTGAATACCCCAGAACGGAACGGCTGGTCACGGAGGACGGGCAGCATTTCTACGATTCGTGACGCGCACGACGAAAACGCTATAATTTCAGCTTTTTGAGCATTTCGCCCCGATTCTTGCCCCGGCTCAAATCATTCAGCATTTTCTTGCCGCGCCCCGATTGGACGGTTTGCCTCAGATAGCGCCCGATCTGATAGAGCCAGCAAAAGGGCTTCAGCCACGGGTGCTTTTGGTATGCTTTCCAGTTATGCTCTCCGGCGTACTGGATGTAACGGAAAAGGCCGCGGGTCTTTATGGCGGCGGTGACGGATTCAAAATAGATTCCGCCCTCCAGCTTCCTTCCGAAGTTTCCCGAAGAAAGCAGGCTGTCCATCAGCGTTTCACACAAAGCCGGGTCGGCGTCCCGGCACCAGGTGACCGTATCCGGAAGCCCCAAATAAATCTGGCTCATGCGGGCCGCTGTGATGGCGAGCGTATCCAGGCCGACGCTTTCAGCGGCCTTTTTGAATGCCGTTTTCCAGAAATCGTCGTCCAGCGCTTTGAATACGAACATCATCCAGTCGATCGCCTGGCGCAGGCCCATGCCGTATTTAAGATGATCCTTCATATGGGCAAGCTGCACCAGGCCGTTGGCCAGCCTGGGCAGCATGGGAAACGCCGCGGCGTCAACGGTGGCGGTTTCCAGGTGGTTCATTCCCTCGTCGATATAGGACTCGATATCCAGGTCGGGGTGGCTGAAACGGTGGTGAAATTCAAAAACCACGCCGCTTTTCTGATATTCGGTATGGCGGGTGGGGTCGTGTTCCCCGGCGGAAGGGATATAGCCGTTTGCGCACAGAACCGCCTTCGTTTCCTCGCATTTGTCCTTGGGCACGATAAAATCCACGTCCCCCAATGCCCGCAGGCCGGGAACGGGATAGTAAACGGCGGCGGCGGTGCCCTTCAAAATCGCCACGGGGATCCCTTTGGAGGAAAGCAGCTGAATGAGCTGGCTTTGCTCGTACCGGATCTGGGTATGGTCCGCCGCCGTCTGATAGCGCCAAATCGTCCAGGGTTCGCGCTTTTCCTTGGGCACGCTGCCCACGGCCAGGCCGACCACCGCCTGCGCCTGGGCTTCCCGCAGCACCTCGTCCCAATCTGTGTCCGCCGGGTATGCTTCCCGCGTGCCGAACAGGGAATGCCTGATCAGCGCAAGGAGGACCCGTTCAGATTCCGTCATGTCTTTTTCTCCACTTCTAAGGGTTTTCCGGCGATTGCGTCCCACCGGATTTCGGCGTCCTTGAGCCGCGGCCATTTCCGGTCTCTCTCCGACAGGATCAGGGGGCTTCCGTCCGCCATGGCGGGGGCGGCGGAATCCGCGCCCACTACCCGGGGCCAGTCAATGCCGATGTCCGGGTCGTTCCAGGCGACGCCGCCCTCGTCCTCGGCGTAATAGAAATCGTCGCATTTGTAGCAGTATTCCGCTTCCTCCGAAAGCACCAGGAAGCCGTGGGCGAACCCTCGGGGAATCAAAAGCTGCTTTTTATTCTCCGCCGTCAGCAGCTCCCCGTGGTATTTGCCGTAGGTCGGTGAACCGCCGCGCAAATCCACGGCCACGTCGTACACCGCGCCCCGGATTGCCCGCACCAGCTTTGCCTGGGGGAAACGCTTCTGGAAATGGAGGCCGCGCAGAACGCCTTTTTTGCTCAAGGACTGGCAATCCTGAACGAACGAATAATGCAGACTGGCTTCCTCCATATCCCGCCGGCTGTACGTTTCCATGAAAAAACCCCGGGAATCGCCGTGGACGGCGGGCGTGATCACGCAAAGCCCTTTGATCCCGCCCGCGTCATAAATCACAGATATTTGACCCATTTCAAAGCCCCGTTTCCTTCAAATACCGTTCAAGGGCGTCCTGCCAGGGCGGAAGCGGAGCAAAACCTGCTTCCCCGAGCTTCGACTGATCCAATCTTGAATTCAAGGGCCGCCGGGCTTTTGACAGCCCGTATTCCGCCGTTAAAACCGGAAGAACAGCCGCGGTCACACCGGCCTGCCGGTAGATTTCCTTCGTAAAATCGCACCGGCTGATAGAACCGCCCGCGTTCGTGGCGTGATAGCAGCCGTACTGGTCGGTTTCGATCATATCCGAAAGCAGCCGGGCCAGGTCCTTTGCGTAGGTGGGCGTGCCGATTTGGTCGTTCACCACGCGAACGCTGTCCCGCGTCCCGCCGAGGCGCAGCATGGTTTTGACGAAGTTTCTCCCGTTCGCGCCGAACATCCACGCGGTGCGGACGATGAAGAACCTGTCCAAGGCGTTTTTCACGGCGATTTCGCCCGCCAGCTTGGTCTGACCGTAAACGTTCAAGGGCGCGAAGCGGGTTTCGTCGGGCTTCCAGGGCGCCGTTCCCTGCCCGCCGAACACATAGTCCGTGGAAAGATAGAGCAGCTTGGCGTCAGCGGCTTTCGCGGCCTCGGCGATGTATTTCGTTCCCCAATGGTTGACGGCCTCCGCCGCCGCCCGGTTTTCTTCCGCCTCGGCGGCGTCCACATCCGTGTACGCGGCGCAGTGAATCACGGCGTCCGGCCTGATTTCCCGGATGACCTTTTGAACCGCGTCCCGGTCTGTGATATCCAGCGGAACATACGCGGACGCGCCCGCACCGTCCGGGGCAAGATCCGTTCCGATCACTTCATGATTTCTTCCGATCAATTCCGGAACCACGTCATGCCCCAACTGCCCTTTGACGCCCGTAACCAGGATTCTCATGCCGGACACCTCGAAAAGAAAAAAGGCGCATGGATTGCACACGCCTTATCAACATTCAATCTTTTTCGTCCACGGCCTTCACGATTTCGTATTCCACCCAGGTTTTGATTTGCTGGCTGGCGAAGGGGATTTCGATCTGCATCCGCATATTCCGGTGATTGACCTTCAGGATTTTTGTTTCCACGCCCTCGAAGGCTCCCTGGCAGATGCGGATCATCTGGCCTTCCTCGTACACTTTGGTTTTCCCGATCACGCCGTCCTTTTGCAGCAGCATCAGGGCAAACTGTTCGTCGCTGCCGGTCAGCTCGTATACCCTGTCCTGGGATCTGAGGCACCGGATGATCCCCTGAATGGGGCGAAGCAGTGCCACGTCCAGCGGCGCGTCCTCCGTGTATACGAACACATAGCCGGGCAGCAGGTCGTGAACGATGTCCACCATCTTTCCCTTGGACCAGGTATGCTGTACCTGCTTGGGGGAAAGGGTGCGGCAGGGGATTTTCTGCATGACGGCCCTTGCCACATAGCCGCATTTTCCCGTTTCGCAGAACAGGCAATAGGCGTACATAGCCACCCCTCCAATTGCGTGCTTCGCCAGCACAGCATGGGTCCCCATGCTGCCCGAAAGCGATGTGCGGGAGCATCCGACAGCCCAGCAAGCGGCATTGGTGCTGCCTTTTTTGCTCCGTTGAAAGAACAGCGCGGAGGGGAGAAGCCCAAAACAAAACGCAATATGCCCCCTCCACACGCTTCGATTATAGCATAGCGCGCCGCATAAATCAATGAAAAATGCGGCCTTCAAGCCGCACGAAAAACAGGATCGTTTACGCGAAACGATCCTGAATGCTGAATATGCTACGCTTTGATTGCGACCATGGGAAGCATAAGGAGGCCTGGAAAACCAGCATAACGAAGGGAAGCCTCCCTCCCGGCGCGGCGGAATCAGTACTGCAGGTCACTGAAGACCATCCAGCCCCGGGTTTTCCGCCCTTGGCCCAGCCAGGAAATATCATAGTCACCCTGGAATTCCACCAGCGCCCAGTCTCCGTTCATCAGGATCACATATCCGTAATCGGAACCGCGCGCCGTAAAGGGGCTTTTCTGATAAGCGTAACCCGGGCCATACAGCAGGCGGGTATTTTCATACAGACGGCAGGCCCAGGTGCTGTAGAGTTCCCGGGGTTCAACGGGCACGTTACTCAGGCTGCAGTTGATCAGCTTATGCCCCTGCCTGTCCTGCTGAAGCAGGTAAGCCCGGATGCTGCCGGACTCGACAAGCACCCATCGGTTGCCCTGGCGGTCCGTCGCCTGGGTCAGAACGTGGACAGTCGCGCCTTTGGATAACGTCAGGGTCACGGGATAATACTCGTACCCCGGGCCGTCGTGCGGATCAAGATAGATGGAGTCAATAGCCAGCGTTCCGTCCGTGTAACCCCGGAGCCGAAAGTCTTCTCCGCCCAGCTCCTGCGCCAGCGCGAAAGACAGGGGCATCATCATGACCAAAACCAGACAGAGCAGTTTTTTCATCACCGGTAACCTCCTTGGTCCAATCTGTGCTTTTTGTGTGGACAATCATTCCGCAGGCTCTTCTGATTCCTGCTGTTCCTGATTAAAAAAGTGCCTTACGAAAAAATAAACCAGGGGAATGCACAAGCGTGATCCCCCGGGGAAGAAAAATACATCATTGGAAGCACGCCTTTCAGGAATGACTTTCTGGATAATTGCTTGATTTCATTGATATTGTAAGGCAAAACGCTTTTATTGTCAAGGTGTCATGAAAGAAGTATCGCGCTAACAACTCGGCGTAATAAAGAGATGCTGATCCTGTTCAGAAAAAGTTGAAAAAGTTGATGGGCTGATTTTCGGAAAATCGCTTGCTATTCCCGACGTTTCAGGGTAAAATATTGATGAGGAATGGTACGCGTATCTGTGAGGAAGGAGGAGATGGGCAATGCGAGTATACCTCGACAACTGCTGCTATAATCGTCCATATGATAATCAGTCACAAGTCCGGATTTCTTTAGAATCACAGGCCAAACTTCATGTACAGGATTTAATCAGGGAGGAGAAGTTGGAGCTTGCATCGTCATATACGCCAACAATAGATTTTATTCATGAAACCGGAGGCGAAGATCATGACGAATACGAGTACTGCTGAAATCCTGGATGAAGGTATTTCCTGCTTGCTTGAGCGCCTTGGAACGATAGAAACGGAACGTTTCATCTCCACTTTGATAAGAGAACAATTCGACTATACCAAGTGGAGAAGAAAGTATTTTGACGACGTGAATGCCGACGATTTTAACAATGCAGCCATCAAGTATGCTCATGCCCATCCATTCCAGCCGAAAAAAACGCTGATTCCAATAGAGTGAGGCGTTCCTTCGTCTTTCAGAAACGAATTGCAATGGAACAATACAGTTGATTCAATTATTCTGGATACCGACAAGAACAGCTATGCACGGGTCGCAAGGGAAATTGGACGTTCTGCGTCCTGCGTATCGTACAACATCAAAATGAAGCGTGCGCCGAAAGTTGTGCGTGATACGTTCCCGGATACCGTAAGGGAATAAGTGCGAATAGAGGAAAACCAGTCGATTCACGGTTTGCGGCTGGTTTTTCCCATTCAAAATGCAAATGGTTTTTGCTTTTGATAAGTGGTTATGATAATGGCTATTATTCCTTAGCAAAGGGGAGTAAAACAATGAGGAATACTCTAAAGGCAATTGTAATAACGATCATTGCCTTAACAATTGGATTGTTTGTTTCGTGCGCTTATTCCGAAGAAGAAACTATTTCATGGCAATTATCAGATAGCGGAGTGCTTTCTGTGTATGGAAATGGTGCTATTCCAAACAATTATCATCCATGGAACGATGATAATAGTATAAAGGAACAAATAAAGTCCATTGTCATTGAAGAAGGAATTACTCAACTTGGATATGAGTCATTTAGGAGTATACCTAATGTGACGGTAGTTTCCTTGCCTGCTACTTTACAGGTAATAAAGGGATGGTGCTTTGCAGGATGTTCTTCTTTGATAGATATTAATTTGCCGGAAGGATTGCAGCTTTTAGACACGGGTTGCTTTGCTGGCTGTTCTTTCTCTGAGATCAATATACCATCTACCGTTACATCAATTTCTATAACAGTATTTCAAGGCTGCCCGTCATTAGTAAACGTTAATGTTGCAAGCGGTAGTAATTCGTATACTTCAATAAATGGCGTTCTTTTCACTAAAAATGGGTCTTCTTTGAATTATTACCCTACAGGCCGTCATGACAAAATCTACATAATCCCTGACGGCACGAGGTCAATTGGAATGTATGCATTCTATAGGATAAACGATATAGAGGAAGTTGTTTTACCACAAGGTTGTACAACTATTAACATGCTCGCCTTTATGTCTTGTTCAAATTTATCAAGTATTTCAATTCCGGATTCAGTAAACAGTATAGGTAATGGTGCTTTTACTGACTGTTATAGTCTTGAAAGCGTAACTATTCTAAATGATGATTGCACTTTAGGGTCCTACTGTATTCCTTCGTCTACGACAATCATTTGTAACAAAGGCTCAAAGGCTGAATTATTTGCAATAGAAAACTCATATCACCTTGTGTATACTGATGGTACAGAATATGTACCTGTTGAAATTGATTGGAGTTTAGATGATGCAGGTGTTCTTACGATTATGGGTAGTGGGATAATTGAAAACTACTATCACCCATGGATAGAAGAAAATGAGGAAAATAAGTATCGAATTACAAGCGTTATCATAAATGAAGGGATTACACAACTGGGAGATGGTATGTTCTCCGGCTTGATAAATCTTACTGATGTATCATTACCGAGCACAGTAGAAATCATAGGACAAGTATGCTTTGAAAACTGTTCTTCTCTTGAGAGTATAACATTACCAGAAGGATTAACTACGTTATCAATTATGAGCTTCAGAGGGTGCCAATCATTGTCTACTATTGAGATACCAGCTTCGGTAACTTCTATTGGAATTTCATGTTTTGATGGTTGTTACTCTCTGGAGAATATAGTTGTTTCTACAGAGAATAGTAATTTCGTTTCAATAAATGGTGTTCTATTTTCAAAGGGTTATCAAAGACTTTTATGTTATCCATGTGGGCGTCCAGATAGTATTTATCAAGTTGAATCAAATACAAAAGCAATAAACATGTATGCTTTTTACAACGCTAAAGCATTAGAAAAAATCGTCATGCCTACAGGTTTATTATCTATTGATATGCATTCATTTATGGGTTGTACTAATTTGAATACTGTTATACTCTCTGATACACTAAATAGCATTGGTTTTTGCGCTTTTAGTGGATGTGAGAGCTTAGAAAGCATTATTATTCCAATTAACGTACAAAGTATCGACAGAACAAGTTTTTCAAATAATACAATTATCATTGGATCAGAAAATTCAGTAGCAGAGAGCTTTGCCCATGAAAATATGCTCACGTTTCTTAATGTCAATGATTTATTTACTAATTCTTTACCCAGAAACACTAAAATTGTTAGTGATGAAGCATTTTTGAATAGTGCTTTTTCACATGTTTTTATCCCCGATTCCGTTGAGAACATAGGAGTTAATGCTTTTAATTCATCTACAATCATCATTTGTATAAAAGGGTCATACGCAGATCAGTGGGCTCACAGTTACAATTATCCCGTTGTATGCTTAGATTCGGACAACAGATGAATTTGAAAGAAAACCGAGGTAGTTGAGTTGCTTCGGTTTTCAACTTTTACAGGGCTTCCGTTTACATCATGGTTTACAGTTCTTGAAACGGGTTTTGCCTCTTGGTATAATGTCTATGACAAGCTATGACAAAGAGTGTCATAGGCGATTTTCAAAATGACGCGAAACGAGCAAAAAGACAGAGGATTGTCATTGAAGGAAGGGAAAAGGCGAAAAAAGAAGACCGTTCGCGGGGAACGATCCTCTTAAAAAGTGTTGATTTTCCTTGATTCTTACTTTCCGAAATACCGCTTGAGCAGCCCCGCGAACGCCTTTCCATGGCGGGCTTCGTCCCTTGCCATTTCATGCACGGTGTCATGAATAGCGTCCAGGTTCAGGGCCTTGGCCCGCTTGGCCAGGTCGGTCTTGCCGGCGGTGGCGCCGTTTTCAGCTTCCACGCGCATTTTCAGGTTCTTTTCGGTGCTGTCGGTGAGTACTTCGCCCAGCAGTTCGGCGAACTTGGCGGCATGCTCGGCTTCTTCCCAAGCGGCGGTCTTCCAGTATTCGGCGATTTCGGGATAGCCTTCCCGGGCGGCGACGCGGCCCATGGCCAAGTACATGCCCACTTCGGAGCATTCGCCGGTGAAGTTGGACCGCAGATCGGCGATGATGTCTTCCGGCACGCCCTGCGCGACGCCCACAACGTGTTCGGCGGCCCAAGTCATTTCAGCGTCCTGCTTGGTGAATTTGGAAGCGGGGGCTTTGCACACGGGGCACTTTTCCGGGGGCTGTTCACCTTCCCAAACGAAACCGCAAACCTGACATACCCATTTCATGATGACATTCCTCCCTTTCTTTATCACGCACGCCGGGGCATCCGGCGAACTGTACGATATGAATATACACCTTTTTTTCGGAGTTGAAACGGATTTGGAAAAATTTTCTTGAATCTCTATCGGGGCGGAAGCCCTTTTCCCATGCGCTGGCGGCTGACCTCGTAGAAGCACACCGTGGCGGCGCTGCCCGCGTTCAGGCTGGACGCCGCGCCGCAGATGGGGATGCGGGCCAGAATATCGCACTGCTCCTTCCAGGCGTGGGAAAGGCCGAAGGTTTCGTTGCCGATCACCAGGGCGACGGGGCCGGTCAGGTCGATTTCCGAAAGGTTTTTCGTTCCTCTCGCGCTGGTGCCCACGATCAGGGGGCGGCCGGGCTGATTCCGAAGCCATTCCACCGCCGCCTCGGCGCTGGGCAATTCTCCGAAGGGCAGGGCGAACACCGTGCCCACACTGGCCCGGATGCACTGGGGATCGTAAAAATCCGCCGCGTGGCCGGTGACGATGGCTCCCGTGGCCCCGAAGGCGTCGGCGGAGCGCAGGAAGGTGCCCAAATTGCCGGGGGCGGCGGGCCGGTCAAACAGCGTAAACATCGGCGGGGCGGCGCTGATTTGAGCCGCTTTTGCCATGCGCTCTAAGCCGTCCGTGCGGGCGTACACCAGGCCGATGATCTCGCAGGGATTTTCCCGGTCGCTTAACTCGGCGTGCAGCTCCGGGGCCATTTGGTACAGATTTTCCGGCCTGGCCTTGCCGATCATATCCTCGGCCCAGCCGGACAGGCGCTTGCCGTCCGCCACGGCCATGGCGTAAAACCGCCAGCCGTGGGAAATGGCCTGCTCCACCATCTACACGCCCTCCATGAAGGCCAGGCCCTGGCGCGTGCGCTTTTCCCGGTTGCGTTTCAGCGTTTCAAAGCGCTGAAATTCGGCGTTCCGGGCGTACATTTTCAGGGTTTTCATGCGTTCTTTCCGTCAAACGCCGCCAGCACCGCTTCGCCCATTTTGTCCTTGTCGCAGACCTGGGTATGCAGCACGGGCATGGATTTGAGCGCTGTAATGGCCTTGGGGGCGGGCACTTTGGTGGCGTTTTCCAGCGCCGCGCCCGCGTCAAAGGCGTCGCCCTCAACTTCTACGCCGATGGCCTTGGCCACGTCGGCGGCGAATTTGTAAGGGCTGGCGGTGGACACGATCAGCAGGGGCGCATTGTCCCCGGTCTCTTTGCGGTAATCCCCGGCCACGGCGGCAGCCACGGCGGTGTGGGGATCCAGCAGATATTTTTCTTCCTGCCAATATTGGGCGATGGCTTCGCAGGTGCGTTCGTCCCCGGCGCAGCCGCCGAAGAATATGCTTTTCAGCAGTTCCTTCTGGCTGTCGCTGATTTCATAGCGGCCCTCCGCTTTCAGCTGCTCCATCCAAGTACGCACCTGCGCGGTGTCGCCCTGGGCCAGCTCCAGCAGAAACCGTTCTAAGTTGGAGGAAATCAGGATGTCCATGGAGGGGGAGATGGTCTTGTGGAAGGGACGGCGGCGTTCGTAAACGCCGGTGCGGATGAAGTCTGTCAGCACGTCGTTGCGGTTGCTGGCGCAGATCAGGCGGCGGATGGGCGCGCCCATGCGGCGGGCATACCAGGCGGCTAAGATGTTGCCGAAGTTGCCCGTGGGCACGCAGATGTTCAGGCCGGTTTCCCAGTCGATTTCGCCCTTTGCCAGCAGATCGGCGCAGGCGGACAGGTAATAGGCGATTTGCGGCGCAAGACGGCCTAAGTTGATGGAATTGGCGGAGGACAGGGTCTTGCCCCGCTGGTTCATTTCATCCCGGAAAGCGGGATCGCCGAACAGGGTCTTCACGCCGGTCTGGGCGTCGTCAAAATTGCCGCGCACCGCCACCACGTGTACGTTCCTGCCCTGGCTTGAGACCATCTGCTTTTCCTGCACGGCGCTGACGCCGCCCTGGGGATAGAACACGGTGACGGAGGTGCCGGGTACGTCCCGAAAGCCCTCCAGGGCTGCCTTGCCCGTGTCGCCGCTGGTGGCGGTCAGGATGGCGATTTCCCGCTGTTCGCCCTCCTTGCGGGCGGAGGCGGTGAGCAGGCGGGGCAGGAACTGCAGGGCCATATCCTTAAAGGCTAAGGTGGGGCCGTGAAACAGCTCCAGCACGTACCGGCCATGGGACAGCGCCTTCACGGGAGCGATTGCCGGGTCGTCAAAACGGGCGTAAGCGTCCCGGGCCATGGGCAGCAGTTCTTCCTCGGTGAACCCATCTAAGGTCAGCGCCAAAGTGCGGGCGGCGCGGCAGGGATAATCCATGCGGGCCAGGGCTTCAAAGTCCGCCTTGTCCAAACGGGGCAGGGAAACGGGCACATACAATCCGCCATCGGCGGCGATGCCGCGCACGATGGCCTGGGGAGCGGAAACGGCCTCCGCTCCCCGGGTGCTGATAAAAGGCATAGCGTTTGTCCTCGATCTCAGATGAAGTATTTCTTGATGAATTCAGGGGCGACGGTATCGTCGCAGCTCACAGACAGCACGAACTGCACGTTGTGCTGCTCGCTCAGCCGATCCAGACGGGCGAAGAATTTTTCCGTATTTTCCACATCGGTTTTCACCAGCTTGAGGAACGCGTCAACGAAAATCACGCTGATGTCAAAGTTCTGGGCCAGCATGCCGCACAGGAAGCCGAAAAACATTTCCGGGCTGTCGCTGCCGTACTCGCCTGCGTTGACAAAGCGCACTTCGTGGCGCAGATCGTACATATACCGGTTATCGTCGTCGATGAA
>JAFSNT010000253.1 GCA_017443295.1 Clostridia bacterium
CGATCCTGAAAACCTGGACGCGCCTGTGAAATTGGGATTTAATGAACTGCTCGGTCATCTGCTGGAAGGAACGAGCTTTGCTCCGTACAACACTAAAGTCACCTTTGACGGGAACGGAAAACTGGTTGAATTCCTTTACACTTACTCTCCCTGGAACTGATGCTTCGTGAATACCGGAAAGGATATGTGCCAATGAAAATAGGATTCTGCGCCAAACTGGATCGGATCGGCGAGGTGGCCGCGGCGGGCTTTGATTACATCGAGCCGCAGGTGGCTGCCGCCGCTGCCTGGACAGAGGAAGAATTTGAAAAATATCTGGACGCGGTGAAAAACGCGCCCATTCCCGCCCCTTCCTTCAATGTGCTGTTCCCCGGGGAGATTGCCCTGCTGGGGCCGGAGGCGGACGAGCAGGTGATTTCCCGCTATCTGCACGGGGCTTTTGACCGGGTGAAAAAGCTCGGCGGCAAGGTGGTGGTATTCGGCAGCGGCAGATGCCGGAAGCGGCCCGAAACCGTGCCCTATGGCGACGCTTTCCGCCGTCTGATTGAAATCACCCGGCTGATTGGCGAAATCGCCGCGCAATATGGACTCACCATCGTGATCGAACCCCTGAACCGGGGGGAAACCAACATGATCAATTCCGTGGCCGAAGGGGCCTGCCTGGCGGCGGCGGCGAACCATCCCAACGTGAAGCTGCTGGCGGATTATTACCATGTGGCCGTGGAAGGCCACGCGCCGGAGGATCTGGCCCGGGTGGGCGGCATCGCCCATTGCCATATCGCCACCCTGAAGGGCCGCCGCGCGCCGCTGGAGGCGGAGGAGGGCTTCAAGACGCTGTTCGCCGCCATGAAGCAGACGAATTATGACGGGCTGATCAGCGTGGAGGGCGGCATTGACGATCTGGGCAGGGACGGCCCTGCCTGCGTCCGCCTGCTGAAAACCCTCTGGGAAGAAGCGTAATCGTAATGATATAAACAAAACAAGGGCCAGCGCGCATTTTCGGTGTGTGCTGGCCCTTGTTCTGCAATCATTCCAGGCAAAGGGCGATTTCCCTGCCCGCGCTGCGGTAACTGATCAGCGCCGTTTGGCTGGCCGGGTCATACTGCCAGGAAATGTCGGCGTCCTCCGACCGGCAGGCGGCGGGAACGAAGGGCAGGCGCAGGCGGATATACACCAGCAGCTGATCCGCCGCGTGGACGCGGAGGCACAGGGAAGAATCGCCCATCTCCGCGCTGACGATCCGGGCGGCGGTGGCGATCACGGCGAAACGGTCCTTTACCAGTTTGTCCAGATCGTACAGCAGCGCCCCGTCCCCCGGCAGCACCGTTTTCCGGGAAATGACCGGGTAGCCGTCCGACAGCAGGTCCACGAAGCGGCCCTCGAAAACCTTGGGCGCTTCCTGGGCGCTTTCCTCCATCACCTGGCAAATGACGTATGGACCCCGCCGGAGGGTGATGTGATTGCTGTATGCCCAGTCCACGCCCCACTCCCGGAGAGCGTTTTTTACCAGCGTTCGCCATTGGTCGGCCTCCGCTTTCCGCAGGCAGAGGGCGGCGGGCGACCGATTCCACACGATCACCCGGCCCGAGCCCACGGGGAATGCGCCGTCCTCCGGCTGTCGGGGCAGGCCCAGCAGTTCAAACAGGTGCTGCATGGGGCTATCGTACCCCTGATCCCGCCACCAGGAACGCACGGCGTGGAAGGGGTCGCCGCCGTCGCCCACGCAGATGAGGCAGCCGCCCCTGTGTACCCAGGCCGCTAAAGCGTCGTGGATGTCCGTGAACAGGGGCTTCATGAATTCGTAGCTGAGGATGGCGAAGCGGAATTCTTTCAGATAGTCCGGGAAGCGGCGCACGTTGTCCAGCTGCACAGGGCGGATGGGCAGGCCGTATTTCAGCAGGGGCAGGGCCAGGCCGTAAAAGTGGGGGAAGGCGGAGCTTTCGATCAGGGTATTCATGCCCGCCGCGTCCTGATCCAGATTTTCCATATAGGCCCGGGAACGGGCGGCCTTTTCGGCGATTTCTTCCGGGGACGCGATTTCCGAGTTTTTCACGATCAGGCTGTACAGCGCTTCCTCCGGCCCGGCGGTGGGAACGTTATCCGGGAAGGTGCGCTGATAGAGGCAGGAGTCCGACAGGAACAGGCCCACCGGCTCCCGCACGCCCTCAAATTGCCAGTCCGGCTGCTCCATATCCCCGAACAGCTGGAACATGCCGGAAAGCAGCGTGCGGTAGCTGTCCGGGATGGGCTTGGCGTCCGCCGCCGCGAAGCTGGTTTCGTCCTTTTCGCCGATTTTGGGCTGTATCCGGGGATAGCGGCCCTCAAACACCCGCCGGGGCCAGGGGCAAATTTCATAATGCCACACCTGGGGATGCAGCAGGGAGGCAACGGCGGTTTTCAGATAATTGTACCGGTAATTTTCCCAGGTATAGGCGGGGTTGTCCTCGATGGGGTCGTTCAGGAACCACATCCGGCGGCCCGTGCCCCGGCTGAGTTCCTGCATCACGCCATATTCCAGGTACGCCGTTTCAAAGGTGCGCTCCCGGTACAGCCCCTCGTACACGTTGGCCACCCGGCTGGTGCCCGTCCATACCTGGGCGATGTAGCCGTCC
Organism: Clostridia bacterium; assembly: GCA_017443295.1. GTDB lineage: Bacteria > Bacillota > Clostridia > Christensenellales > Aristaeellaceae > RUG563. The sequence continues at coordinate 2,613 of JAFSNT010000253.1, forward strand.
ACCGTGGGAATGCCGATCAGGCTGGCTTCCGGGCTGAGGATTTTCCATTGGGTGTAATTGAGCAGGCTGTGGGTGGGCACGTAAAAGCGCAAATCACGATCATATTTTTCCCGGGCGTAGGCTTTCAGGGCGGCGCTGATGCGGGCCAGAGTTTGGGCGTACAGCTCCGCTTTCAGCCGGGCGCAGCGCCAATGGGCGTCTATGCTTTCGTGCTGGGGCGCGAAGGGTTCCCCATACCGGGCCTCATACGCCCTTTGGAAAGCCGGGGAATACCCGCTGCGATCCCAGAATTCCGGTTCCTCCATGTGAACGGCCAGCACGCCAAGGTCCACGGCGATTTTCAGCCGTTCGGTGAGATAATCCGCAAAGGCGTCGGTGGGCACCAAGTAGGGCACCCGGGGGCCGTGCAGCACCGTTTGGCCGTCCCGCTCCCTTTGGGCCTCGTCCCAGTGAGACTTTCCGTCCCACGCCCCGTCTAAATAATCCTGATAATCTCCCCAGGAAATGCCCGTCATCAGGTGTACCGGGTAGCCCGCGTCCGCGAACTGCCTGATCCGCTCCGGCATGGTTTCGTCCGTGCCGTACACCATCACGAAATCGCACTGGAGGTCAATGGCCGGGGTGAGGGGCCTGCTTTCCTGGTAGCCCGTTTTTTCCTCTTCGTTTTTCCGAATGTGCGCCATGGCCGGTCGTCCTCCGTTTTCGGGGCGCTTTACTGCTCGTAGAAGAACAGGCCCTCGCTGGTGAGATACCGCACGTAATCGGCGAACAGGTCCTTGACCTGCTTGGCAAATTCCGCTTCCTCGGGGCACGGCGCGCCGTTATAGCCGCCCTGGGCCAGCAGCGCCTGCCACGCACTTTCTTCGCAGGCCGCTTTCACCGCCTGCCACACGGCGAGAGAGAACGCGTCCGACGCGCCTGCCTGGGCGAAAACGCCCTGCCCGATCCCCGGCAGATTCGCGGAGAACAGCCGCTTATACCCCGCCGCCTCCTTGGGCAGCATGGCGGCGCTGAATACCGCGATATCCGGCGCGCCGTTTTCCGCTTCCTCCGCGGCTTCCCCGTAATCCATATACAGGTTTTGATCCACGTACAGCTCCGTCGTCGCTTCCAGCACCAGATAATCGTTGTGGCTGGCCTCGATCAGGCGGGCGATGAAAAGCTCGTAGGCGTTTTCCTCGGTATAGGCCAGAAGGCTTTCCGGCGTGATCTCGGGCAGGGCTTCCAGCACGGCGGGGGCGGCGTAGAAATCGCTGCCCGAGGCGGCGGCCTGGGTCAAGGGCCGCAGGGCGACGCGCAGATCCTGGTCGATATAGCCCTGCAGGGAAAGGATCAGGGCGTCCTGACAGCACAGCAGAAGCGCTTCGTCGGGATCGGGCAGGGCCAGGAAAGCGTTCACGGCCTCGGCGATGTCGGAAAACCGCTTCACCTGAACCTTCTGGCCCAGGGCATTTTCCAGCTGCCCGGCCAGATAATCGCTCATGGCCGCCTCCGCGGGATAGTCGGCATAGGGATCCACCAGGGTCACGTCCGCCAGGGCGGAGGATGCGGTCAGAGCCAGGATCAGCAGCAGAATCAGGGACAGTTTTTTCATGGTGTTCTCTCCTTTGATCAGAATCGGAAGTAAATGAAGGGGTTGTAGGTCGCGCCCAGCAGCAGGGCCACGCACAGGGCAAACAGCAGGATATCTCCCGCCGTGCAGCCGATTTCCGAAAGCCTCGGCGGCAGCTTTTTCCGCAGCCACCCGGCCAGGGGCAGGCAGCCCGCGCAGGCGGGGATCAGCAGGAACAGGGGGTACAGCGCGTCGTGATGGGAAAGCAGGAAGCCCGCTGTTTTGCCGTCAAAGCGGAACAGCCCCGCGAAGGCCGCCCCGATCTGCTCCAGGGATTCCAGACGGAAGATGATCCATCCGCCCAGCACGATCAGCAGCAGGCACACGTGGCGGAAAACGGCGGGGATCTTCATGAGCCGTTCCCTGCCCAGCAGCTTTTCCACCAGCAGGAAAACAAAGTAATACAGCCCCCACAGGATGAAGTTCCAGGAAGCGCCGTGCCACAGGCCCGTCAGCGCCCACACCGCCAGCATGTTCAGCGCCGTGCGCGCCATGCCCCGGCGGCTGCCGCCTAAGGGGATATACACGTAATCCCGGAAGCAGGAACTCAAAGAAATGTGCCACCTGCGCCAGAAATCCGTGACCGAGGAAGCGATATAGGGGTAATTGAAGTTTTCCAGGAAGTGAAAGCCGAACATGCGGCCCATGCCGATGGCCATATCGCTGTAGCCGGAAAAATCATAATAGATTTGCAGCATGTAGGCGATTGCTCCCAGCCACAGCGCGCCGCCGGAGGGCAGGGCCGCCTGATCGAACACCGTATCGGCCAGCATGGCCATGGCGTTGGCGAACACCACCTTTTTGCCCAGGCCGATCACGAACCGATGCAGCCCCTGGGTAAAGAGGGAAAAACTTTCTTCCCGGTGATCCAGTTCCTCCGCCACCGTCTGGTACCGCACGATAGGCCCGGCCACCAATTGGGGAAACAGGCAGATATAGGTGGCCAGCTTCAGCAGGCTCCTTTGGGGCGGCGTTTCCCGGCGGTATACGTCGGCCATGTAGCTGATGATCTGGAAGGTGAAAAAGCTGATGCCGATGGGCAGGCTCACCTGCAAGGCGGGCATGGGTACGCCCAGCAGCGCTTCTAAGTTGCGCAGCACGAAATCCCCGTACTTGAAAAAGCCGATGGCCCCCAAATCCGCGATGAGGGCGGCGGTCAGAAGCAGGCTTCGGGCCGGTTTGTTTTTCGCCCTGCCCATGGCCAGGGCCAGCCCGTAATTGATCAGGATCAGCCCGATCATCAGGAACAGGTACACCGGCTCGCCCCAGGCGTAAAACACCAGGGAAAACAGGCACAGCACCGCGTTTTTGGCCCGGATGCCCCGCACGAGGAAATAGCAGACCAGTACGCAGGGCAGGAACACCAGCAGGAAGACCAGGCTGGAAAATACCATCAGCGATCCGCCTCCTGTTCCAATGCCCCGCCGAACAGGACGATATCGCCCATCATCAGCAGGGTGTCGATGTCGTGTTCCCGGATGTACGCGTTCACGTCGAAGGGCTTGCCCATATCCTGCTGATAATAGCGCAGGTCGATGATGCAGGTCTGGTCAAAATGGCTGGCCAACAGCAGATTGATGGGATTGGAATAGGAATCGGCGATGACCAGCAGGTTCCGGCCATGGGAGGAACCGTTGTCCAGCAGGATCTCGCCGTAATCGCCGCCGTAGTAATAGGCGTAGTGGTTGCGCAGTTCGTCGGTGGGGAAACGGTCCTTTTCATACAGGGCGGCGTGGCCGTACTGGCCCTTTTTGCCGCTGAGGGTGGTTTTGATTTTGGAGGAAGGATAGGAATAAACCGAAAAAAGCTCCTCCGCGCACAGGGTCTTGGTTTGGCGGGCATAGGAGCCGTTGAAAACCACGTTGAACGTCCATTCCTTTTCCACCGGCAGCGTTTCTTCCTGCTCGCCTAAGAGCAGGGCGACGATCTGGCGGTAGCCCTCATCCGCGCCCCGATGGTTCCAGTGGTGGTCGGTCTGATAGAAATTCTGGCAGAAGGCCTCGTAATCCGGCACGGAAAAACAGCCGTACCCGTCGGCGGTATAGCAGGAGCGGATCAAGTCAAACAGCCCGTTATTTTCCCCGTCGGACAGGGAAAAATCCTGGGCGCGGGAATTGCGGATGAAATAGACGTATTTTTTCACGTTCTCCGCGCTGTTGAACAGTTGGGCGTTCTCAAGCATTTGCCCGGCGCAGGCGTCCGCCTGCCAGGGCTTTTCCACGATGCGGTGATCGTCGCTTCCGTAATGGTAATAGCCCGGCGTGATTTCCCGGTATTCCGCGCCGCTTGGGGGGGCCACGGAAAGCAGCAGGGCAGCTTCCGCCTGATAAACGGTGTTCTGGGCGGTGAGAACCCGGTCCTTGATGTCCTCGCCGAAGGGATATTGATCCCCCAAGGCGCTTTCCAGGCCGTCCTGGAATGCTCCGGACAAAAAGGAAGACAGGGTGAGGGCGGGGAAGCGGGCCAGGGTTCGGTTTTCATTCTGGGAAACCGTCAGCTCGCCCCGAAAAAGAACGCCCAGCAGCATCAAAACGGGCAGCGCACAGCCGATGATCAGCGCGAAACCCGAAATCCGGTTGTGTTTCATGGTACTCCCTTCCAGTAAAGTGCAGGATGAATCAAGGGTATTGTATGCTCCGGGGCAAGGGGTTGTCAAGAACCTTTCTGCCTGAACCCGGATGGCGGATCAGTTTTCCGTACCTACCAGCTCGGACACGCCGAAGCCAATGATATCGGTGATTCCCCGCACCACGTTGTCCGATTGCTTATTCAGGATCTTGCCCATGAATACCAGGGAAACGGAGCCGCCGCCGTCTAAATTAAAGGCGTTTACCGCGCCCAGCGCCCGCATTCTTTCCGCCAGCCAGGACAGGCGGCAGCCGTCGGAAGCGCTGATCCGGCCCGTCACGGTGAGTACCACAAAATGATTGGGCGAACGCATGCCGATGGCGCAGCGGGGATGCTTTTCCCGGGACATTTCGCCGCCGTAGCGCACCAAAAGCTGCTCCTGGCCGTCCCGGATGAGAATGGGGCCGAAGGAATAGGCGTCCCGAACGCCTAAGGCGAAAAGCGCTTCCGGCGTAGTTTCCTGGTTTTCATACACCGCCATGGTACCGTCCGGCAGGAAGGCCATCACGTCCAGATTGGGGAAGCGGGCGGTTTTTTTGTTCACGTAAGGGGTATGGGAAATCAGTTCCCCGCCGCGGATCACGATGCCGGTGCGGCGGCTGTAAAAGGTGCGCCAGGTATAGGTATCGTCCGAAATGCCCAGCACCACATGGTTTTCATTGGCGAGATACGCCGGGGAAACGAAGGTGTCGGCGGTCAGCTTGGTATAAGGCACGGAATAGGACCGGGGCAGATCGTCCCGCAGATTGACGGTGGTTTCAAACCATTGAAGCTTGTTTCTCCCCGTTTGGGTGAAGCGGCGTATTTCCACATACAGGGAATTGGAAATATAGTACCACAGGCCGTCCTCGTCGTTTTCATACACGAATTCTTCCTCGCTGTCCCTGGGCAGGAAGCCTTCTTCGTCCAGGGCGGGAAGCGCCGCGCGGGAAACCGGTGCGGTGGGGGCGGGGGAAGGGGTGGGCGCGGCGGTGGGGGCGGGGGTGACGGCGGCGGGAACGCAGGCGACGGAGAAAATCAGCGCCTGCAGTTCGGGCGTCGCCTTGCCCGTGGGTTCCAGGCCGTTGGCTGTCTGCAGCTCCTTGATTTTGCTTTCAAACCCGGCGGTATACCGATCCGTCGCGTTTTCGGAAGCCATATAACCCAATTGGTACATGCGAATTTTCAGCAGGTACACGTCGTATCCCACGTCGTCCCGTTTCAGCGTCCGGTATTGCGCAAAGGACGGCGCTTCCTCGGCGACGCCTTCCGCCCACAGGACGGGCGCAAAGCAAAGGAGGATCAGAATCCATAAGGCGGCTTTGGTTTTCATGCTGCGCGCCTCTCCTTCCCGATGATATCACTGGCCCCACTGCTGATCCAGAAAAGCCAGCCGTTTTTCCATAAAGTTCCGCAGGTACCGCACGTTGGCGGCGGGATCGTTGCCGGTCTGGGCGTTGAAATTGGTCGCCCGGTGCTGGGAGATGGGCCAGCGCACGTTGTCCATGGCGGCGGACGCCTGGATTTCGGCGGCATACGCGTCCAGCGACAGAAGCCGCCCCTCCGGATCGGTTTCCTGGCCCAGCAGGATGCGCAGGGCCGGGGCGTATATCAGCCGGTATTGCTCCATGGCTTCGCTTTTGAAATCGGCGAGCTTCATGGCCCGCGGGAACCACAGATAAGGCTGGGACTGATCGGTGCAGATGTAAAACTGCCGGGGCTTTCTGTACGTTTCGTTGGCCCCTAAGATATTGTCCTGATCCCACACCGGGGCGCAGTAAATCAGAGGGTCTTTTTCGTCCGTGTTTTTGTAAAAGTACGGCTTCTGGCCGTCGTAATCCGCCAGCACCTCCGCCAGCAGGTACCGGTGGACGAAGGTGGTTTTGTCCAGCAGGTCCGACCAGCGCTTGCCCGTGTCGGGATCGACGCCGTCGGGGGAAAACAGGGCGTTTTCGATTTGCTGGAACAGGGTGCTCACGTATTCCACCTGCCGCGGGGAGGCGTATTTGGGTTCGTCCAAGGTAAACGCCTGGCCCCGGGACGTGACGAAGCCGCTCTTTTCCCAGGCGTAGTACACCCGGGAATTGGCTAAGATCAGGTAGCCCCCGGTGATATCCTCGGGATCGTTTTCCACGCGGGAACCCTTGCGGGCGTTCAGGGCGTAGAGCCGGTCGCCGAAGGTGGGAAAGCTCTCCAGCGGCGCGGCGTTGGCTTTTTCGGTGCGCTTTTCCAGGCTGTCGATGTTCAGGCGGTCCGGGTCGATCTCGCATTTTTCGGTGAGCAGGAAGCTGCCGTAATATTGATGGTTCACGTACAGGTCCACCGGCTGCGTACCCGGCACGTAGGAATACACGCCCGCGTAACGGGCGACGGCGTAGGCGACGGTGTTCCGCAGGAGGGATTTATCCAGGTAATTGGCCAGCAGCACCCACTTCCGGTCGGCGTTCATGCCGAAAAGGGGGGCCGCCGTCTCCAGCTTGATCTGGAAGGATTTCTTGGGATAGTAAAACGACGCGTTGCCCCTGGTGCGGATATAGGTGAGCGCGCCGCCGTATGCGCGGGAGCCGTCGGCGGCCGTGACGACGCATTGCCCGGCCTCCCGCACGGTTTTATCGGCTTTGATGGCGTCCAGGCCGCCGGAAGCGGTGGTCAGGAACACGGCCGGAAGGTTCTGCGACTGCATCACCCGCAGGGTGAAGCCGCCGCCTCCCTTGATTTTTACGTCCGCCGTGCTACCCGGCCGAAGGGAAACCGTATCTCCGCTTTGGCAGGCTTTGCCGTTCAGGGTGATTTGGGACGCGCCGGTAAAATACACGCAAAGCGCTTCGCTGTTCCATCCTGCCGGAAGAAACAGGAAGCGCTGGCCGTTCGTCCGGTACAGCGTCACGGCGTCGCAGGGAAGCGCGCCCTCCGCCGCCTTCGCCGCGCCGTTTGCGGGCAGGAAATACAGGGAGGGGGCGTCGGCACGGGCAGAGGAAGAAAAGGCGGGCAGAAGGGCCGCCAGGAGAAGCAGGAACAGCAGCGTTTTTTTCATAAACTCCCTCGCAATGCCGGAAACCGGGACGCCCGCTTACTTGATGGAAAAGGGCTGCATGAAATACCGGAAATCGCCCATGCAAAGCACCGTGTCGATCTGGTTCTTTTTCAGGTACTTCTGAATGTGGAAATCGCTGTTCATGCGCAGCTTGTAATACCGGGGATCAACGGAATAGATGCGGTTGAAATGCTGGGCCAGCAGCAAGGTGACGGCGTTGGAATAGGAATTGCTGATCAAAAGCAGGTTGGATTTTTCCGGCTGATCGGTGTCGATGATCAGCTCGCCCGCGTCGCCGCCGTAGAAAGCGCCGTAATGATTGTAAACGGTGATGCGGGGATACTTGCCCTTGAAATATTTCTCCGCCTTCCCGTAGCTTTTTTCGGGGCCGCCGTTGATGAACACGGTATAGTCCCGCATGCCGTCAAAGCGGTAAACGGTGAACAGCTCGTCGGATTGGGAATAGCCCAACTTGGCGTTGAAAGCGCCGTTGAAGGGTGCTTCCTCAAATACCACCGTTTCCGCCGGGACCATCAGCGGCTCGTCCTCCCCGAAGATCATGCGGACGATGTCGCAGTAGCCCTGGTAGGAACCCTTATAATTCCAGTGCTGGTCGGTCTTGTAAAACCAGTTCAGAAAATCCTCGCCCTTATCCAGGGCCAGGGTGCCGATGCCGTCGGCCTCATACTGCTCCTTGATGAGGGTGAACACTTCGTTTTCTCCGCTCAGATCGCTGTCCAGGTTCACCGACCGGGGGCTTTCGATGAAATACACGTATTTTTTCACGCCGCCGCCCAGAGGCACGTATTCGTTCAGCTGCGCGGCGTTTTTGCGGACGGTGTCCAGATACTCGGGAATGAGGAACTCGCGCCAGCCTTCCACCAGATAACCGGTATTGCCCAGGCGATACAGGTTCTTGCCCCGTGCGCTGTATTCAAAGGTCCAGCCGCCCTCCGGTTCCTCGGCGAATGCGGGCAGCAGGCCGCACAGCAGCGCCGCCGCCAGCAAAGCGCAGATCAGTCTTTTCATAAAGCGCCTCCTCAGTGCAGCTGCTTTCCGTAAAGGAAGTAGGAAACGTCGCCCAAGATCAGCACCTTGTCGATCTGATGCTCCGCAAGGTATTCCCGGATTTTCATGGATTTGCCGGTCTGGGTCATGTATTCCCGCAAATCCACCACATAGGTTTTATGGAAATGCGCGGCCAGCAGATCCCGCACGGAATGGGAGTAGGAATTGGACAGCACCAGCAGGTTTTCTTTGTCCTCCATGCCCGTATCGTAAACCAGTTCGCCCTGATCCCCGCCGTAGAACATATCAAAATGGGCGGCGATTTCGCCCTTGGAATATTTCCCGGCAAAATACTGCTTCTGGCGGCCAACGGTTTTCTTTTTCCCGTTCACCGTCAGCGTGATTTCCGGCAGCTCATAGCGATACACGGCAAATTTCTGGGTGGCGTTGTGGATCCCTGTCCGCAGGGAATAGGAGCCGTTGTACAGGACGTCGAACACCACTTCCTCCACCGGCTGATAGGGCGTTTCTTCCTCGCCCAGCAGCAAACGCACTATGTCCTCATAGCCCTGCTGCGCGCCGACGTGATTCCAGTGGTGATCCGTCTGGTAAAAGAGGCGCATGTAGGTCTCGAAGCTGTCGATGTTCAGGCAGGCGGCGTGATCCACGCAGGTAAGGCTTTCGCACAGGCCGGTATAGATATCATTGGGCACGCTCAAGTCTTTGGTGAAATCAATGCTGCGGGAATTGTTGACGAAATAAAAATACACGTCCACGTCGTCGCCGGAAAGGAATTGATTGTAGTTATTCACATAATCGGCGATTTGGTCGCGAAATTTGCCCTCCACGTCGTAGCGGTATTCCACCTGATAGTCCTGATCGCCGTAGAGGTACACATTCTGGGTACCTCTGGCTTTCCGGTATTCCGCCGGGATCTCCGCCGCCAGCGCGGAAACGGTTCCCAAACAGCATAAAAGCGCCGCCAGCGCCGCCAGACACCGTTTGATCATACCAACGAATCCTCCTTAAAAATGTCAAACGAATTATAGCATAGGGGCGGCGCGAATGTCAATTTCAGTTCCGGGCGTGAAAAGGGAAAAAGGCGTTCCGCGGCGAATATAGGAACCGATATCTTACGATGCTTTATACAGGAAAGGATGGGAACGGACATGAGAAACAGGACGGCGGCGTTTTGGATCGTTTTCCTGGTGCTGACGGTATGCTTTTTACCCGTCTGCCGCGCGGAGGGGCTGGGGAACAGCCGGGAGATCGTTGAGGAGCTGGCGGTCTATTACGGAACCTACGGCGAAAAGGCGGCCCAGAAGACGGCGGAGCTTTTGCGGGCGCTTTACGCCGCCGACCCGGGGGCGGGCGTCCGCTGGGAAAAGATCATGAACCTTTGGCGGGGCGTGAGCGCCGGGTTGGAAATCCACGAAAACATCCTGCCGGACGGCCTGCCGGATACGGATGAACTGTGCCTGATCGTGCTGGGCTTTCAGCTGAACCCGGACGGCAGCATGAAGCCGGAGCTGGTGGAAAGGCTCACGGTGGCCCTGGCCAGCGCGGAAAAGTATCCCAACGCATATATCGTCTGCACCGGCGGTGGCACCGCGTCGGAAAATCCCTCCGCCACGGAGGCCGGGGAAATGGCCAGGTGGCTGACGGAAAACGGGGTGGACGCGGCCCGGGTGATCGTGGAAAACCGTTCCCTGACCACTGCCCAGAACGCCGTTTACACGTATCAGATTTTGACGGAGCAATATCCCCGGGTGAAGCAATTGGCCGTCATTTCCAGCGACTATCATATCGCCACGGGCACGCTGCTCTTTGAGGCGGAAGCCATTCTGCGGGCGGAGGAGCCGGGCGCGGAAAGTATGACCGTGGTTTCCAACGCCGCCTGGCCCGCCCCCTCCGGCACGCTTTCCTCCATGTTCCAGGCGGGCGCGCTGATCGAGCTGTCCGGGGACGTGGAAACGGCCTTCGATATTTACTATGAAACCTATGATATTCATGAATTGCCCCCTTTGAATAAGCCCTGATAAGGAGGAAACAAGATGAACGGAAATCGGAAGCACTGGAAGACCGCCTGCGGGATCGCCTGGATGCTGGCGCTGATGCTGCTTTTCAGCACCGCCATGGCGGAAACGCGGGAATCGCTGGACTACGGCGACGCGGGGAACTGGATTTATTTGGCTTCGGAGGACGGCAAAAGCGCGGCGGACGTGTTTTTCCTCGCGCCCTCCGCTTTCGGCGGCGGCGAAGGCGCGTATATCATGGATCTGACGAACGAAAAGACCAGGGCCAATTTCATCGGCGTGATCAACATGGAAAAGGGCATCTATGATCACAATACCCGGTTCTTTGCCCCGGTCTACCGTCAGGTGGGGTACAGGGCATACGCCCTGCCGGAGGCGGAAGCGGAACCCCTAAAGCAGAGCGCCTTCGCCGATGTGAAGGACGCTTTCGGCTATTACATGGAGCATTGGAACGGGGGCAGGCCCATCGTCCTGGCGGGCTTTTCCCAGGGGGCGGATATGGCGCTTCGCCTGATGAAGGAGTGCTTCGGGGACGAAGCGCTGCAAAAGCAGCTGATCGCCTGCTACGCCATCGGCTGGCGGCTGACGGAGGAAGAAACGGCGCAATGGCCCCAGCTTCGGGCGGCGCAGGGGGAAACGGATATCGGCGTGATCATCTCCTTCAATACGGAGGCGGAGGACGTGGGGGATTCCATGTCCGTTCCGGCGGGCACGAAGACGCTGGCCATCAATCCCCTGAACTGGAAAACGGATGGGGAAAAGGCCGAAAAAGAATTGAATCTCGGCGCGTGCTTTACGGACTATGAGGGCGGCATCCTGAACGAAGTGACCGCCCTGACCGGCGCGTACCTGGACGGGGAGCGCGGGGCGCTGAAGGTGACGGATATCGACCCTGAGGTGTACAACAGCACGCTTTCGATCCTCGCGCCGGGGGTGTATCATCTGTACGATTATCAGTTCTTCTATCGGAATTTGGAAAAGAACGTGCAGGACCGCATCGGGACGTATATGAACCGGTGACCGCGGCATGCCTTCGGCCTGGGTAAATTGTTACTACTTAGCCCCCTTTGGAGAATCGACGAAGAAACAGCATCGGCGGGGGATTGTCAAGGGGCACTCCCCTTGACGAAAATCCGCAGCGGCGGCGTGTACGCCGCGAGGGGCCGAAGCGCCCGGAAAATATGCCCTTTGGCATATTTTCAGCGGAGGCCGGGCCGGAAGGCCCCGACCAGAAAATTTCAGGCGGGAGCGAAGACGACCAAATGAAATTTTCCTACCTTGCGGTTTTTCCGCCCGGGAGCCCCATAGCGTCGAGCGAAGCGAGACTGAGGGCGTGCAATCCTTGGATTGCCGCCCGAAACCCACGGTCAAGCGAACGCGCAGGACGTGGGGCGTCAGGGGCGAGAGGAAAAACCGTGGGGGGGCACGCGGGGGGGATGGAATCCCCGCCCGCGCGTTACTACGAAGCCGAAGGCTGAGTAGTAACGGCAAAATGGACAAAAGCCGTGGGAATCAGGAAGGAAATCGGGGACGGCTGTCGAAAAAAGAAAACAGAATGTTTTTTGGCTTACGCCGCGCGTGAAAAACGAAAAGGGATACGTTCGGGAGGAAAGGGCATATGGATGGAATCAACGTGGTTGAACTGATCGGTTACTTTGGCTCGGCGCTGGTGCTTGTGTCCATGCTCATGACCTCCGTGATCCGCCTGCGGATCATCAACCTGATCGGAAGCGTCATTTTCGCGGCCTACGCCCTGATGATCCGCTCCTATCCCACCGCCGTCATGAATATCTGTCTGGCGGGCATCAACGTGTATCATCTTGTGCGCCTGCTCAGGGAACAGAAGCAGTACGACACGATCAAAACGGAGCCGTGGGACGGGTACATTTCCTACCTGCTGGAGCGGTACGCGGAGGATATTCACGCCTGGTTCCCCGAATTTGATTTGCACAGGATCGACCCCGATCTTTCCCTGCTGGTGTGCTGCGACAGCAACCCCGCCGGCGTGTTTTTGGGCCGGACCCACGCGGACGGAACCGTGGAAGTGATGCTGGATTACGCCACGCCCATCTATCGGGACACTTCGGTGGGCCGCTACCTGAACGGGCAGCTGGCCTGGCAGGGCTATAAAACGCTGACGTTCAAGGGAAACGCGCCCAAGCATACGGCGTACATGGAAAAGATGGGCTATGAAAAGCAGGCCGACGGCGCGTATGTGCTGAAGCTGCGGAAATGAACGAAGTCAATAGGGAGGGGAAGCGTATGCCCGGAAAAATAGCCCTGATCGCCCTGGAATCCGCCGCCAAGGTCGGCAGGCGGGTGGATCAGATTCTGTCCGAATGGCGCGGGGGAGAGCGTTTCCTGATCCCGGCGGAATGCCCCCGGTTCAGCTCCGGCGAAGGAAAATGCGTCATCAGGGAATCTGTGCGGGATATGGACGTGTACATTCTGGTGGACGTGTGCAATTCGTCCCTGACCTATCAGATGTACGGGGAAACCAACCGCATGTCCCCGGACGACCATTATCAGGACTTGAAGCGGGTCATTGCCGCCTGCAACGGCAAGGCGGAAAGAATCACGGTGATCATGCCCTTCCTGTATGAGGGCCGCCAGCACCGGAAAACCACCCGGGAATCCCTGGACTGCGCCGTGATGCTGCGGGAGCTGGAGATGATGGGCGTACACAGCCTGATCACCTTCGACGCCCACGATCCCCGGATGCAGAATGTGGTGCCCCTGACGCCCATGGAAAACGTGTCGCCCGCCCTGCAGTTCACCCAGGCGCTGCTGACGGAGTACGAGGATCTGAAAATCGACAGCGACCATATGATGTTCATCGCCCCGGACGAGGGGGCCACCGGCCGCGTGGTGTTTTTGGCGTCGCTCTTTGGGGTGAACATCGGCATGTTCTATAAGCGCCGGGATTATACCCGCATCGTAAACGGCAGCAATCCCGTTATCGCCCACGATTTCTGCGGCAGCGACGTGGCGGGCAAGGACGTGATCGTCATCGACGATATGATCGCCTCCGGCGGAAGCATGCTGGATACCGCCCGGCAGCTCAAGGACATGGGCGCCAGGCGGGTGTTCGTCTTTTCCACCTTCGGCCTGTTTACCAGCGGCCTGGGCAAATTTGACAAGGCCTACGCCGAAGGCGGCTTTGACCGCGTATTCACCACCAATCTGGTGTACCAAACGCCGGAACTCAAGGAGCGTCCCTGGTATTTCTCCGTGAACATGGACCTGTATATCGCCGCCCTGATTGATACGGTGAACAAAGGCAGCACTGTGCATGACCTGACCGAACCCGCCGGGAAGATCCGGCAGATGCTGGAGCTGTACCAAACGCGGTGATGCGGAATAAAACAGCGGCCCCAATTCGACGCGAGGAGTGAGCGTATGATTCCCGTTGAACCGAGTATTCTCCGATCCGATATGATCCGCTGCGCCCTGTGCCAGAACGCCCCCTGCGACGCGGTCTGCGAAAAGCTGAAGCCCGCCGATTTTTTGCGCAGCGTCTGGTTTCAGAACGAGCAATGTGCCGCCCAAAGTCTGCCGGAGCAGAATCCCTGTATCACCTGCCCCGCGCCCTGCGAGCGGGCCTGCGTCCGGGCGGGAGAGGTGCCCATCCGGGACGTGATCAACCGCCTGTATTATCAGGTGAAGCCGGAATGCGAAACGCCGATGCCGGAAAATGAGGATCGGCTGAAATGCGACCTGTGCGGCGTCCCGCTGGAAAATCCCTTCCTGCTGTCCTCCTCCGTGGTGGCCAGCACCTACGATATGTGTACAAGGGCCTTTGAAGCGGGCTGGGCGGGAGTGTGCTTCAAAACCATCTGCACCCTGGACATTCACGAGGCCTCGCCCCGTTTTTCCGCCATTTCGGGCAGCGACGGCAGCATCGTGGGCTTCAAGAACATCGAGCAGCTGTCCGACCACAGCGTGGCGGAAAACATGGCAATCTTCCGCAAATTGAAAGCCAACTACCCCACCAAATTCATTTTGGCCTCCATCATGGGCCGGAACGAAGCGGAATGGGGCGAATTGGCCCGGCTCTGCGAGGAAAACGGCGCGGACGCCATCGAACTCAATTTCTCCTGCCCCAACATGGCCGAAGGGGGGCTGGGCAGCGACATCGGACAGGTGCCGGAGCTGGTGGAGCGCTTCACCCGCGCGGCGAAGCAGGCCTGTTCCATTCCCGTGCTGGCCAAGCTGACCCCCAACGTGGCGAACATGAGTCCGGCGGCGGAAGCGGCCTTGCGGGGCGGCGCGGACGGCCTCGCCGCCATCAACACCATCAAATCCATCGTGGGCATCAACCCCCACACCTACGTCTCCGCCCCCGCCGTGCGCGGGCAGAGCGCCGTGGGCGGGTACAGCGGCAACGCCGTCAAGCCCATCGCCCTGCGCTTCGTGGCCGAGCTGGGCCAAAACCCAAATTTAAAAGGGCTGCACCTTTCCGCCATGGGCGGCGTGGAAACCTGGAAGGACGCCCTGGAATTCATTCTGCTGGGCGGCGGTTCCATTCAGGTGACCACCGCCGTGATGCAGTACGGCTACCGCATCATCGACGATCTGAAAGCGGGCCTGAACCTGTATTTAGCGGAAAAGGGCTTTGACAGTGTGAAGGAGGCCGTGGGCTTAGGGTTGGATTCCCTGAGCGCCACCACCGACGTGCTGGAGCGGGACACGGTGATCTTCCCGCAATTCATCCGGGAACGCTGCATCGGCTGCGGGCGCTGCGCCATCTCCTGCGCGGACGGCGGGCATCAGGCCATCCGCCTGGACGAAAACCGCCGCCCGGTGCTGAACGGCAAAAACTGCGTGGGCTGCCATTTGTGCATCCTGGTCTGCCCCCAGCGGGCCATTCAGCCGGGAAAGAAGCGGATCGCCCGGCCGTAAGCGGCCCGTTTCCGTGAACAGAGGAATCGCCAATAGAACGGATCAATTGGAAAGCAAGAAGAAGGGGCTGCCCCAAGTGAGGCAGCCCCTTGCATGCGTTTACGGGTTTTTACTGATTATTCCGCGTTCACGGAAACGATGCGGCCCTGGCCGTAGGGATTTTCATAGCCTTCGCCCACAACGCCGCCCAAGGTGCCGGTGATGTAGTCGATCAGCACCTGGTTGTCCAGCTTCACGGATTCCTGCAGCACGGTGCAGCCCTTGAACATAGTGTAGCCGTCGCCGTTGTTGAGCAACTGATAGTCATGGGACGCGATCTTATAGATCTTGGCGGGGTCGAGGGGTTCGCCGCCCACCAGCACGTTGCGCACGCGGCGCTCCATGGTGTCGTCCACATGGTCGAACATCTTGCTTTCGTCCTGCACGCAGGGGGTGGGGATGGTGGCGTCCACTTCAAAGGTGAGGCCCGCCACATGGTCGAAGCCGCCGAATTCGCCGGGCAGAGAATGTACGCTCCATTCCAGGGCGTCCAGCACCTGCTGGCCGGTAGCTTCGATCACGGTGAGGCTGTTGCCGAAGGGATGCACCCTCAGAATGTCGTTCAGGGTGATATCGCCCTTCTTGATGGCCACACGGATGCCGCCGCCGTTGACGAAGGCGATGTCGGCCTCGCCGGACTGATCCAGATAAGCGTCGGCGCACAGGTCGCCTAAGTTGGTTTCGGTGTTGCGGATGATGCGCACGCTCTTGCCATCGGCGGTGGTGGCCACGGGATCGTTGATGATCAGATCCACGGTGGTGGAAGCCACGACCGTCTTGAGTTTTTCGTTCAGCACGTCGGAAGCGGCGGCCACGGCTTCGCTGGCGGCGTTATCGAGGCCCAGCAGCGCGGGCGCGGCAATATCCTGGTTCCAGGAATAAAGTTTGGAGGAAATCTTGCCGTCTTTGGAGATGGTCAGGGCGCCGATGTGGGCAAGCTTGGTGCCGCAGCCGGAACGGACCACGTCCTGGCCGTCCTTGTTCTTCATGACCACCTGATCGGTATCGTGGCTGTGGCCGTCCAGCCAGGCGTCGATGCCGGTGGTGTTGGCGATCACGTCGCTGTACATCCAGGGAGAACATTCGGCTTCGTTGCCCATATGGGCCATGACGATCACATAAGCGGCGCCCTCGGCCCGGGCGTCGTCCACGGCCTTCTGCACGGCGGTATACACGGCTTCGCCGTTTTCGTCCTGCATGAAGCCGTAAATGAATTCGCCGTTTTCATCCATGAAGTATTTGGGGGTGGAGGAACGCAGCGTCATGGGGGTGGTCACGCCCACGAAAGCGACCTTCACACCATTGAATTCCTTGATGGCGTAGGGCGCGAACACCAGCTCGCCTTCCTCATTGAAGTTGCAGCTCAGATAAGGGAAATTGGCCTTTTCAGCCAGCGCCAGGAAGCGGTCCATGCCGTAGTCGAATTCATGGTTGCCGGGGACGGCGAGATCGTATCCCACAACGTTCATGATGTCGATGATGCCTTCGCCGGTGGTCATGGTGCCGATGGGTTCGCCCTGGATGGCGTCGCCGTCGTCCACCAGCAGCACGTAGTTGTCCTTGGACAGGCTCTGCTTCACGGCGTACAGGCCGGCATAGCCCCAACCCTGGTCGATGCCGCAGTGCACGTCGCTGGTGAACAGAATCACCAGATCCTTATCCAGCTTCGCCTCTTCTTCGGCGAAGGCGGCGCAGCCCAGCAGCAGGGCCAGCGCCAGGATCAAGCTCAGAAACTTTTTCATGTTCTCTCCTCCTTGATAAATGTATGAGCGCGGATTGACCTGTATTTATTTTACCGCAAACGGCACGAATTTGCAACGAGTGAGGGCGAAAAGTGCAAATTTTTTAAAAAGCGGACCCGGCTCGCGGAGCGTTCCTCGCGCTTCACAAACCGGGGCGTTTTTTGGATGTTCCGTTTATTTATCTCCGTAGTAACTGGGATCAATATCGGGCAGGGTTTCGGTAGGCAGGGTCAGGCAGCCGGAGGGAATGTAGCCGCGCACGGTCTGGCCGTTCACGGTGGTTTCCACATAGTCCCACACCCTGCCGTTCTGGTTGATGGCCGTGGTCAGGTAGGTGACGAAGCGGCCGGAGGACAGGGTGGTAATGGTGGTCTGGTTCTTGAGCGGATCGTCGGTCAGCTGGCAGTTGGCTGTGATCTTCGCCCTCTCCCGGGAGAAATACAGGGTCTGGTTGAAGTTCACGCCGCCATTCCCCTTCACCTTGCCGCTGATGGCGGAACCGTTCACATAGCCCACGCGCAGGCCGCCGTTGTTCACCTCATAGAATACCTGCAGCCAGTTGCCGTCCCATCCGGCGGCCCACACGGAGCCGTTGGTGTTGACCATCGCTTTGCCGTTGGCGCCCCGCCAGGAATCGGTGCCGGGGGCGGAATAGACGGCCAGCTTCTGGCCGCTTTTGAGCGTGACGGGTTCAAAACCGGTCAGGGACCAGCTTCCGGCGGGCTGGTAATCCGTCCAGGATTTCAGCTTGGATTTGCCGCTTTTCCGGTAGGGATGTCCCGCCGCTTCCATATCCTGGATCACCTTTTTGATGGTGTGGTAGTTGTCCCATTCCAGGTTGGTGGTCTTGTTGTAGGCTTCCTGGCGGGACACCTTGGGGGTGGCCTGATACCAGGGCTGGTTGTTGAACCAGTTGTAGAACTTTCCGCCGGGGTCGAAGGTGAAGCCGTGGCGGGCGAAAATCTCATTGAACATGAAGCTCAAAGATTCCCGATCCCACTCCCAAAGCTCCGCTTCGGTGAGCCTGTGGCTGTCGCTGTCGATCAGGTACGCCCGATCCGCCAGGGCGGTCAGGGGCAGCAGCGCCAGCACCAGGGCAATGCAGAGAAAACGAACCAATTGTTTCATTTGGATTGCTCCTTCCATTTTTTTGGCGTTGCTTAGCACGCCGGATTATATCTTGTTATCCTTCCGCTTCCAGCTTTTTCATGGCCGGACGCAGAAGGAAGGCACCAAGAAGCAATACGGCCAAGCCCCCCAAGATCATGGCGGCCAAGGTTCCCCAATGCCCCGCCATCATTTCCGGGGTGCAGAGGGAGAACAGGCCGGGCAGCAGCGTCACCGCCCCGGCAAAGCCGACGCACATGAGGGCGCAGACGGCGATACGGAGCCTGGAAAAGGGCAGGCAGGTCAGGATCAGGTTGGCGAGGCCGATGACGCCCGCCGCCAGCACCGCCATGGTGGAAGCCACGCTGTCCGGCGTGCCGAGATGATTTGCGATCATGGCCGCCAGGGCGCAGCACACCACGGCGCAGGCGGCGGGGGCCGCTTTCAGAATGATGCGCTTCAAAAAGTTGCCCTTGGCCCGTTCGCTGCTGGGTTCCAGCGCCAGGAAGAAGGAGGGAATGCCCACCGTCAGAGCGCTGACCAGGGTGAGATGAATGGGCTGGAAGGGATATTGCAGCGGCAGGAACAGGCCGATCAGCAGGTTCAGCACGCTGAGGGCGAAGGAATACAGGGTCTTTTGCAGGAACAGGGAGGCGGTGCGCGTGATGTTGCCGATCACCCGGCGGCCCTCCGCCACCACTTCGGGCAGGGAATTGAAATCGTTGTTCAGCAGCACCAGCTGGGCCGCGTGTTCGGTGGCCTCCGCGCCCCCCGCCATGGCGATAGAGCAGTCCGCCGCCTTGAGGGAAGGAATGTCGTTCACGCCGTCGCCCGTCATGGCCACGTGATGGCCCGCCTTTTTCAGGGCGTCCACCAGAATGCGCTTCCGGTCGGGGGTCAGCCTGCCGAAAATCACGTGATCCCCGGCGGCGGCGCAAAGCTCCTCGTCGGTCAGCTTAGCGCAGTCCACGATCCTGTCGCAGCCCTCTAATTCCAGCGCCCGCCCGATGGCGGCCACCGTGCGGGGGTCGTCGCCGCTCATGACGCGCACGGAGACGCCCTCCCGTTTGAACCACTGCACAGTATCCTTGGCGGAGGGGCGCAGGGTTTCCTTCAGCAAAAACAGTGCCAGCAGCCGCGTGACCGGCGGGATTTGGCTATTCTGAATGGTCCCCTCCGCTTCCGCCAGCAGCAGCACCCGGAAGCCTTCGTCGGCGGCCTGCATGGCCTCCGGCGGAACCGTACCCGCCACGAAGGACGGCGCCCCCAAAATCAGCGTTTTTCCGTCCGGGAAGGAGGCGGCGGATTTCTTTCGGGCGGAGGAGAATGGCAGAACAGAAACGGCCTTGCGGGTGCCGCCCGTTGGGAACGCCTGGGCGACGGCCCGCAGGGTGCCGGACTCCGCCGCGAAAGCCGATACGAAATCGGCGGCTTTGTTCTTTAATTCCTGTTCGTCCGCTTCCAGCAGGATAAAGCGGTCAAAGGCCATTTCGCCGGTGGTCAGGGTGCCGGTCTTGTCGGTACACAGCAGGTCCACCCGCGCCAGCGTTTCGATGCCGAACAGCTCCTGCACCAGGGTCTGCCGCCGCCCTAACTTCACCACGCCCGCCATGAGCGCCACGGAGGTGAGCAGGATCAGCCCCTCCGGGATCATGCCGATCATGGCGGCCACGGCCTTGGGCACCGCGTCGGCGACCGCCGCTTTTTGCAGGAATACCTGCTGCAAAAACAGCAGCACGCCGATGGGCACCAGCAGCTTGCTCACCAGGGAAACCAGCTTGTTCAGCTCCGTCATCAGCTCGGACTTGGGGGACCGGATCTGCTTGGCTTCCTTCATGAGCCGGGCGGCGTAGCTGTCGTCGCCCACGGCGATCAATT
Organism: Clostridia bacterium; assembly: GCA_017443295.1. Classification (GTDB taxonomy): domain Bacteria; phylum Bacillota; class Clostridia; order Christensenellales; family Aristaeellaceae; genus RUG563. Next base: position 22,578 of record JAFSNT010000253.1, read on the forward strand.
GGGCCGTGACCCGGCCTTCGGTCAAAAAACTGCCGGACATGAGCAGGTCCCCGGGCTTATGGGTGACGGGTTCGCTTTCGCCGGTGAGCAGAGATTCGTCCGCCGCGCATACGCCGTCGGCGATCATGGCGTCGGCGGGGATCTGGTCGCCCGCGCTGAAAATGGCTAAATCGCCCAGCACCATATCCTCCGGCGGGCATTTCTTTTCTTTCCCGTCCCGGATCACCCGGGCGTCCCGCGCCTCCAGCAGCCGCAGTTTATTCAGCATGGCCCGGGCGCGAAGCTCCTGCACCGTGCCAATCAGGGTATTGGAAAACACGACGCCCAAAAACAGCATGTTTTTCCAGGAGCCTACCAGGGCCAGGCAGAAGGCCAGGGCAAAGTTCAGCAAATTAAACAGGGTAAACAAATTGTCCGCCACGATGCGCGGCACGCTTTTGCCCGGATCCGCCGTTTGCCGGTTGCTCTGCCCCGCCGCGGCACGTTTTTCCGCTTCCGCCTGGGTCAGGCCCTCTTTGGGCGTGGGAATCGTGCCCTTGGGCGGGGCGGCGGGAATTTGCAGCGCGGCGCTTTTTTCGGGGGAGGTTTTTTCTTTCATGCAGATCTCCTTTTTTACCAGATATCCTTTGCATCCGCGAATTGCGTGTAAGGGGATAATCTTACGCATCAGTATACAGGCCGGAAGGAGATATGTCAACCAAAACGAGGCAAACTTGCATGACAATCGCATGAGTTAAGAATTAGTTAATAAAATATTACAATTCTATTACCAAATGGATTTTTAGAAATCACGTCGAAGGAAAATGAGAGGTGATCGACGTGATGAACATGAAGCTGTTTTTCAGCAATTTGGAAGAACCAAGGCAGAAAGCAAAAACGCGGCATGATTTGATCGAAATCATAGCAATGACGATCA
>JAFSNT010000029.1 GCA_017443295.1 Clostridia bacterium
CCTGGCCCAGAAGAACGGCCTGCACGCCACCTTCATGCCCAAGCCCGTGTTCGGCATCAACGGCAGCGGCATGCACACCAACATGAGCCTGTTCAAGGACGGCAAGAACGTGTTCGCCGATCCCGGCGACAAGAAGGGATTGAGCAAGGAAGCCTACGCTTTCATCGCGGGCATCCTTTCCCACGTGCGCGGCATGGCGGCGGTGACCAATCCCCTGGTGAACAGCTACAAGCGCCTGGTGCCGGGCTATGAAGCGCCCTGCTATCTGGCCTGGAGCGCCAGCAACCGCAGCGCGCTGATCCGTATTCCCGCAGCCCGGGGCATGGGCACCCGCGTGGAGCTGCGCTGCCCCGACCCCAGCTGCAATCCCTACCTGAACATGGCGGTGTGCCTGGCTGCCGGCCTGGACGGCATTGAAAAGGGCCTGACCCCGCCGGACGAGATCACCGAAAACATCTTCGCCATGGACGGCCCCACCCGCGAAGCCAAGGGCATTAAGTCCCTGCCCGGCACGCTGAAGGAAGCCATCGAGTGCCTGAAGGCCGATCCCGTGATTTGCGCCGCCCTGGGCGAACACGTGCTTTCCCAGTACGTGGAGGGCAAGGAAAAGGAATGGGACGCCTACCGCACCCACGTGAGCAAGTGGGAAATTGACCGGTATATCGTCATGTACTGATGAGCCATCCCGGAAACGCCCCAAAGCTTTCCGGAGCCGAGGGGTAGAAGGAAAGGAGGCACACCATGAAACGCATTGTGATCGCGGCCAGCGCGGAAACCAGCCGGGAACAACTGACCAAGATCCTGAACGGAGCGGGCTTCCAGGTCTTTCGTTCCTGCGCGTCCGGCGGCGAGGTGCGGCGGGCGGTGAACCAGGCGGGGGACTGTCTGGTGATCCTCTTCGGCGCGCTGCCGGATTGCCTGGTGGACGAGCTGGCCTGGGATATTCAGCAGGACGCCCAGATTTTGCTGCTGGCCCGGCCTGAGCTGCTGGTTCGCTGCGAGCATCCCCGCCTGTTCAAGCTGGAAGCGCCCTGCCCCGGCAGCGCGCTGACGGCGGCGGTGGAGATGCTGTCCCAGATGCAGCGGATGCAGATGCCCCGGCGGGAGGGCCAGGACAAGGAAACCGTGGAAAAGGCCAAGCGCCTGCTCATGGAGCAACAGGGCCTGACGGAACCGGAAGCCCATCGGGCCATCCAGCAGTACGCCATGCGCCACGGCCTGAAAATGGCCGATTACGCGAAACAGATATTAGAAACATCGTAAGCTTTCGAGGGAAAAGGGGAAAGAACGCTTTAGGCAGGTAGGAGGTAGGAAGTAGGAGGTAGGAGGTTTTATCTTGTTCATCAAGATGCATACTCCCGTCCTTTTTGTGGACTATATATACTTCCTACCTCCTACCTCCTACTTCCAACCTTACTTAAAGTGTTCTTGCATTCCCTTTTGCCCAAACAATCCCCAAACGTCAAGGAGGACGGAGGAATGACCATGGTGGATCAGCAATATCCGCTTTATCACCCGGAAATGGAGCATGATGCCTGCGGCGTCGGCGCCATCGTGGATTTAAGCGGCAAAGCCACCCACCGCACCGTAGACCAGGCGCTTTCCATTGTGGAGCGCCTGGCCCACCGGGCGGGCAGCGACGCTTTGGGCACCACGGGCGACGGCGTGGGCATCATGACCCAGCTTCCCCACGCCCTGTTCGCCGCCTGGGCACAGGAGGAAGGCATTCCCCTGGGCAGCCCCGGCGACTACGGCGTGGGCATGTTTTTTTTGCCGGAGGACGAGGTGGGGGTGCGCAACATCTGCCGCATTTTCGAGCAGCTGGCCGCCGCCGAAGCCATTCCCGTTTTGGGCTGGCGGGACGTGCCCTGCCACCCCGCCCAGTTGGGGGCCGGGGCGCGGCGCACCATGCCCCGCATCCGCCAATGCTTTTTGAAGCGTCCCGCGTCTATCGCCGCCGGGCAGGATTTTGACCGGCGGCTCTATGTTTTGCGCCGGGTATTTGAAAAGCAGGACACGGACACCTATATTTGTTCTCTCTCCTGCCGCACCATTGTCTATAAGGGCATGATGCTGGTCAGCCAGCTTCGTTCCTTCTATGACGATTTGCAGGACGTGCGCTACTGCTCCCAGATGGCCATGGTGCATTCCCGGTTTTCCACCAACACCTTCCCCTCCTGGAGCAAGGCGCACCCTCAACGAATGCTGCTGCACAACGGGGAAATCAACACCATCCGGGGCAATCATGACCGCATGAAGGCCCGGGAAGAAACCATGCGCTCTGACCTCATGGGCGCGGAAATGGCGCGGGTGCTGCCCGTGGTTACGGAGGGCGGCAGCGACAGCCAGATGCTGGACAACACCCTGGAATTCCTTTCCATGAACGGCTTCCCCCTGCCCCTGGCGGGCATGATTCTGCTGCCCGAACCCTGGCAAGGCCAGAAGCGGGATACGCCCTGGCGGGACCTGTACCGCTATTACGCCGCCATGATGGAGCCATGGGACGGACCGGCGGCCATCCTGTATTCCGACGGAGACACGGTGTGCGCGTCTCTGGACCGGAACGGCCTGCGCCCTTTGCGCTGCGCCCTGACGGACGACAAGCGGCTGATCCTGTCCTCCGAAGCGGGGGTGCTGTTTGAGGAAAACGCCCATATCCTGCGGCGCTGGAAGCTGAAATCCGGCGACGTGCTGGAAGCCGACCTGCGCACCGGGACGCTGACGGAAAGCGAAGCGCTCAAAAAGCGCTTTGCGTCCCTGCACCCTTACGGGGAATGGATGCGCGGCCTGATCCGCCTGGAGGATTTGCCCATGGCGGAAGAAACGCCGCTTTCGCAATCGGATGCGGACAGGGAAACGCTCTGCAAGGCCTTCCATTATACCTGGGAGGATCTGCGGGACGTGATTCTGCCCATGGCGAAGAACGGGGCGGAACCCATCGGCTCCATGGGCGCGGACGAACCGCTGGCGGCGCTGTCGAAGACCCATCCTGGGTTATTTGATTACTTCAAACAGCGCTTCGCCCAGGTGACCAACCCGCCTATCGACGCCCTGCGGGAGGAAATCAAAACCGACTGCTCCATTTATATCGGCGACGACGGGAACCTGCTGGGCGCGGGGCCGGACAACTGCACCGTGCTGGAGCTGAATACGCCCGTTCTGACGGAGGAAGAATTGGCCCGGGTTCGCGCCATTCGCCATCCGGCTTTTGCCGTGCGCACGGTTTCCCTTTTATATGGAAGCAATCAATCCTTGCGGCAGGCGCTGGATGCGTTCTTTTCCGCCTGCGATCAGGCGTGCCGGGACGGGATCAATATCCTGATCCTGTCCGACCGGGGGGTGGACGCAAACCGTTTGGCCATTCCCTCTCTGCTTGCGGTATCGGCCCTGGAACAGCATTTGATCGGTATCAAAAAGCGCACGGCGGTGTCCGTGATTTTGGAGAGCGGCGAACCGAGAGACGCCCATCAGCTGGCGCTGCTCATCGCCTACGGGGCGCGGGCTGTGAACCCCTATCTGGCCCATGACTGCGTGCGTGCCCTGTGCGAACAGGGACAAATCGACAAAGACCCCGAAAGCGCCGTTGCCGCTTACAACAAGGCGCTGACCGCCGGGGTGCTGAAAATCGCCTCCAAGATGGGCGTGTCCACCCTGCAGGCCTACCAGAGCGCCCAGCTTTTCGAGGCCGTGGGCCTGGATCGGCAGTTCGTGGATCGGTACTTTACCAATACGCCCGCTGTTTTGGGCGGTACGGATTTGAGCAAGGTGGAGGCGGACAGCCGTTTCCATCACGCCGCCGCTTTCTGTGAAACCCAGCCCGCGGGCCTGCCCAGCGTGGGCGCCCATAAGCTCCGCGCGGGGGAAGGGGCGGAAGAACACCTGTATGCCCCCGAAACCATTCATCTTTTGCAGCAGGCCGTGTGGACGGACGACCGGGCGCTGTTCGACCGGTACGCCGCCCGGGTGGAAAACGAAGGCCCCCGCACCATCCGCTCCATGCTCACCTTCCGCTTTGAAGCCTGCCGGGAAATCCCCCTGGACGAAGTGGAAAGCGCGAATAGCATCGTGCGCCGCTTCCGCACCGGGGCCATGAGCTACGGCTCCATTTCCCAGGAGGCCCACGAGTGCATGGCCCAGGCCATGAACCGTTTGGGCGGCTGCTCCAACAGCGGCGAGGGCGGCGAATTGCCCGCCCGCTTCGGAACGGCCCTCAATTCCGCCATCAAGCAGGTGGCCTCCGGCCGCTTCGGCGTGACCCGGGAATACCTGCTTTCCGCCAAGGAAATTCAAATCAAAATGGCCCAGGGGGCCAAGCCCGGCGAGGGCGGCCACCTGCCAGGGGCCAAGGTGACGGACAGCGTGGCGAAAACCCGCTGCTCCACGCCGGGGATTTCCCTCATTTCTCCGCCGCCCCACCACGATATTTACTCCATTGAAGACTTGGCCGAGCTGATCTATGACCTGCAATGCGCGGCGGAGCAGGCGAAAATCACGGTGAAGCTGGTGTCCTCCACGGGCGTGGGCACCATCGCCAGCGGCGTCGCCAAGGCCGGGGCGGGAGGCATCCTCATTTCCGGCGGCGAGGGCGGCACCGGGGCCGCGCCGTTAAGCTCTGTACATCACGCGGGTCTGCCCTGGGAAATCGGCTTGGCCGAAGCCCATCAGGTGCTGTGCCGCAACCGCCTGCGCCAGAAAGTGACGTTGGAAACGGACGGCAAGCTCATGACCGGCCACGATGTGGCGGTGGCCCTGCTATTAGGCGCGGAGGAATTCGGCTTTGCCACCGCGCCGCTCATCACCATGGGCTGCCGCATGATGCGCGTGTGCCATTTGGGCACCTGCCCCTTCGGCATCGCCACCCAGAATCCCGAGCTGCGCAAGCGCTTCGCGGGCAAGCCGGAATACGTCGAAAGGTTCATGCTGTTCATCGCCGAGCAATTGCGGGAAATCATGGCGAAGCTCGGCGCGCGGACGGTGAACGAGCTGGTGGGCCGGGGCGATTTGCTGAAAATGAAGCCGGACGCCGCCCTTGATTTGTCCGATCTCATCGGCTTCTCCCGGAACACCCATTTCCAGCCGGAAGCCAAGCACGATTTCCATTTGAACGAGCGTACCGACGCGCGGCTGTTCCAGCAGCACGTAACCCTGACCACCACCGACCGGGCCTTCGGCACCCTGCTGAAAGGCAGCCAGACCGTGCAGGCCCAGGGCTGCGGCGGCCAGTCCTTCGGGGCGTTCCTGCCCCAGGACAAGCACCTTACCCTCTACGGCGTGGCCAACGATTACGTGGGCAAGGGCCTGTCCGGCGGCTCCATCGCCGTGTGCCCGCCGGTGGACAGCGTGTGGCTTGCGGAAGATACCCTCATTGGCAACGTGGCCCTGTACGGGGCGACCAGCGGCTTCGCGTTCATCGCGGGCATGGCGGGGGAGCGCTTCGCCGTGCGCAATTCCGGGGCCTGGGCCGTGGTGGAAGGCGTGGGCGACCACGGCTGCGAATACATGACCGGGGGCCGGGTGGCCGTATTGGGGCCGGTGGGCGATAACTTTGCCGCCGGCATGAGCGGCGGCATGGCCTGGGTGCTGGACGAAAACGATACGCTGAAAGACCGGCTGAACACCGGGCACGTGAAAATATACCCCGTATCTCCGGAGCAGGCGGGGGAACTGCAAAGGCTTTTGCAAATGCACGAAAAGGCCACAGGTTCCCGAAAGGTCAAAGAAATCCTGCGGGATTTCGACGCCTGGCTGTCCAAGTTCCGGGCGGTGATCTCCGACGAATATTTGGCTTATCTGAAAGGGGCGTGACGGTATGGGCAAAGCGACAGGATTTCTGGAATATCCCCGCACGGAAAACCCGTACCGGGACGAACACGTAAGGCTTGGGGATTTTGACGATCTGCACGCCTCCCAGCCCGTGGAAGCACGGCGCTGCCAGGCGGCCCGCTGCATGAACTGCGGCGTGCCCTTCTGCCAAAGCGATTTCGGGTGCCCCCTGCACAACCTGATCCCGGAATGGAACGATTTGATCTATCAGGGCCAGGACGGGGAAGCGCTCATGCGCCTTTTGCGCACCGCTCCCTTCCCGGAATTCACGGGCCGGGTGTGCCCCGCCCTGTGCGAAAAAGCCTGCAATTTAGCCGACGACGGCGTGACCAACCGGGACAACGAACTGTACCTGATCGAAACGGGCTTTGAAAAGGGCTGGATCCAGCCCCGGATCCCTGCTGTCCGCACAGGCGAAACCGTGGCCGTCGTCGGCAGCGGGCCTTCGGGCCTGGCCGCCGCCGACCTGCTCAACCAAATGGGCCATTCCGTCACCGTGATCGAGCGGGCGGATCGCCCCGGCGGGCTGCTCATGTACGGCATTCCCAACATGAAGCTGCCCAAAACGGTGGTGGAACGCCGCGTCCGGCTCATGGAGGCGGAAGGAATTACTTTCAAACTGAACACGGAAGCCACGCCGGACATCACCGACGCCTATGACGCGGTGGTGTTCTGCGGCGGGGCGAGGAAGCCCCGTTCCCTGAATGTGCCCGGCATGGAAGCCGAGGGCGTGTATTTCGCCGTTGATTACCTAACGGAAGCGACCAAAGGCGTATTGAGCGGCACGGCCCCGGCAATCACCGCGAAAGATAAAAACGTGATCGTGGTCGGCGGGGGAGACACGGGCAACGACTGCGTGGGCACGGCCCTGCGCCAGGGCTGCGCTTCCGTCGTGCAGCTGGAAATGATGCCCGCCGCCCCGGAAAAGCGCGCTCCCGGCAATCCCTGGCCCCAGTGGCCCCGAACCCTGCGTACCGATTACGGGCAGTTAGAGGCCATATCTGTGCAGGGGGGTGACCCGAGAATCTATGAAACCACCGTGAAAACCATTTTGAAGGACGAAAACGGCGCGATTCAGGCCCTGGAAACCGTCAGGCTGCAAAAGAATGCGGAAGGGAAGCTGGCCCCCGTACCCGGCACGGAACAAACCCTGCCCTGCGGGCTTTTGCTGATCGCGGCGGGCTTTATCGGGTGCGATCCGCAAACGCCGAACGCCTTTTCCCTGACCGCCGATCAGCGGGGACGGCTGCTGCCCGCCGATCAATCCCATTATTTGGGCGGCAAGCTGTTTTCCGCCGGGGATATGCGCACCGGCCAATCCCTGGTAGTGCGCGCCCTGGCTGACGGACGGGCGGCGGCGAAGGAAGTTCAGCAGTATTTGGGAAAAAAGAACAGTTTATAAGCAAAGAGGGAATTGACAGAATTTCTATGGGAAAGCATAATATGCAAATGGATTTTCGCGGCGGCTGCCGCTGACGGGAGGCAAGGGAGCCATGTGTGGAATCGTCGGTTACACGGGCCATGAGCAGGCCGCGCCCATTCTGCTGGACGGGCTGGCACGGTTGGAATACAGGGGCTACGATTCGGCGGGGCTGGCCGTGCGCGACGGCGAGGCCCTGGCGGAGGTGGTCAAGGCCACAGGCAAGCTGCAGCATTTGGCGGATAAGACCGACCAGGGCCGCGCCCTGCCCGGCATGTGCGGCATCGGCCATACCCGCTGGGCTACCCACGGCGGCCCCAGCATGGTAAACGCCCATCCCCACGTCAGCGGCAACTGCTCCGGCTCCGGTTCCGGCGCGGTGGAATCGGACGTGGTGGGCGTACACAACGGCATCATCGAAAACTTTTCCGAATTGAAGGAAAAGCTGCTGCGCCACGGCTACGTTTTCTACAGCGACACCGACACGGAAGTGGTGGTGAAGCTGGTGGATTATTACTATAAGAAATATAAAATCGGCCCGGTGGACGCCATCACCCGAACCATGGTGCGCGTGCGGGGCAGCTATGCCCTGGCCCTCATGTTCAGGGATTACCCGGACCAGATTTTTGCCGCCCGGAAGGATTCGCCCCTCATCATCGGCACGACGGAAAACGCCTCCTTCTTAGCCTCCGACGTGCCCGCCATCCTGAAATACACCCGCAGCGTATATTACATTGATAATTTGCAGGTGGCGCGGGTGGCCCCCGGCAGCGTGAAGTTTTACGACCTGAACGGGGACGAGGTGACCCTTCCCCTGACGGAAATCACCTGGGACGCGGCGGCGGCGGAAAAGAGCGGCTACGAGCATTTCATGCTCAAGGAAATTCACGAGCAGCCCGCCGCCGTGCGGGACACCCTGAACAGCATCATCAAAAACGGCGATATCGTGCTGACGGAAACGGGGCTGACGGACGAGGTGATCCGTTCCCTTTCTCAAATTGATATCGTGGCCTGCGGCTCCGCCTGGCACGTGGGCATGGCCGCCCAATACGTGATCGAGGATTTGGCGAAGCTGCCCGTGCGGGTGGAGCTGGCCTCCGAATTCCGCTACCGCGGCGCGCCCATGCCGGAAAATACCCTGGTGATCGTCATTTCCCAGTCCGGCGAAACCGCCGACAGCTTGGCCGCCCTGCGGGTAGCCAAGGAGCGCGGGGCGCTCACCTTAGCGGTGGTCAACGTGATCGGCTCCACCATCGCCCGGGAATCGGATCACGCCCTGTACACCTTAGCGGGGCCGGAAATCGCCGTGGCCACCACCAAGGCGTACAGCGCCCAGCTCATCGCCATGGACGCCCTGGCCGTGCGCATGGCCCTGGCCCGGGGCCAGATTTCCCGGGAGGAGTACGGCCATTTGATCGAGGAATTGGGAACGATCCCGGATAAGATCAAACGCATTTTAGAGGACAAGGAACGGCTGCAATGGTTCTCCTCCAAGATCGCCAACGCCCACGATATTTTCTTCATCGGCCGGGGGCTGGATTACGCCATTTCCCTGGAAGGCAGCCTGAAAATGAAGGAAATCAGCTATATCCATTCCGAAGCCTACGCGGCGGGCGAGTTGAAGCACGGCACCATCAGCCTGATCGAGCGCGGCACCTTGGTGGTGGGCGTGCTGACCCAAAGCGGGCTGTATGAAAAAACCGTTTCCAATATGCTGGAGTGCAAGTCCAGGGGCGCTTATTTGATGGGCGTGACCACCAACGGGAATTTCGACGTGGAGGATTCCGTGAACTTCGCCGTTTACGTTCCCCGCACCGACGAGCATTTCGTTTCCTCCCTGGCCGTGGTGCCCCTGCAATTGCTGGGCTATTACACCAGCGTCAGCCGGGGCTTAGACGTGGATAAACCCCGGAATCTTGCGAAAAGCGTGACTGTGGAATAAGATGTGAGGTGCGAAGGTATGACGAAATACATTTTTGTGACCGGCGGCGTGGTTTCCGGCCTGGGCAAGGGCATCACGGCGGCGTCCTTAGGGCGGCTGCTGAAAGCGCGGGGTTTGAAGGTCGCCGCGCAGAAGCTGGACCCCTACATCAACGTGGACCCCGGCACCATGAGTCCCTACCAGCACGGCGAGGTCTTCGTGACCGAGGACGGGGCGGAAACCGACCTGGACTTAGGCCACTATGAGCGCTTCATCGACGAGGATCTGAACAAGTATTCCAACCTGACCACCGGCAAGGTGTTCCATAACGTACTCAACAAGGAACGCCACGGCGGCTATTTGGGCAGCACCGTGCAAATCATTCCCCACATCACCGACGAGATCAAGCGCTTCATTTACCGGGTGGGCGAAAAAACCGACGCCGACGTGGTCATCACCGAAATCGGCGGCACCATCGGCGACATCGAAAGCCAGCCCTTCATCGAGGCCATTCGGCAGGTGGGCCTGGAGGTGGGCCGGGAAAACGCCCTGTACGTCCACGTGACCCTGGTGCCCTACCTGAAAGCCAGCGGCGAACACAAATCCAAGCCCACCCAGCATTCCGTCAAGGAATTGCAGGGCATGGGCATCACCCCCAACATCATCGTGCTGCGGGTGGACGAAAAGATCACCGACGAAGCCATTTTTTCCAAGATCGCCCATTTCTGCAACGTGAAACCGGACTGCGTGATCGAAAACCTGACCCTGCCCAGCCTTTACGAAGCGCCCCTGATGCTGGAGGAAAGCGGCCTTTCCGGCATCGTATGCCGGGAGTTGGGCATTTCCGCCCCCGAACCGGACCTGACCGAATGGCGGGAGTTGGCGGAGCGTATCCGGCACCAGAACAAGAAAGTGAAAATCGGCCTGGTGGGCAAGTATGTGCAGCTCCACGACGCCTATTTATCCGTGGCCGAGGCCCTGCGCCACGCGGGCTACGCCCTGGACGCCAAGGTGGAAATCACCTGGATCGACTCGGAAACTCTGACGGAAGACAATATCGAACCAATCCTGTCGCCCATGCAGGGCCTCATCGTGCCCGGCGGCTTCGGGGGCCGGGGCATCGAGGGCATGATCTTAACGGCGCGGTACGCCAGGGAGCATCATATTCCCTATTTCGGCATTTGCCTCGGCATGCAGATCGCCGTGATCGAATACGCCCGGCATGCGGCGAACCTGGAACACGCCAATTCAAGAGAATTTGACGAAAACGCGCCCCATAAGGTGATCGACTTCATGCCCGGCCAGAACGACGAAATCGACAAGGGCGGCACCCTGCGTTTGGGCAAATACCCCTGCATCCTGAAAGAAAATACGGTGATCGCCCGCTGCTACGGCAAAACCGAAATCAGCGAGCGCCACCGCCACCGCTATGAATTCGCCAACGAATACCGGGACGCCCTGACGGGCGCGGGCCTGTGCCTCTCCGGCCTGTCCCCGGACGGCAGGCTGGTGGAGACCGTCGAGCTTCCCGGCGAAGCCTTCTTCGTGGGCGTGCAGTTCCATCCCGAATTCAAAAGCCGCCCCAACAAGCCCCATCCCCTGTTTCAGGGCTTCGTCCGGGCGGCGCTGGAAACAAAAGCATAAAATAATCGCCATGGCGGGAAGCTCCGTCATGGCGATTTCTATAAAGCAGGGAAAGCTTACTTGTTTTCTCCCGAGGGCACGTTCCATTGAAGAATTTGATCCAGCAGCAGGGGCCGGGCGTAATAGTATCCCTGGAAGCTCTTGACGTGGAAGCCCCGCAGGATATCCCGCATGCCCCTGGTTTCGATGCCCTCCACGCAGACCTTGGAGCCGAAGATGGTAGCCAGATCCGCCACGTTCCGGACGAGCTTCCGGTTTGTGTCGTTCTGCTCGATGTCCGTTACAAAGCTGCGGTCGATCTTGATGGTGTCGAAGGGCACCTCCTTCAGCAGGCCCACGGTGGAAAAACCGGTGCCGAAATCGTCCATGGCGATCAGGATGCCCCTGGATTTCAGGGCGGCGATGACGTTTTTCAGCAGCGCCATATCCAGCAGCCTGCACCGTTCCGTTACCTCTAAGCACAAATGCTCCGGCGGGAAATCCAGCTCGTTCAGGATGCGCAGCACCCTGTCCGCGAAGTCCGGCTTTTCCAGCTGGGTGTAGGACAGGTTCACGTTGATGATGAAATGGGGATGCCGCGGCAAAATCTGCTTCGTGGCCAGAATCGCTTCCCGGATGATCCATTCGCCTAAGGTGGGGAACAGGGGGTCGGACTCTAAAATGGGGATGAACTGATCCGGCGGCACCATGCCGTACACGTCGTTTTTCCAGCGGATCAGGGCCTCCGCGCCGATGAGCCGCTCGGTCTTTGCGTCCACCACCGGCTGGTACAGCAGGTAGAAGCCTTCAAAGCTGTGGGTGATGGAGGCGCGGATGGTGTGCAGCATGCCAAGGCGCTGGTGGCTTTGCTCGTTCAGGTCGTCGCGGAATTCCACCATATCGCCCTTCCGGTGCAGCTTGGATTCTTCAAAGGCAAAGTTCAGGCAGGCGTAGACCGTTTGGGAATCCACGTCGAAATTATCCACCCGCAGCGCGCCGCAGTTCAGATCCAGCAGCACATTTTTGCCGTCCACCTGGAAGCCTTCGTGCAGGAACGCCCGGAAACGGCTGTAATAGCCCTTAAACTCGGCGATGGACAGGGTGTTGCTGATCACCGCGAGCTTCGTTCCGTCGATCCTGTAAACGTGGCCCGTATTCCCCGCGGCTTCCAAAACGCACCGGGCGTATTGCTGCAGCACCCGATTGCCGAAATGATAGCCGTACATTTCGTTGATTTCGGAAAATTTGCTGATGCCGAACAGCGAAACGCTGACCGCCGCGTTTCTTTTGATGCAGCTGTCCAGGTCTTCAAAGAAGCCGTACTGGTTCCTCAGGCCCGTCAGCGTGTCGATATGGCTCTGCAGGCCGTGATTGCGGATGGTGCCCACGAAGTAGTCCGGTTCGCCCACCTGATCCCGGATCACGATGCCCCGGCAGGTGCACACGTCGTATTCGCCCGTCACGCGCTTTGCCCGGTACTGCATATCGTGCCCGGCGGCGCTGCCGGAGAAAATTTCGTCGATGCCCTTGCGATAGGCCGAGCGGTCGTCCGGATGGATGCAGTTTTCCCAGATATCGCCCGCCCCGTACATGTACTCGGAGGGCAGGCCGTAGGTATCCACCGCGTTTTTGGACCAGCGGGAAAAATCGTACTTCATATCGCACAGGTACACATAGGTGCCTTCCGAAACCACCTCGAAGGCCTTGTACAGCGCGTCCAGCTTATTCCGCCTGTCGTCGGAAATGGTTCGGACGATCGATTTTTCTTTCAGGGAACGGCTTTCCTGAATCTGCTTCTGCTCCTTGAGCCGGGCCTTATCCGCGTACATCAGATTGTCGGCGCGGTTGAACACGTCCTCCGGGGAATGGTCTTCATACGGCAGGAATTCCGCCAGGCCGGAGGCGACCACGGGTCCTTCGCCGAAGCGGATGTTTTCTTCCACCTGCCTTTTGAAATCGGCGATCAGTTCCTTTCGGTTTGTGTAATCCTTTCCCGTGAGGATCACGGCAAATTCGTCCCCGCCGATGCGGAAAACGGGGCTGTGGTGGAATATGCGGCAGATCAGCTTGCAGGAGGCCCGGATATAATCGTCCCCCGCCTTGTGCCCCTCCGTATCGTTGACGATTTTTAAGCCGTTGATATCGCACACCACGATGCCGAAGGGTTCGCGGCCTTCTTCCACCAGCTTTTGCAGCTCTTTTTCCGTTTCGTGGTAGGCCGTCTTGTTCTTGGTGCCCGTCAGCTCGTCCCGCCGGGCGATCTCGTTGGCGGTGGAGAGCGCCGCCAAATGCTCCTGCTCCCGGCGCACGTCCTCCTCCCGGTTTTCCACGCAGATGATGAAGTGGCTGTGATCGGAGGAATAGGTGACCGACATGCGGGTGTACTGCGTTTTTTCGCCGTCCACGAGCATGCGGTAATCCTCGGTGAGCTGCCGCCTGTTTTCCAGCTGGGAGATCAGGTTATCCCTGTCCAGGAACAGCTTCAGGCGTTCCCTGTCCTCGGAATATACCAGCCGGTCCGCGTTTGTTCTGGCGATGGCGAAGAAATCGTCGCCCTCGTCCTGCACCCTGAGCTCGCCGGATTTCCGCTTGGTGGAGAATTCCGCGTAATTGGAGGTTTCGCAGTCGATATAATAGATCAGGTCGTAGTGAGCGGCCAGCCGCTCGGCGATCTGCGTATAGGTGACGCTCTTTTTCTGGTCCGCTTTCAGGGCAAGCTCCGCCTGCACCTCCGCGTCGATGTTCTTGATGCAGACGATGAGGTGCTTTTTGTCCCGTGCCATGATTCCCGAAAGCCGGATGTGCCGAACCTGGCCTTGCACCACCAGGCGGTAGGCAATGGAAAAGGAACTCCGGTTTTTCAGCTTGTCCAGCATCACGTCCTTATAATGCAGGTTAAGCGCTTTTTGCTGATCCTCGGGGTGGACGTACTTGCGGATGCTTCTGCGGCTTTCGGCAAAAAAGTCCTTGCCGGTGGCGGGCACGTTGAGCTTCTTATAATCGTTGGTGGAGGAAACCTCGCTGTACTTGTTGGTGTCGATATCAATATAGTACAGGGTGTCAAATTGTTCGGCCAGGCTGCCGGTGATCTGGTCGTAGAGTTCCTTTTGCCGCTCGATCTCCTTTTCCAGCTCTCGCTGCCGGTGTTCCGCGTCGATATTTTTCACGCCCAGCACAAAATAATCCTGCGTGCCGTCCAGGCCGCGGATCAGCCGCAGGGAATGCCACGTGGGCGTTCCGTTGATCATCAGGCGGTATTCGATGCTTTGCATCATGCCCTTCTTCATAGCGTTCAGGAGCTGTTCTTTCTGAATGTCCTGAATGAAGATGTGCTGATCCTCTTTGTAGATCACCTTTTTGCAGTCCCGGACGATGTTTTTGAAAAAATCGTCGCCCCCCTGCTCCAGGTTCAGGGAATGGAACTCCGCGTCCACAGAATACCAAAAATATTCATTTGTCACCGCGTTCACGTAGTAGATGCTGCTGTAATCCACCAGCAGCGCTTCCGCGATTTTCATGAAGATCTTTTCCTGTATCGTCATAAGCCACCTCGGGATATCTTTCAGGGCATGGGCTTTATCGGTCTTCTGCGTTCATCTTATCTTAGCATATTTTCTTCCCAATTTCCACCCAAAATAAACAAATACAGCCGTTTTTTTATCGTATAAGAAAAAAGGACCCAGCGAATCAGCTTCCTGTGTCCTTTTGCGGAGGGCGTTTTTACCGAACGGTGATCACCGTGCCTGTGCTTTCGGCGGAAATATCCACCCACCGGCTGTCGGTGACGGCGGTGATCGTGGGCGCGACGGTGCATTTGCCCGCCTTGGCCGCCTTGAACGAAAGCCGGATCAGGTCGGCTTCGGCGTTTCCGGGCTGGCTGACGGCCGGACTGTATACAAAGGTCACCGCGTCCTTTTCCGCGTTCACGGAGGATACAGCCCCGTCAAGGGCCTCCGCGTTTTCAAGGGCCAGCAGCTTGCCGTCGAAGGCGACGCGCACCAGCACGAAGCCGGGGCTGGCTTCCCACCAGCCAAGGCGTACCGTCACGTTCACCGTTTCACCCTTGGCCAGGCTTTCCGCCTCCGGAACCACCGCGATCCACGCGCCCCCCGCCAGGCAGGGAACGCACGCGCACGCGCATACGAGGAACAGCGCAAAAGCGATCAATCTTTTCATACAAACCTCCCGTATCGGTCGAACTGTGGTTTCTTAAAAATGCACGCTGAACACCATGGGCATGGCGCCGAACAGCGGACTCATGCTCAAAAGCAGGCTCAATACAAGGTGGGCCGCCAGCAGCGCGAAGCTCGTGACCGCGAGGAAACGGACGGGCCGCGCGTCCCAGCCCCATTTCATGGAAAGCGCCCCGGTGACCAGGCTCATGCTGACGGCCAGCCCCGACAGGTTGAAGGAGAGCAGGGAGGATACGCAGAGCGCGACGCCCACGATCAGCTCGTCCTTGGGCCAAGGCTGCCGCACCCAGCGGTTGCCGGTGGGCTGCCACTGCACGCCCTTGCGCCGGAGGAAGCGGAAAACGCCCTTCCACGCGTTCAGCATCAGGGACATGTAGGCGGCGGTGCTGTACACCAGCAGCCGCAGTACCCGGCGCATGGGCAGGATGCGCGCCGCGCCCAGGGTCAGCGTGGCGAAAACGGGGGAGAGGGCGCAGAATACGCTGAACGCCCGGAAAGCCAGCCCCCGCATGCTGGAAAACACATCCTCCACTACGTACAGCGGGAAAAGCGTCACCTCCCGCCCGAACAGCACGATGGTGGGCGCGTGCCAGCTGCCGAAGGAAAGGGGCAGCAGCAGCGACGTGACCAGCACGTACACCAGGGCGATGGCGGGCACGTACAGCGGCAGCGACCACAGCAGCATATCGGCCTTTTCCACCAGGCCCGCTTTGGGGCTTTTGAGCAGACCGCCCATGCAGGCGTGAATGGCCTCCACCGATCCCGCCACGTATCGCTTCTGCTGCTGGCGGAAAATGCCGTACTGGGCGGGGAAATCCTCCGTACAGATCACGCCGGCGTTGTATACGCCCCGCCATCCGTGCCGCACCAGGCGCACGGAGAAGGCGAAGTCCTCCGAGGTGAGGAGGGGAAACCCGCCCACGTCCTTCCACGCTTCCATGCGGATCACCGCGCCGTGGCCCATATAAACCACCGCGCCGAAACGATTGCGGGGCAGGATGTGCAGCAGCCAGAAGGGGCTGATGGTATCCGACATATCCCGCCCGAAGGGGGTCAGGTTCTTTCGGTTGGGCCTGTGGGCGGCCTGCACGAAGGCGATTTTGTCATCGGTAAAGCAGGCCATGGCGCGGGAGAGAAAATCCGGGGGCAGGTGCTCGTCCGCGTCGGCGACGGCGAAGAAGCCGTACTGATCGGAAATCATATCCAGGGCGTGGTTCATGTTTCCCGCCTTGAAGCCCTGGGTGGTGCCCCGGCGGATGACAGTGGCAGTTTTTGCGTGCCTCTCCGCCCACGCGTCCACCTTGGCGCGCTCCGCTTCGTCGGTGCTGTCGTCCAGGATGTACAGGTGAAAATCCCCGTAATCCTGTGCCGCGCAGGAATCGGCGGCGGAGGGCTGAAAATCGTTGCAGACGGTGTACAGGATGGCGGCCCGATCATGTCGCTCCGTTTCGGGCAGTTTTTTGCCCCGCACGATAAAGTAACACATTAGCACGCTGACATAATACGCCGTCAGGAACCAGAAGAACGCCGTCATGAGCACATAGAGGCCGAAGGCCACGGCCTGGAACGCGTTCGATACGGCGGAGAAGGGGGCGATGAGCGCACCGCCCCACAGAATCAGCATCGCCGTCCACAGCGCAAGCGTCAGCAGCAGCATCCCCGGCGATTTTTTTCCAGCAGTAAAGTTCATGTTACGCAATTACTCAAACGCAATATCGGAAATATACACGGTGCCGCTCATTTCTTCCCATTCAAACACGAGCTGCACGGAGGAAACGTGGCTCAGATCCACGCCCTTGCGGGCAAATTGGCTGAGCGGGATGCGGATCAGGGAACCTTCCGCCCCAATGGCGTCCATGTCCTTGGCCAGCACGCACTTGCGGGTAGTCCCGTCGTCCAAATACACGTTGGGCTGTTCGCCGCCCGCTTCGCCGCAAATGTTCAGCACCAGGTATTCATAGCCCCTGGCGTCCAGCGGCGTCATTTCCTGCGCCCACCCGGCGTAGGAGAACACCCGTCCGCCGTAGCTCTTGCCGATGGAGCCGCCGTAGGAGACGCGGCAGACGGTTTCGTCCCCGTCCCGGTCACTCCGGCCGAAGGAAATGGCCCCCGCCCCGTCTGAAAAGCTGCTCCAGCGGGCTTCATCGAATACGCTCACCGGCCCTTGGGCTTTTTCGCTGTCAGCGCCGCCGGTGAACAGGGAAATCCGCTTAATCACGGCCTCGCCCTTGCCCTCGGCGGAGAAGAACACCACGTCGGCGCTGTCGCGGCCGGTAAAGTCCAGGGCTTCAATGGGGATCGTTACGGAATACCCACCGTTTTCGTTGGGCGCGGCGTAGGCGGAAGCGGGCACAGCGGCTTCCTTGCCGCCGCAGCGGACGCCGAAGCGCAGGTTCTCCGGCACGGCGCTGGCAAAGTCGGCTTTCAGGGAAACCACGCCTTCCAGCGGCAGGCCGCCCAAGTCGGACCAGTAGCCCGCGAAGCCGCCGTTGTCGCCCGTGTCCCAGGTGAACAGCAGCGCGCCGTCCCTTGCCGCCATGGTGCAGGTGTCGTCTTCGCCATAGAATACGCCGGTGCCGCCGCCCAGCAGGTTCCGGTCCCCGCCCGCGAAGGCGTCGATCACGATTTCATTGGCTTCGCCCTCCGGCAGGGCGGAGATGGAGAAGTTGTCGATCAGGAGCCGGGCGGCGGCGGGGCTGCTGCCGGTATCCAGCTTCATGTAGCCGGTCACGTCCAGGTCGCGGAAGAAAATGCCGTCGATCACGGTTTCCCTGGTCGCCAGGGCCAGGGCCTTGTCCAGCCGGACGGAGGCCGTATGCCATTCCCCATCGGCGATCACGCCGCTGACGCTGCCGGCGGAGGCGATGTTGACGTCGGTATTTTTGAAGCCCTGGGGATCGTCGGTGAAATTGATGTTGTAATACCGCCCCTTGACCAGCAGGTACAGGTCCAGCTTGACGCCGGGCAGCACGCAGTAGTCGAAGGACAGCACGGGATACTGGGCCGCGTCCACCGGGCCCTTGACGCAGGACGCGCCGAAGGTGCCGCCGAAAGTTCTGTTTTCCAGCACCAGATAGCCGTTTTTGCTGTAAACGTCCGCGCCGGAAGCGCCGTCCGCGCTTTCAAAGCTGCCGGTATCGCCGTCGAAGGTCAAGGCGCAGTATACTGTGCCGCTCACGGGTTCCTGGGGCGCGGCGGGGGCGGGAGCTTCCTTGACCGAGCTGTCGGAGGATAACAGGGCGAAGTACACGCCCTTGTCCGGCAGGCTGTCGACATACGCGCAAACGCCTCCCTCGTCGGCGAAGGTATTCAGCGCGGCGATCTCGCCGCTGGCCGCGTCGTACAGCGCCACCGCGCGGTTCAGGTTGTCTGTGGCAAAGCGAACCTTTACGCTTTGCAGGAAGATTTCGTTAGAGGGGCTTACCTCGTACAGGGCGGACACGATTCGGTCAGAACCCGCCGCAATCTCCGCAGGCTTTGCGGAAAATACCCGGAAGGGGGCGGACAGGGAAAGGGGTTCGATTTCCATGGCAAACAGGCCGTCCGTGCTGTGAACGCTGCCGCCCAAGCACTGGGCAGCCACGTCGCCCACCACCACGGATACGCTGTCCTGTGCCGTGGTTCCGTCCGCGCCGTAGGCCGTGAGGCGAATGATATAGTCGCCCAGCACGTCGATATCTTCATCCTCGGGATGCCAGGGCAGATGCTCCCAGTTTTTCAGGCCAGTGTTCCAGGTGGCCAGATTGCCCCGAATGTCGATATCGCCCTGCATGTTCCAGATATCCGCCGGGGCGGCGTTCGTGGTATTCTGGGGCGTATCGGAGGATTCGATCAGCATCCATTCGTCCGGAGAGGACGTGGATGCGTATTCCACCGTGTAGTGGTCGAAGCCCTCGCCCCCAGCCACGCCGAAAATGGGGATGTCCGAGCGCAGATACGCGCCGCTGACCGGCACGGTGATCTTGGCCGACAGGGGCTTGGCGGAAACGTCTTCCGGCAGTTCCGCGCTCAGCAGCGCGCCGCCGTTCACCTGAATGAAGGTGGGGCAGCATCCGCCGCCGCCTCCACCGCCGTAGCCGCCTCCACCGCCTCCACCGCCGCCGCCGGTGCCGAACGTCCAGCCCGCGAAGATGGACGCGCCGAGACCGGACGCAAATCCAACAGTGAAACCATCCGTGCCCAAATTGACGGTGACACCAACACCCAAACTAACCGTGACGCTGACGCCGGGGCCGGTGCCGGGGCCGTCACCCCCATAATACGTTGTGGTAACGCCGCCCGCCCCAATATTAACACCGGCAGAAACGGCGATGCCTTCCTTTCCGCCGATGGTAATGCCGGCCCCGGGTCCGATACGAGGCGCGCCGATGTTGACGCTGACCGCTTCCCTGCCGTCCGGGTCCCAGTACCGCATGGGATTGCACAGGGCGTAGGCGTAGCGGTTGAGCAGATTGCCGTTTCCGGCCAGGTCTGCCAAGTAGACCTCGGCGCGCCGGATGCCGTCCCGGGGATCGGCGGGCGTGCCCAGCATGCCGTCCCAGACGCTTTCCTTATCCTGGGAAATAAAGGCGCAAAGCTGCGGATCGTACCAGCGCTCGCCCACATACAGAAGGCCTGTCGTTTCATCCTGGAGCATCCCGGCGTAGCCGTAATCGCACAGCCGCCCGCCGTACAGCAATTCGCCGTAGGCCGAATACAGCTGCCTGTCCGTATAATTGCCGTTCAAATCGGTGGCGCCCACGATGCTGTGGTTCTTATCCTGCCGGAAGTAAGCCCGGCCAGTGTCCCACAGCACGGCCAGGGGTTCCTTGGCCTCCGGGCCGTACACGTATTTCAGCACGACGGTTCCGTTTTCGTTCCTGACCGCCGCCAGGTTGCCTGTTACATAGTCCCATTCGTAATAAACCGTGCCGTCCTTGTCGGCGCGGCTGCTCAGCCGCCCCAGCGGATCATAGGCATAGGAAACGCGCTCACCGTCCCGGGTGACGCCGGTGAGCCTGCCTTCCAGACTCCAGGTAAGCTCGGTGACGCTGCCATTCTCTTTGATCCGGGTCAGATTGCCATTGGCGTCCCACGAGTATTCCCGGTTTCCGGCCTTGGATACGCGGTTCATGTTGGAGAATTTCGCCTCGGCCTTTTGTTCGCCCACGGTGTGGGACGCGACGTTGCCGGACTTATCATAGATGAAGGCTTCCGCCGTTCCGTCCCTGTATACCGCCCCCGTCAGCCGATCCGCCTTGTCGTAGGTATAGGCGCTTTCCCCGAAGGGGGTGATTTCGCTCACGCAGTTGCCGTTTGCGTCGTATGCGTACACCGTTTCATCACGCAGCACGCCTTCCGCGTCGTATTCCCGGATGGCGGTCACGTTGCCCTTGGCGTCCCGCTCGTACCGGGTGGAGGTGCCGTTGCCGTACCGCCGCGCCGATACCTGGCCGTTGGGGTCGTATTCATATTCGGCGATGGTGCCGCCGCCGTCGTAAACATGGATCATCCGGCCGGAGGCGTCGTATTGGTAGTTGACGCCGTAGCCGTCGCTGTAGCCGTAGCCCGCGCGGTCCCACGCTTCGCTGTATACGGACACGTCGAAGGCGCTGACGCCGCCGATGCTGTGGGCTGTTGATACCACGTTGCCCAGGACGTCATAAGCGATGGTTTCGGCGGCGGTTTCCTGCCCGGCCGCGTCCGTCCGGGTAACGCTCGCCAGGCTGCCCCGGGCGTCATAAGCGTAATGGAGCGCCGTTCCGTCCGCAAAGGTGCAGGTTTCCAGCCTGCCGGTCAGGTCGTAGGCGTATTCGGTGCGCTTCCCGGCGGCATCCGTTTTGGAGAGCAGCGCGCCGTCCGCCCGATAGGTGTAGGCGTCCTTCGTTCCGTCCGCGTAGGTGACGGCGGTGATCCGGCCCAGGATATCGCGCTTGAACGACGTGGTCTTTTTGGCGGCGTCGCGGATGGCGCTGACACTGCCGTATTTGTCGTAGGAAAGGGTGATGGCGATACCCTCCGCGTTGGTGACGCTCTCCAACTGCCCCGACTGGGTATACTTGAACGCGGTGTGGCTGCCGCTGGGGGCTGTATAGCCGGTCATCAGGCCCAGGGAATTGTATTCCGCCGAGGCGCTGCTCCCATCGGCGTAGGTCACGCGGATGGGGCTGCCCTTGGCGTCGTATTCCGTTTTTACTGTGTTTCCGGCGGGATCGGTCACGGAGGCCACCTTGCCGGTCTGCTCGTCCCAGGTGATGGTGACGGTGCTGCCGTTCATATTGTTGAGGGAGGTCACGCGACCCGCTTCGTCCGTTTCCATGTTCAGCCGGGAAAGGGTGGTCCCGCTGCCGCTGATCATGGGCACGCCGCCGACTTCCGCCGTCACCTCGCCCGTCGCGGGGTCGCGGCGGTAAAGAAGCTCCGCCCCCACCGCGTCCGTCACGCGCACATCGCCCGTGGCGTCGTCGTAATCATACCGGATGGGATTTGCGCCCCAGGTGCCGGTGGTTTGCGTCAGCCTGCCCTGACCGTCATAGAGAAAGTGGGTAAACACGCCCCCGGCATTTTCGATGCTGGCCAGCCGGTTGTCCGCGCGCTCGCCCGCCCCTGTCACATACGTGTAGCGGGTCGCCGCGCCGTCGGGGGCGATCACGGCGGTCAGCAGCGTGCCCGAGGGGTCGTATTCGTATTTCGTTGTCCTGCCGTACTGATCCTTGATGGACTGGATGCGCCCGGCGTCCGTATATTTGAACTGAACGGAGACGCCTTTGAAGGACGATTCCGCTTTGGTGATCTGTCCTTTGCCGTTCCTGTAGAAATAGAGCAGTTCGCGGCCCGCGTTCATGATAAATTGCAGGCTGCCGTCCTTATAAAAGCCGTACATGGAGCCGTCCTGCTCCTGCAGGCGGTATTTGCCGTCCCCGTCCCGGGTCAGAGTGCCCGTATCGCCGGAAAGGGGCGTATAAAGCCCGGCGCTCACGGCTTTGAACCATCTGGCTTCGCCGGAGGGCATATGGATGCCCGTCAGCCCGTCGGTGTATTCCAGCACATAAATATCAAAGGAATGGGTCCAGCCGTAGCCCATATCGCCCAGGTGGCTGGCCTGCACCGCGTCATAATTGTACTGGCGCGTAAAGGCCATGGACATGGTGGGCAGCACCAACTGCATATCGGCGCCGGCGGTCAGAGTCATCTGCCGCAGGGCGGGGCTGGCGGCCACGGTCATGGGCTGGTCCGGCATGGCGGAGGGAATTTCACGCCCCTCCCGGTCCAGCAGGGTAAAGCGCACCAGATAGCCGTCCGAGGGCATAAGGCCCGCCGTATCGAAATGGCAGTACAGGGCGCGACCCGATACCTCAAAGGAAAGGGGCAGATTCCCCGAATCGTAGGAAAGGGCGGGGTTGGTCACCCACGCGAAGCCGCCGCCCACCTGGAAGGGCATAAAATGCTCGGCCACCTCCAGCCGGGCGGCGATCCCGGTATACACAGGCCCGGTGAAGCCGTTTTCCGACAGGATGCGGGCCGTGCGGGAATTGCCGCTTACGTGCTGCGACAGGGCCTGCAGGTCGTCCAGGCTCACCAGGCCGTCCTGCGTCACGTCTGCTACCGCCTTGGCGGGGGGCTTCCCTTTGGAAAGCGCATCCGCAAACGCCTGTACGTCCGCGGCGTCTACGACGCCGTTTCCGTCGATATCTCCCACCGTTTGATTGCTTCCGGCCCCGTATGCGGGCACGGCGGTGAACAGAAGACAGATAGTGAGCAGCAGACTGATCCAGCGCTTATTCATATTGAAAACCTCTCTGTCCAGCGTTATTTCATATCTAATTATATTTCCCTGGAAGAAATTTGTCAACAAATTCCGTATCCACGGCCCGCGCTGTCTGGCTGTTGGCGGTTTATGGTCGAATTTGCTTAGGGCGGGCCGGAAATTGCATAGAAACGGCTGGAAAAACAGGTACAATAATATACAGAAACGCAGGAACCCTGTCATTTTATGTGAGGGGAGAAACAGCCATGGACGAATACCGCACAGGGGCATTTACCCTTCCCGGCGAGGCCGGATACGAGGAACTGACGCTGCAAATGGCGAAAAAATGGGGCGCGGACGTGATTCGGGATTCCGACGGCACCAAGCTGTCCCCGGAAATCGTGGAGGCGGGCTACAAAATCTATTCCACCATCTGCATCATCCGGGAGCATAACGCTTTCGCGGCGGCCCATCCCGACGCGCAGCAGCAAACGTTTCTTTCCTCCGATCCGTGTTTAGCGGTGGCCGACGCCCTGACCATCGCCCCGCTGGACGGGTATTTTGACGAGCAGTTCCAGCTGAACGACAGCCCGGACGCCCTGGCCTTCTGGCAGGTGTGGGACAGGACGGAAAACAAGCCCGTTCCCGCCGATCAATGGACGTATGAAAAGGGCGCGGTCAGCGTTCGCGGCTGCGTGCCCTATCACCGCTACACCGTTTCCTTCCTGGCCTGGCGCGTGTGGGAAGAAATCAACATGTACAACCACACCACCAACCATTGGAGCAGCGAGCATCTGCGCCAGCTGGATCCCCGCCATCCCCTGGCCTGGGAATACCTGAAACAATGGCTCAAAGACTGGTGCCGGGACAACCCGGACACCAACGTGGTGCGGCTCACCTCCCTGTTTTACAATTTCGTGTGGATTTTCGGCAGCGACCTGCGCCGCCGCACCCGGTTCGTGGACTGGGCCAGCTATGATTTCACCGTCAGCCCCGCCGCCCTGCGGGCCTTTGAAAAGGAATACGGCTACACCCTGACTGCCGAGGATTTTATCAATAAAGGCAAATTTCAGGCCACCCACCGCCCACCCACCGCGCATAAGCGGGATTATATGGATTTTATTCAGCGCTTCGTGGCGGAAAAGGGCCGGGAGCTGGTGAAAATCATTCATGACGCGGGCAAGCAGGCCTATGTGTTCTACGACGACAGCTGGGTGGGTATGGAGCCTTACGGCCAATACTTTGCCTCCATCGGCTTTGACGGCCTGATCAAATGCGTGTTTTCCGGCTTTGAATGCCGCCTGTGCGCCGGGGCGGAGGTGCCGGTGCATGAGCTTCGGTTCCATCCCTATCTGTTCCCGGTGGGCTTAGGCGGCCTGCCCACCTTCGCGGCGGGCGGACACCCCGAAAAGGACGCGGTGGCCTACTGGCTCCACGTGCGCCGCGCCCTGGCCCGGCAGCCCGTGGACAGGATCGGCCTGGGCGGCTACCTGCATTTGACCATCGGCCAGGATAAGTTCAACGACGCCATCGAGGAAATGGGCATTGCCTTCCGGCGGCTCAAGGCGCTGCACGCCTGCGGCGCTCCGGCGGCGCTGCCGATTACCGTGGCGGTGCTGCACGCCTGGGGCGCGCTGCGCTCCTGGACGCTGTCCGGCCACTTCCACGAAACGGACGGCAATATCCTGATCCACATCAACGAGGCCCTGTCCGGCCTGCCGGTGAAGGTGAAATTCGTCAGCTTTGAGGACGTGAAAAACGGCGCGCTGGCGGACGTGGACGTGCTGGTCAACGCGGGCCGGGCGGGGGACGCCTGGAGCGGCGGCGACGCCTGGAAGGACCCCGCCCTGGTTTCCGAAATCACCCGTTTCGTCTGCGAGGGCGGCAGCCTGATCGGGGCGGGGGAACCCTCCGCCGTGCCGGGGGGCGACACCCGCTTTGCCCTGGCCCACGTCTTCGGCGTGGATCAGGACGACGGCGCTTACGCCTGCCACCAGCCCTGGCCCGTCGAACGGTCGGAAGCGCCCTTCTTTGTGGCGGAGCAGGCGCTGGGCGTCACCCCCGGCGTGCGGCTCACCGGCCCCGATACCAAGGTTCTGTGCGAAAAGAACGGCGTTCCCGCATTGACTTTGCATCCCTTCGGCAAAGGCCGGGCCGCTTATTTCGGCGGGTTTGCCTACAGCCCCGAAGCGGCGCGGATGCTGCTGGAGCTGCTGCTTTACCTCACGGGGACGGACGGCCGGGCCGCGGGCCTGACCGACACCCCGGCGGCGGAATGCGCCTGGTTCCCGGAATCCCATACCCTGGTGGTCATGAACGATCAGGACGCGCCGGGCGACATCAACGTGAACCTGCCCGAAAAAACGCTCCGGGTTCACTTGGCGGCAAATGAAATGGTTTTCCTGAACGATTGAACCGCCAAAGGGAGTTTATGGTCGTTTTTGCACAGTTTTGAACCGGAAAGTAGCGGAAAATGACCGAAACTGCGTGTATAATAGCTGTATCGCAACTGTTCAGCCAATCAGAAAGAACAGTTACAACAGAGTTGAGAGCGGAGAGTTGAGAGTTGAGATAGATGATGTCTTTCGCTTTCGACCTTCAAATCCGGAGAACGGGACGCATAACCATTGATATCTCAACGCTCAACGCCCAACGCTCCACTCTCTCCGGTGACGCTGTATTCCGCCCGCCGATCATACCGAGGGGGTCAAGAAAAATGTCTGTTCAAACGGCTGTTCCCAGGAAACGGAAAAAACGTTCCTTCGGCGTGTATATGCGCCAGTACTGGCCCCTTTACTCCATGCTCATTTTGCCCACGGCCTTCTGCCTTTTGTTCAAATACTGGCCCATGACCGGGCTGGTGATGGCCTTTAAGAACTTCAAAATGATGCGGGGCATCTGGGGCAGCGCCTGGAACGGCTTTGACAATTTCACCTACCTGTTCAGCCGCGCCGAATCCATCGGCGTGATCCTGCAAACGCTGAAGCTGAACCTGTTTGACCTGCTGTTCGGCTTTTCCATGCCCATCATCCTGTCGCTGCTGCTGAACGAAGTGCGCTCCAAAGCCTTCAAGCGCATCACCCAGACGGTCATTTACCTGCCCCATTTCCTGTCCTGGGTCATCATCGCCTCCCTGTTCATCATGCTGCTGCGCACCGAAACCGGCATGGTCAACATCATCGCCGTGAGCTTAGGCGGGCAGAAGGTGCCCTATTTGGAAGACAATTTCCTGTGGCAGGTGGTGTACATCTTCATCGGCGTGTGGCAGAGCATGGGCTGGGGCACCATCATTTACTTAGCCGCCATCACCGGCATTTCGGCGGAGCTGTATGAAGCCGCCACCGTGGACGGCGCGGGCCGCTGGGCCAAAATCTGGCACGTGACCCTGCCCGGCATCCGGGGCACCATCGTGACGCTGCTCATCATGAACTTAGGCCGCATCCTCGGCTCCTCCTTCGAGCGGGTCAATTCCCTGAGCAACCCCTACGTGGTGCTGAAAAGCGCCAACGTGATTTCCACCTACATTTACCGCGTGGGCCTTGCCAACGGGAAATACCATTACGCCACCGCCATGGGCCTGTTTCAGAACGTGATCGGCATTATCCTGATCCTGATTTCAGACCGCGCCGCCAAATCCATGGGCGAAAGCGGCCTGATTTAAGGGGGTGGCGGTATGCAGACCAAAACAGGCAGAACCATCGGCAGCCGGGCGGCGGACGTGATCATTCACATGATCCTGGTGATCGTGGGCCTTTTGTGCCTCCTTCCCTTCCTGCACGTGGCGGCGAAAAGCTTTTCCTCCAACGGCGCGGTGATCAGCCAGCGGGTGTTCTTCCTGCCGGTGGAATTCACCCTGGACGGCTATAAGATGGTGATTCAGGACCCGTCCATGATGCGCTCCCTGTGGATCACCGTGCTGGTGACGGCGGGCTTTACGGCCCTGGGCATGATCCTTTCCATCCTGGCGGCCTACCCGCTGACCAAGAAGGGCCTCAAGGGCCGCACCTTCTTCGCCTTCCTGTACATGTTCACCATGTACTTCGGCGGCGGCCTGATTCCTGATTACCTGCTGATGAACGACCTGAAGCTGCTCAACACCGTCTGGTGCCTGATCCTGCCCCTGTCGTTCAGCGCCTACAATATCATCATCCTGCGCTCCTTCATGCAGTCTTCCATCCCTGATTCCCTGGAGGAAGCGGCTTTCCTGGACGGGGCCAGCTACTGGGGCGTGCTGTTCAAAGTGGTGCTTCCCCTGTCCACGCCGGTGCTGGCTACCCTGTGCCTGTTCTTCGCGGTGGGCCGCTGGAACGCCTACGCCGACGCCCTGTACTACATTTCCTCCTCCAAGCTCTATCCGCTTCAATTGAAGCTCTACTACCTCATGGGCATGGCGACCGACGCCGCTACCTTAGCCGAGGGCGGCAGCACCACCTACGTCACCGGCGAAGTCATCAAGGCCACTTGCGTCATGTTCGCCACCCTGCCCATCATCATCCTGTATCCCTTCTTACAGCGCTATTTCGTCACCGGCATTATGATCGGAGCGGTGAAGGGATGAATGAGCCGCAATGGTTCAGCCGTACTTCAAGAACGCTTTAAGGCGTATAAAGTGGAAAGTGAAAAGTGGAAAGTGAAAATTTGATTTGTCTGCACTTTGCTGGGCATCAATAATAACAGACCATATAAAATTTCACTTTTAACTTTCCACTTTTCACTTTTGCTTTAAAGTGTCCTTTCAATCCTTGCCGACCAAACAGATACAACCACCCGTAAATCCGATTTCAGGCGGCGGATGCCGCTGAAAGATAAAAAAGGAGGTTTCCCCATGAAAAAACTGTTTGCTGCGTTGCTGACGATGGTCATGATTCTGTCCATGATCAGCATCCCCGCCCTGGCCGAGGATCAGGTGAGCTACACCGCCTCCGGCGCCAAGGTGATCACCTACGGCGAGCAGATCGAGCTGAAAGTGCCGATCTACCAGCGCAACGGCATCAAGGACCCCATCGAAGACAACTACTGGACCCACTGGGTACAGGCCAACTTCGGCGACAAGTACAACATCAAGGTGACCTACGTGCCCATCTCCCGCACGGATGAAGTGAACGACTTCACCCTGAAAATGGGTTCCAAGGACACCGCGCCCGACATGATCTTCCACTACGATAACCCGCAGCTCCTGGCCTATATCTCCCAGGAATTCGTGCAGGAAATCGACGAGGACATGGTGAAGGAATTCATGCCCGACTACCTGGCCTACGTGGGCGAAGCCGCCTATGAAGCCGGCAAGTACAACGTGGACGGCAAGAAGGTGCAGATGTACTTCCCCGCCGCCCGCGACGCCGCCGACAACTGGGCCACCATCATCCGCGCCGACTGGCTGGAAAAGGTGGGCAAGGAAATGCCCAAGTCCGTTGAGGAATACTTAGACGTGCTGCGCGCCTTCCGCGACGCCAATTTGGGCGGCGATTACACCATCCCCGCCACCCAGAACCTGCCCAGCACCACCGGCATGCGCGCCGATTCCTACCGCACCGGCCACACCGATCCCCGCGAAATCGCCATCTACAGCGACCTGCAGGTGGTCTCCCTGGATTGGGAACCCATCAAGAAGAACTACAAGGTGCTGAACACCATGTACAACGAGGGCCTGATCTCCAAGGAATTCGCCCTGGACGCCGACGGCAGCCAGGCCAAATCCGACTTCGTGAACGGCAAGGCGGGCGTGTACGGCTTCTATCTCTCCTCCAACAGCGACGTGATCTCCACCCTGATGGCGAACTGCCCCGACGCTAAGCTGGCCATCCTGGACGCCCGCTCCGGCGTGCCCGCGGGTGAAACCCTGTACGATTATCAGGCCGATCCCATCGGCATCTCCACCGGCATCACCGCCTACTGCGAGCATCCCGAAGCCGTGATGATGTACATCAACTGGATGGCCCAGCCC
>JAFSNT010000254.1 GCA_017443295.1 Clostridia bacterium
AAGAACGAGCTGGGCTGCAAGACCCGCGCCGTGGAGCTTTCCACCCTGCAGCGCGCCGCCGCGCACCTGGCCAGCAAGATCGACGTGGACGAAGCGTTCAACGTGGGCGGCGCTACCGTGAAGGCCGCTGACGAAGGCTCCTCCGGCGTCATGGTCGTGATCGACCGCGTGTCCGACGATCCTTACCAGAGCGCTACCGGCGTGTACGACGTGCACCGCATCGCCAACGGCGAAAAGGTGGTTCCCCGCAAGTGGATCAACAAGGAAGGCAACTACGTCACCGAGGAATTCCTCGATTACGTGCGTCCCCTGATCCAGGGCCACTACACCCCCATGATGGTTGAGGGCTTGCCCCGCCACCTAAGCCTGAACCTGAAAAACTACGATTGGTGCGCTCCCCGGGGCAAGAAGTAAGCAATAACCGGGCAGCATTGCCTTTAAGCCCTCGGAAAGAACGCGACGCTCTTTCCGGGGGATTTATTTATCGGAATAGAACAGAGAAATCAGTTTTTTGGTTAGTAATAGAGTGGAGAGTTGAGAGTGAAGAGTTGAGATTTATATAGTCAACAAAACAGGATTCTCTTGTGATAAACACTATATCATCTCAACTCTCAACTCTTAAAACGTCCATGAAGCGGTTGATTGGAAAAATAAGTTCTGTCAACATAGGAGAGACTCGATGAAAGAGTATCGTTTGATCGCCCTGGATATCGACGGCACCCTGCTGAACAGCAAAAAGCAGGTGACCCCGGACACGCTGGAGGCCGTAAAGCGAGCGGCGGAAAAGGGCGTCACCGTGGTTTTCTGCACGGGCCGCGCCGTGTCCGAGCTGGAGGAATTTTATCCCCTGCTGCCTCAAATCCGCTACGCCGTGTTTGCCAGCGGCGGCGGGCTGTACGATATACAGAAAAGGGAAGCCTTTTCCCTGCGCGGCATTCCCCGGGCGCAGGCGGAGGAAATCATGGCCCTGGCGGGCACCAAGGATCTGATGCCCCAGATCGTTTTGTGGGACAAGGACGTGATTCAGGCTTCCCATATGGACAACCTAGAACACTACCACATGGGAATTTACCGGCCTTTGTACGAACGGGCCATGACCCTGACCCCGGATATTTTCGCGTTTTTCCGCGCCTGCCGGGACGAGATTTTGAAAATCAACCTGTACCACGCCGACCCGGCTGAACGTATCCGCACGCGGGCGCAGCTTGAACATTTGCAGATGGAAAAGGTCTATTCGGAAGTGTCTTCCCTGGAATGTTCCGCCATGGGGGTCAATAAGGGCACGGGCCTCATGCGCCTTTGCGACGCCTTGGGCATCGACCGGGCCGCCTCCGCCGCCGTGGGTGACGCGGAAAACGATATTCCCATGCTGCAAATGGCGGGGCTTGGCGTCGCCATGGGCAACGGCACCGACGCGGTGAAAAACGCGGCGGATCGGGTGGTGGCCGACATGGATCACGGGGGCTGCGCAGAAGCGATCGAGATGATATTGCGGGGGTAAAAAGGCTTTTCATTGTTCATGCGCGGTCAATAATGGACGCTTTAAATCAGGTAGGAAGTAGGAGGTAGGAGGTAGGAAGTTTTATATAGTCTACAAAACGAATCCGGCACCATGATTGAGTTTTTGTAAACACAAAATAAACCTCCTACCTCCTACTTCCTACCTCCTACCTTAATGACTTAAAGTGTTCTTTTACGCATGACTGCCCCCATACAGGGTCTTGTCATTTCCCGCGATACAGCGTATACTGGAACGGAAAAACGGGGAATCGGGGTGAGAGGGTGCATCGTGTGCTTTGCTCCACAGGGGCGCTGATCGGCAGGCCCAACGGGCGGGACTACCGGCTGCTCAAGGACTGCGCGGAAAACCTGCGCTGCGACGGGCTGGAGTTCATGATGTACGATTCCTGGTACGATCAGACGGAGGCCCTGGCCCGTTTCCTAAAAGATTTGAACCTGCCCATCCCGGTGATGCACTGCGAAAAGAGCATCGGCGAAGCGCTGAGCCAGGGGCCGGGGGAAGCCTGGGATCGGGCGATGGAGCGCTTTCAAATCAATTGCCAGCTGGCGGCGTTTTTGGGCGCGGACAGGCTGGTGACCCACCTGTGGAACGGCCCGACCTCCGATACGCGTTTTACGTGGAATCTGCGGGCCTATCCGGAATTAAAAGCCAAGGCGGAAAAGCACGGCGTCGATCTGCTGGTCGAAAACGTGGTGTGTACCCAAGGCGATCCCCTGACCCGGTGGAAGGAGATTTTAGCCGCCGATCCCCAGGCCCATTTCGTTTTCGATACGAAAATGGCCGCTTTTCATAGGCAGCTGGAAAGCCACTACGCCCCGGAAAACCGCTTCCTGTGGACGGACGGGCACATCCGTCACCTGCATGTGAACGATTACGGCGGGGGCTATATGGACTGGAAGCGCCTGGGCACCCTGCACCCCGGACAGGGCATCGTGGATTTTGAAACGCTGTTTTCCTTTCTTGCTTCCCTGCCCTATACGGGGGATTACACGGTGGAGGCCACGTCCTTCCTGCCGGACGGCGTGATTCATTGGCAGGACTTAAACCGCACGTTCGCGTTCATTCGCGCGCTTGATGGATAGGGGGAAAGAACATGGATCGCAAGGACGAAATCATTCAATTGCAGAATGAAATCATGCAGGGGCTGCTGAAACAGCGCATGCAGCTGGTCAGCGAGGATTTGTGGGGCGTCAAACCGGTGAATATGCCCACCGTTCCCGGAACGGAAAAGAAGCCGGAACCCGCCGCGCCTGCCGCGAAAACGGCGGAAAAGAAAGAAGAAAAGGCGGGGGAAGTTGAAAAAGAGGAACCCGCCGAAAACATAGAAGATTTGAAAAAGGAGCTGCACGGCTATATCGGGCTGGATCGAATCAAGGACGAAGTGGACAGCCTGATCAACTGGATCGAAATCTGCAAGGCCCGGCAGCGGCACGGCCTGCCCACCCCGGATCTGGCCCTGCATATGGTGTTTTCCGGCAATCCCGGCACGGGCAAAACCATGGTGGCCCGGCTCATGAGCCGCATTTACAAGAGCCTCGGCGTGCTGTCCAAGGGCCATCTGGTGGAGGTGGATCGCTCCGGCCTGGTGGCGGGCTACGTGGGTCAGACGGCCATCAAAACCGCCGAGGTGATCGAAAAGGCCAAGGGCGGCGTGCTGTTCATCGACGAAGCCTACGCCCTCACCAACCGGGGCGGCAGCGATTACGGCCTGGAGGCGGTGGACACCCTGCTCAAAGCTATGGAGGATCACCGGGACGATCTGGTGGTGATCGTGGCAGGGTATACGGAACTGATGAAGGAGTTCGTGGAGTCCAACCCCGGCCTGGAATCCCGCTTCAACCGCTTCATGTTCTTCCCGGACTACACCGTGGAGGAAATGACGGGCATTTTCACCATGCGCTGCGAAAAGAGCGGCTACACCTTAGAGGACGCCGCGAAGGATACGCTGACCGACATTCTCACCAAAGAAAGCAAAGATATTGAGAGCTTCGGCAACGCCCGGGGCGTGCGCAACCTGTTTGAAAAGGCCATCGCCGCCCAGGCGGACCGGCTGGCGGCGGGCAAAACGGAAATCACCAGGGAATCGCTCATGTGTTTGACCAAGGCCGATCTGCTGGCCGCCGTGGGGGAAAAGGAATCGGAGGAAAGCAACGCAGAGGAACCCCATGATTGAATTTGGGAAGATTTCTGATT
Organism: Clostridia bacterium; assembly: GCA_017443295.1. Lineage (GTDB taxonomy): Bacteria > Bacillota > Clostridia > Christensenellales > Aristaeellaceae > RUG563. The sequence goes on from JAFSNT010000254.1 coordinate 3,716, forward strand.
TCCCCAGGGGAACGCTGTACGATATCCTTGTGGACGCGTATTCCTTCGACGCGAGAAATAAGCAGATTTGGGACGCGGATTGGCAGGAAGCGGACTGTTTCTTTTACGACAATCCGGAAATAGCCGCCAAATACGGCCTGGTGACCTGCCTGGATGGGAACCCCATCGGCTTTGTGACGTGGGATCCCCGGCACAGGCCGGACTATGTGGAGATCGGCCATAACGGGATCAGGCAGGCTTACAAGGGCAGAGGATACGGACGCTTGCAGCTGGAAGAAGCCTTGCGAAGGATCAAGGCATATGAAGGGCTGAAAAAGATCATCGTCTGCACCAACGGCAACCTGATCGCGCCGAAAAACTACGAAGCGGTGGGCTTTGCGCTGTACGATAGAAAGCCCAACCGGACGGAAAGCGCGTTTACCGGGGATTATCTGTACTATGAAATGATGCTGTAAAAGCAGGAAATGCTTGACCATTCTTCCCTTCCGTGGTATAATGCCGCCATCGGCCATGAAGGAGAACAACGCCTCCATCGCCGCGTTTCACGAGAGAAGGGCCGGCCATGGGCTGGAAGCCGCCCGAAACGCGCGGGGGAAATTCGCTCCGGAGCCGCGAGGCTGAAACGCAGTAGGCCCCGCCGTATGCCCGCGTTAAGGGACACGAGAGAGGCAAGCGGTTCAAAGAACCCTGCCGCTGAAATTGGGTGGTACCGCGTGCGCCTATCACGCGGGGCAGTGAAAAAAGTCCTCTGGAAAAACGGACATAAAAAACAGAAATCTCTCAAGTGAAAGTACTTGGGAGATTTCCGTTTTTTTGGTATAATCAGGTTGATGATAAACTATACCGGAAGGAATTATAGCACAGAACAAGGCAGA
>JAFSNT010000255.1 GCA_017443295.1 Clostridia bacterium
CTGTGCGCCGAGGAAAAGCTGGACCGAGCGGTGCTGGAAGAAGTGCAGGCCATCCAGAAAGCCTTCCGGGAAAATGAAGCGTTTCTTCATCTGCTGGGCAATATGACCATGAGCAAGGAAGAGCGCGTGAGGATCGTGGACGAAACCTTCCGGGGCCAAATCCACGAATACACCCTGAATTTCCTCAAGATCCTGGTGGAGCGGGGAGCCATTCACGCCTTTTCGGAGTGCGCCGCCGCATACCAGGAAAGCTACTTCCGCAACCATCAGGTGGCCGTGGCGGAAGTGACCACCGCCGGCGCGCTGAACGAAGAGCAGCGTGCCCGCCTGATGAAAAAGCTGAAAAAGCTTACCGGGAAGGAAATCGTCGTCAAGGAAAAGATCGACCCGTCGGTATTGGGCGGGGTGTTGCTGCAAATGGATGGAAAGCGGTATGACAATACTGTTCGCCACCGGCTGGCAGCCATCAAACAGACCATCATGGAGGAATGAGCGAATGGCTGATTCTCCGGCGTGGATGTATGGATTGAAAGCGGTGATACGATGCAATTGAAGCCCGAAGAAATCTCCAAGCTGATCAAAGAGCAGATCAGGCATTACAACAATAAAATTTCCCAGAGCGATACCGGCACCATCATCATGATCGGCGACGGCATCGCCCGCGCCACGGGCCTGGATCAGTGCATGGCCAACGAGCTGGTGAAGTTCCCCAACGGGGAATACGGCATGGCCCTGAACCTGGAAGAAAACTCCGTGGCCATCGTTATGCTGGGCACCGACGAGGGCATCCGCGAGGGGGACACCGTGGAGCGCACGGGCCAGGTGGTTTCCGTGCCCGTGGGCGAAGCCATGATCGGCCGCGTGGTGAACGCGCTGGGCCAGCCCATCGACGGCAAAGGCCCCATGGAAACCAGGGAAATGCGGCCCATCGAGCGCAACGCCCCCGGCATCATCCAGCGCAAGAAGGTTTCCGTGCCCCTGCAGACAGGCATCAAGGCCATCGACAGCATGATCCCCATTGGCCGGGGCCAGCGCGAATTGATCATCGGCGACCGCCAGACCGGTAAAACCGTCATCGCCACGGATACCATCATCAACCAGAAGGGTAAAGGCGTCATCTGCATCTACGTGGCCATCGGCCAGAAGATGTCCACCGTGGCCCAGCTGGTGGATACCCTGGAAGCGGCGGGCGCGCTGGAATACACCACGGTGGTCAGCGCTTCCGCCAGCGAATTGGCGCCCCTCCAGTACATCGCCCCCTATTCCGGCTGCGCCATGGCGGAATACTTTATGGATCAGGGCAAGGACGTGCTGATCATCTACGACGATCTGAGCAAGCACGCGGTGGCCTACCGCGCCCTGTCCCTGCTGATCCGCCGTCCGCCGGGCCGCGAAGCCTACCCCGGCGACGTGTTCTATCTGCACAGCCGCCTTTTGGAGCGCTCCGCCCGGGTGGATGTAAAATACGGCGGCGGCTCCATCACCGCCCTGCCCATCATCGAAACCCAGGCGGGCGACGTGTCCGCTTACATCCCCACCAACGTGATTTCCATCACCGACGGCCAGATCTTCCTGGAAACCGAGCTGTTCCACAGCGGCATCATGCCGGCCATTGACCCCGGCATTTCCGTCAGCCGCGTGGGCGGCGACGCCCAGATCAAGGCCATGAAGAAGGTGGCGGGCAGCTTAAAGCTGCTGTACAGCCAGTACCGGGAGCTTCAGTCCTTCGCCCAGTTCGGCTCCGACCTGGACGCGGACACCAAGGCCCGACTTGCCCAGGGCGCGCGCATCGTGGAGGTTTTAAAGCAGAACCGCAACCATCCCGTGGCCGTGGAAAACCAGGTGTGCATTTTCTACGCCGTCACCCACGATTTCTTAAAGGACGTGGAAGTGAAGGACGTGGCCGAGTACGAAGAAAACCTGTATCAGCGCATGGCCGCCCAGCATGGGGACGTGCTGGACGCCATTCGGGAAACCGGCCTGCTTTCCCCCGAAACGGAAGGCAAGCTGAAAGCGGCGCTGGAAGGCTTCACGAAAGATTTTATTAAAACCAAGCGGTAAGGAGGGATTTGCATGGCCGGATCGTCCATGAAGGCCATCAAGCTGCGCATCAAAAGCGTGGAAAGCACCATGCAGATTACCAAGGCCATGCAGCTGGTGGCTACCTCCAAGCTCCGCCGCGCCAAGGAGCGCATGGAAAACAGCAAGCCCTTTGCCAACGTCTCCCGGGAAACGCTGATGGAGGCCGTAAGCCAGTGCGACGCGCAGACTACGCCGTTCATGGAAAAACGGGAAGTCAAAAACCGGTGCTACGTGGTCATCGCCGGGGAGCGCGGTTTGGCCGGGGGCTACAACGCCAACGTGTTCAAGGCCCTGGCCGCCCACGCAGGGGATACGCCCTACTGCGTGCTGCCCATGGGCAAAAAGACCATCGACAAGTATCAGCACCTGCACGTGAAGCTGCTGGACGACAGCCTGTTCCATGTGGAGGGCTTAGGCGTGAGTACCTGCTTCCGGCTGGCGAATCAATTGATCGAAGGGTACAGGAACGGGGACTATGACGAACTGGTGCTGGTGTATACCACCTTCCAGTCCATGATGAGCCAGGAAGTGCGCATCGAACAGCTGCTGCCCATCGAAAAGCCGGAGGGCGAAGAAAAGCGGAACGTGGTCACCATTTACGAACCCAGCCCCGCCGAACTGCTGGAACAGGTGATGCCCGATTATTTGGGCGGTCGGCTGTACAGCGCCGCCTGCGATTCCTACGCCAGCGAAATTTCCGCCCGCCGCAACGCCATGGATTCCGCCACCAAAAACGCCGGGGAAATGATCAGCGATTTGAGGCTGAAATTCAACCGGGCGCGGCAGGGAGCCATCACCCAGGAAATCACCGAGATCGTGGCGGGAGCGGAACACTAAAGGAAGCCGAGTGAAGGTAGGAAGTAGGAGGTAGAAGGTAGGAAGTTTATATAGTCGAATCGGCTCACAACCATTGCCTCCTGCAAATAATTGCAGGCATTATCACAACCTCCTACCTCCTACCTCCTACTTCCTACCTCC
>JAFSNT010000256.1 GCA_017443295.1 Clostridia bacterium
ACCTCCTACCTCCTACTTCCTACCTCCTACTTCCTACCTCCTACCTCGCATTGCTATAAAAAACATCTTATCAAAGGAGAGACTAACCATGAACAAGCTAAGCATCGGCATCGTCGGCGCGGGGCGCATCGGCAACGTACACGCGGAATCCATTACCTATCACATCCCCGAAGCGGAAGTCGTCATGGTGACGGACGTGATCGAGGCCAGCGCGAAAAGGCTGGCCGAGCGCTTTGGCATCCCGAAGTTCTCCAGCAACTACATGGACATCATCAACGACCCGGCCATCGACGCGGTGCTGGTCTGCTCCCCCACCCCCACCCACGCGGACATCACCATCGCCGCCCTGAAAGCGGGCAAGCACGTGTTCTGCGAAAAGCCGGTACACACCTCCATCGAGAAGATCAAGGAAGTGGCGCGGGTGGCAGCGGAAACCGGCAAGAAGCTGCAAATCGGCTTCAACCGGCGCTTTGACCACAACCACCGCCACGGGCAGCAGCTGGCCCAGAACGGGACGCTGGGCAACATCGAAATCATCAAAATCACCTCCCGGGATCCCGAACCGCCGTCCCCCGAATACGCCGCTTCCTCCGGCGGGCTGTACATCGACATGATGATTCACGACTTTGACATGGCCATGTTCCTGGCGGGCTGCGATGTGAAGGAAGTCTACGCCATGGGCGCCAGCCTGGTGGACAAGCGCATCGGCGAAGCGGGCGACGTGGACACCGCCATCGTGACGCTCACCTTTGAAAACGGGGCCTTGGGCGTGATCGACAACAGCCGCCGGGCCGCTTACGGCTACGACCAGCGGGTGGAAGTGTTCGGAAGCCTCGGTATGGCCGCCGACGAAAACGACGGGGACAGCACCGTGAAGGTTTCCACCGCCGCGGGCGTGGTGGGCGATAAGCCCCAGTTCTTCTTCCTGGAACGCTACATGCAGTCCTTCACCGAGGAAATGCGGCAGTTCATCGCCGCCATCAAGGAAAACAAGGACGTGCCTGTGGGCATCCACGCGGGCCTCATGAGCGTGGTGCTGGCGAAAGCTGCGAAGAAGTCCCTGGACGAGCATCGGCCCGTGAAGATCAGCGAAATCTGCGAGGCGTAAGAAAATGAACGATAGCATCATCAAAGCCCACGGCGCGCATCCCTTCGGCCTCAAGTGGCTGGCGAAGATGGACGGGGCACACGCCGACATGCTGATGGATTTCGGCGTGTACCGCATGAAGCGGGGCGACGTGTGGGAAGAAGCGGCTCCCCTGGAAAAGGCCGCGCTGCTGGTGTACGGCGAAGTCAAATTTGAATGGGACGGCAAGGAGCATATCGAGAACCGGAAAAACTGCTTCGACGTTCCCCCCACCGCCCTGCATGCCGACAAGGCCCACTCCGTTAAAATCACCTGCCTTTCCGAGGAAGCGGAAATCAACATCCTGCGCACGGATAACGAAAAGCTGTTCGGCGCGAAGCTGTATCTGCCCGCCGATACCCCCGACGAGTTCCGGGGCGCGGGCCTCATGCGGGAAACCAGCACCCGCATCGTGCGCACTATCTTCGATTTCACCAACGCCCCGGACGCCAATCTGGTATTAGGCGAGGTGATCGGCTTCCCCGGCAAGTGGAGCAGCTATCCGCCCCACCATCATCCCCAGCCGGAAATCTACTACTACAAAACCAACCCCGAAAACGGCTTCGGCTACGGCGAATTAGGGGACGAAGTGGTGAAGGTGCAGAACAACGACACCGTGTTCATCGCGCCGGGCCTCACCCATCCTCACTGCACCGCGCCGGGCTATGCCCTGTGGTATTTGTGGGCTATCCGCCACTTGGACGGAAAACCCTACAAGCAGCCCGAATGCCCTGTGTTCCTGAAAGAACATTTGTGGGTGATGGAGAAGGACAGCGTTTACTTCGGTGACAAGAAATAAGAACGAGGTAGGAAGTAGGAGGTAGAAGGTAGGAGGTTTCATTTTGTCTTCGCTTTTTCTGCATGAATGTGCTGATTGCGTCCTTTTTATCGACAAAAATAACCTCCTACCTCCTACTTCCTACCTCCTACCTTCCCAGAAGGAGGGTTTTGCCCATGGAAACCGTTCGCCTGACCATGGCCCAGGCGCTGGTACAGTTCCTGGATCAGCAGTACATTGAATTGGACGGTCAGGAAACCAAATTCGTCAACAACATGTTCGGCGTGTTCGGCCACGGCTGCGTGGTGGGCGTGGGCCAGGCGCTGAACCAGGGTGGGCATCATATCCGCTTTTTGCAGGGCAAGAACGAGCAGAACATGGCCCTGGCCGCCATGGCGTTCGCCAAGCAGAAGAACCGGCTGGAGATCATTCCCTGCGTTTCCTCCATCGGCCCCGGGGCCATGAACATGGTCACGGCGGCGGGCTGCGCAACCGCCAACCGCATCCCCCTGCTGCTGCTGCCCGGCGATACGTTCGCCTGCCGCCAGCCCGACCCGGTATTGCAGCAGGCGGAATTTTTCACTTCCTTCGGCCAGACGGTGACCGACGCCTTCCGGGGCGTGTGCCACTACTTTGACCGCATCGAGCGGCCCGAACAGCTCATGACCGCCGCCATCCACGCCCTGCGGGTGCTGACCGATCCCGCCGATACCGGCGCGGTATGCCTCGCCATGCCCCAGGATGTGGAGGGCGAAGCGTATGATTATCCCGTGAGCTTCCTGCGCAAGCGCGTTTGGCACCTGGATCGCCGCGCGCCCACCGCGTCCCAGACCGAGCGCGCCGCCGAAATCATCCGGAACGCCGAAAAGCCCCTCGTGATCTGCGGCGGCGGCGTGCGGTACTCTTTCGCGGGGGACGCGCTGCAGGCGTTCTGCGAAACCACCGGCATCCCCTTCTCCGAGACTCAGGCGGGCAAGAGCGTGCTGCCCTGGACGCATCCCCTGAACCTCGGCGGCATCGGCGTCACCGGCGGAAAGGCCGCCAATGTGATCGGGAAGGACGCGGATGTGATCATCGCCGTGGGCACCCGGCTTACCGATTTCACCACTTGCTCCAAGTGGCTGTTCAGGGAAAACGCCAAGGTGGTTTCCCTCAACATCTGCCCCTTCGACGCGGTGAAGATGGACGGGGAACCCATCATCTGCGACGCGCGGGAGGGGCTTTCCGCCCTGACGGTCGCCCTGAAAGGCTACCGCTATCAGCACGGGGACGCGGTGAAAGCCGCCCGGGACGCATGGAACGCCACCGTGGACGGCTGGTATAGCAAGAACGACAAGCCCGGCCTGTCCCAGACCCGCGCCCTGGGCATCATCAACGAATTCATGCAGGCAGACGACATCGCCGTGGGCAGCGCTGGCAGCCTGCCGGGCGACATGCAGCGCCTGTTCCGCCCCGGCGACCGGGACACCTACCACATGGAATACGGCTTCTCCAACATGGGCTATGAAACCAACGGCGCTTTGGGCGTGAAGCTGGCCTGCCCGGACAAAGAGGTGTATACCTTCTTCGGGGACGGCACGTATCTCATGGCCCATTCCGAGCTGGTCACCTGTCTCCAGGAGCATCTGCGGGTGCATTTCTGCCTGTTCGATAACTCCGGCTGGGGCTGCATCGAAAATATGCAGAACAACCAGGGCAACGACACCTTCGGCACCGTGTTCCGCTTCCGCGATCCCGTGACCGGCGAGCTGGACGGCCCCGTGATGCCGCTGGACTTTGCCAGGAGCGCCGAAGGCTACGGCCTGAAAGCCTATTCCATCCATACGGAGGAAGAACTGAAAGCCGCGCTGCAAGACGCCCTCAAACAGGAAAAGCCCGTCCTCTACGATATCAAGGTGCTGCCCGGCTCCATGACCCCCGGCTATGAAAGCTGGTGGCGCGTGGGCGTGGCGGAGGTTTCCACACAGCCAAGAGTGCAGGCGGCCTACGGCGACTTGATGGAACACGTGAAAGAGACCAGGAAGTTCTAAGACGGATAGGAGTTGAGAGTGGAGAGTTGGGAGTTGAGATATTATTTGCCGGTAAATTCATATGCTGGATTTACACGAACAATTGATAATCAAGATAAATCTCAACTCTCCGCTCTCAACTCTCAACTCAAAAAATTTACGCTGAAAGGATGAACCGTCATGCTTGATCCAAATAAAGTAAGGTTAGCAATCGCTCCCATTGGCTGGACCAACGACGATATGCCCGACTTAGGCGGGGAAAACACCTTTGAACAGTGCGTCAGCGAAATGGCGCTGGCGGGCTTCAAGGGCAGCGAAATCGGCAACAAGTACCCCCAGGATGTGGCCGTATTAAAGCACAAATTGGACGTGCGGGGCCTGCAAATCTGCAACGCCTGGTTTTCCACCCTGTTCACCTCCGAACCCTATGAAGTGACCATCAAAAACTTCATCGCCCACCGCGACCGGCTGCACGCCCTCGGCGCGAAGGTGATCGGCGCGTCCGAGCAGGGCGATTCCATCCAGGGCAAAGACGTGAACATTTTCGGCAGCCAGAAGGCCGTTTGGACCGACGAACAGTGGAAGCTGATCGCCAAGGGTTATAACGAGCTGGGCGCCCTGGCCCAGGAAAAGGGCATGACCCTCACCTGCCACCATCACATGGGCACCGGCGTGCAGACCGCCGAAGAAATCGACCGGTTCATGGCGGAAGTGGACCCGGACAAGGTGTTCCTGCTCTTTGACAGCGGCCACTTGACCTTCGCGGGCATTGATCCCCTGCCCATCTTGAAAAAGTACATTTCCCGCATCCGCCACATCCATTTGAAGGACGTGCGCCTGCCCATCCGCGATCAGGCCCGGAAGGAAGGCTGGAGCTTCCTCACCGCCGTGCGCAACGGCGTGTTCACCGTGCCCGGCGACGGGGACGTGGACTTCGCCCCCATCTTCCAGGTGATCGAGGAAAGCGGATACCAGGGCTGGGTGGTGGTGGAGGCGGAGCAGGATCCCGCCAAAGCCAATCCCTTCGAGTACGCCCAGATGGCCCGGAAGTACATCCGGGAGAAAACCGGCCTGTAAAGGAGGCGTCCCGTGAAAAAAATCCTGTCTTTGCTGTTGGCGGCCCTGCTGCTCCTTTCCGCTGCCGCCGCCCTGGCGGAAAGCGAATTGCCGTCCCTCCGGGAAATCTACGCGGACAAATTTGATTTCGGCGCCGCCGTGCCCGGCATGTCGGCCTCCAACAAAAGCCGCATGGATTTCTGCGCCACCCAGTTCGTGATTTTCACGCCCGAAAACGAGCTAAAGCCCAATTCCGTGCTGGACGTAACGGCGTCCCGGAAGCTGGCGAAGGAGGACGAAACCGCCGTGGCCGTACATTTCGACGCGGCCAAGCCTTTGCTCAACTACGCCAAGGAAAACGGCCTGAAGGTTCACGGTCACGTGCTGGTGTGGCATTCCCAGACCCCGGACGCGTTTTTCCACGAAGGGTACGAGGTCGGCAAGCCCCTGGTTTCCCGGGAAGTGATGCTGGCCCGGCTGGAAAACTACATCAAGGCCGTCATGGAATACATGGATGAAAACTATCCCGGCGTGGTCGTGTCCTGGGACGTGCTGAACGAAGCGGTGAACGACGGCGCGTCCAACCTGCGCGGCTCCAACTGGCTGAAAATCATCGGCCAGGATTATCCGGCCCGGGCCTTTGAGTACGCCCGGAAATACGCGCCGGAAGGCACGCTGCTGTTCTACAACGATTACAACACCGCCCTGGAACCCAAGCAGACGGGCATCGTGAACCTGCTGAAAACCCTGATCGCCGAAGGCAACATCGACGGTTACGGCTTCCAGATGCACATCGACGCGGACAATCCCTCCAATGCCAAGATCGAAAACGCGGTGAAGCGCATCGCCGCCCTCGGCTTAAAGCTTAGGGTCAGCGAATTGGACGTGGGCATTCCCAACACCTCCGAAGCGTCCCTGGCAAAACAGGCCCAAAAGTACGCCGACGTCATGCGGATCCTGGACAAGTACGCCGATCAGGTGGTCGCGGTGCAGGTGTGGGGCGTATCGGACAACGTAAGCTGGCGCTCGGCCAATTATCCTCTGCTCTTCGACAAAAATTTGAAACCCAAGCCCGCCTTCTGGGCGGTGGCGGACCCAAGCGCCTACTAAAAGGCATGAAACAGCGTCAGGCCGGGCACTTCGCCCGGCCTGATTGCTTCTTCCCTGTATACAGGATTGACGGAACAGCGCGAAAAGCGTATAATATTTTTGTTCATCCCAATGCTTTGATCAGGTTGGAGGAGATCAGCCATGTTTGGACGCCGGGCCGACGGAAAGCTGCTGAAAAAAATCGATCCCATTATCGCGCTGACGCCGTACCTTATGCCCATGCGGTGCGACGCGCAGGTGTTTTTGAATCTGAAACTGGACTACGAAAAAATCGCCCGTTACATTGTGGAGCAGGGCCAGAAGGGCAATAAATTCACCTTTATGGAAGTCATCATGGCCGCCTATGTGCGCGTGGTTTCCGAGCTGCCCGAAATCAATCGCTTCGTCGCCAACAAGCGGCTGTACGCCCGTACCCAGCTGACGGTTTCCTTCGCCCTGCTCAAGGAAACGGCCAACGCGGACGACGTGGAAGAAAACACGGTGAAATGCTATTTCGACCCCAAGGACACCATCTTCGACGTAGCCGAACGGGTCAGCGCGGCCATCGAGCAGAACCGCCGGGAGGAAGCGGACAACTCCACCATGAAGCTGGCCAAGCTGCTGCTCAACCCCATTTTAGCCAACACCATCGTTTTAGCCGCCCGTTTCTTAGACCGCTACGGCGTCATGCCCAAGTATATCATGGACGCTTCCCCATTCCACACCAGCATGTTCTTCACCCAGATGGCTTCCATCGGCATGCCCGCCGTCAACCATCACATCTACAATTTCGGCACCACCTCCCTGTTCGTTTCCATGGGTTCGGTGATCCGGGAAAATACGGTGGGGCCGGACGGCAAAGCGATTCGCAAGCGTTACCTGCCCATTGGCATCACGGCGGACGAGCGCATCTGCGCCGGGGCCGTATACGCCAAATTGGTCAACCGCATCATGTACTATATCAACAACATCGAGCTGCTGGAAACGCCGCCGGAAACGGTGAAATTTGAGGAAAACAACGAATACTCCCTGCCCAAGCCCAAGAAAAAGCGGTTCAGCCGCAAGGAGCAGGAGAGCGTCGCCGGATAAAAGTCATATGAAAAAACGCGCCGAGCAAGCGCGTTTTTTATTTGGGCGGGTACTACCAAACGCTCCACCGCAGCGCGAACATGATCGTATACGCCACAGTAAGCGGCAGGGCGATGATATACAGTATCCATTTCCGTTTGATGGGCAGCGTTTCCGCCGCAATCGCCAGGGGGAAGAACACCGCCATATACCGGGGGCCGCTGAGCAGCCAGCTCATGCCGTAGCACACGGCGAAATAGAACGGGAACCACGCCGAATAGGCGGGCCGCATTTTTTTGCCGGAAACCAGCATGAGCAGCAGAGAAGAAAAGCCCACCGCCAAATTGGGCGCCCACAGGCCCCAAAAAGACTGTTCGCCGTTCAGCAAGGCGCCCGCGGCATAGTCGGCCTGGGTGGAGGCGGTGATGAAGAACCAGCTCAAATGCTGATACCAGTTGGAATCCTGGTACTGCATGAAGATGAAGGGATTGCCGGTGTAAATAAAATTGATGTACAGATACATCACCAGCCCCATGGGCACCAGCAGCATGCAGCAGGCGTCCCGGATTCCCTGCTTCACGGGCTGCAGCTCCCTGTTTTCTGTCCAGAACTGCCGCCACCATTCAAACGCCAGGGGCACCAGCAGCAGCCCGCCCAGAGAACGGGTAAACGCCGCCAGCATCCCTACGATCCCCGCGGCGAACCATCGCCGCGTCCGGGCCAAATACAGGCAGCCCGCCGCACACAGCACGAACAGGGATTCCGACATGGGATAGGCATAGAAAACCGACGCCGGGGCCAGGCAGAACAGGATCAGGATGCGCATGGTTTCCCTGTGCCCGTAATCCAGCCGCAGCAGATCGTACAGCACCGGGCCGGAAGCTAAAAACGGCAGCCAGGCCGCCAGAAACCCGCACAGCACCTGGTTGGGAATCACCATCATGAACAGGCCCGTCAGCACGGGATAGCCCGGGAAGAATACCAGGTGCAGCATCTCCCCCGCCGCCGAAAGATGGCCATACCCTTCCTTGGCGATGGATAAATAGGAATTGGAATCCAGCCCCACGTAGATGCGAAAAGTGTCCCAGAAATCCGTATCGTATTGGGTGATCAGGCGGGAACCCGAGGCCAGCGCCGTTTGCAGGATCAGGCACAGGAAAAAAAGCCCGAAAGCCTTCCAATGCGCGTATTTCGGATTTTCCTCCGCCTTGGGCTGATCCGCCGCCGGATTTTTGATTTCTTTGATCCAACCGGGCAGCATGCGAATCAGCACGGCCAAAAACAGCAGGGCGCTCAATGCCGCGCAGACCGTGTCAATGGGCAGCTCCGGCGGCCGGCGGGTATACCAGCTCAAAAAGGCCGCGCCTATACCGCCCGCGGCCAACAAGGATAATAAGATCTCCGCCCATGCCTGTCGTATTTTTTCGATCATATGATGAAATGAATACACTGTAAACCGCTTATTCCTTCATATAAATTTCGCTGATGCCCGTGAAGCCCACGTCCTTCATCACGTCGTACACTTCCTCGCTCACGTTGATGATCTTCATGGAGCCGCGCTTGTTCATTTCCTTCTGGGCGAAAAGCAATACCCGCAGCCCGGTACTGGAAATGTATTCCACTTTGTCAAAATCGAAAACCAGGTTTTGCACAGACCCGATCAGATTTTTCACCTCGTTGCCAAATTCGTTGGCGGTGGTGGTGTTCAGGCGGCCTTCCACGGCGATCGTGGTAGTGTCTCCGTTTTCGCGCTTCTCAATCGTCATAAGATTTCACTGCCTTTCAAAATAGATAGAAGGATATTTCCGCTTTGAATGCTTATCCTGTTTCCCTTCGGGAGTATGTGTTTATTATAAAGGAAAGCGTTCCACAATGTCAATAGCGTGCGGTTTTTCGCTGATTTGTATTTTTTCTTGCGAATTGATGAACACGCGCGTCAGCGCCTTGATTCTTTCCTGCCACCGAAAAAGGAGCCTGATGGCTCAAGCTCCTTTTTGCTTGGAAAGCGTCATTTGATGATGCTGACCTTATCCGCCATGTCGTTCCGCACGGACGCGCTGGTGACGGCGTCCGTCGCCTCACGGCCGATCAGCAGCACCGCCACGGCGGTATACGCCGTATCGACGCCCAATTTTTCGCACAGGGCGTCATGGTTCGCGCCGTTGAGCTGCATGGTGGGAGAAGAAACGATCTTCGCGCCGTAGCCCAGGGCTTTGGCGGCGATGAACATGTTTTCACAGGCCAGGCCGCAGTCAAAGCTGGCGTTGGGCGAAGATGTTTTTTCGTTCATATAGATGATGATGGCAACGGGAGAATCCCCTAAGCTCGCTTTCGCCGCGCCGACGCCAAAGCTGCCGCCCGCGGGCGGAGCAAAACCGCCTTCCGGTTTAAAGCCCTCGGGAGCGCCTTCCGGCTTGCCGCCGCCGGGGAAACCGCCTTCCGGCGCGCTGCCGCCGGGGAAAGCGCCGCCGGGAGCGCCGCCAAAGCCGCCCGCGCCGCCTGCGCTGCCCTTGATTTCGGCGATCACGTCCTGATTGGTCACCGCCACGAAATACCAGGGCTGCTGGTTGATGGCGCTGGTGGCCGCCAGGCCCGCGTTCAGGATCACGTTCAGGTCTTCATCCGATACCGCTTCGTCCGAAAAGCTCTGGGCCGTCCGGCTGTCGGTCAGGATGTCCGTCAGGTTTTCGGCGCCGGCGCTTGCGATCCCGCACGTCAGGCTCAGGATCAGCAAAAACGAAACGACGATGCGCTTCCACTGCCGCATTTTTTTCCACCTCATTTTCCTTCATTTGGAAAACGTCTGCTTTCCATAGCAGTATTAAAGCAAAAAACTGTGAACAGAATGTGATGATACTTGAAACATTTCCCGAAAATGTGAAGCAATTATGACGGCGAAGGGCTGTATTTTGTGGAATTGTAAACAATTCGGTCTAAATGTTGTTTTTTTTCGTTTCCTGTATTATAATGTGCGTGTACTTATTACAGACGGAAGGAGCAAGTGAAAATGCAGTACATAAAGCGCGGCGTCGCGGCGGTATTGGTGATCGTTCTTCTGATTTCCATGATCCCCGAGGCGATGGCCGCATCCTATACAGGCACCATCAATTCCGATAAGGTGTTTTTCCGGAAAAAAGCCAGCACCAGCGCCACCTATTACGGATATTTGAACAGGGGCACCAAAGTCACCGTGACCGGCGTGCAGGGGGACTTTTATAAAGTCACCTACAATAATACCAGCGGCTATGTGATGAAAAAGTTCGTCACCCTCTCCGCCGCCGCCACAAAGGCGCTCAACGGCAGCTCTTCTTCCACCAGCACGAGCAAATACGCCAACGTGACCACCATCGCCAAATTGGGCAACCCGCCGGATTACACCCAAAAGGGTTCCACCGGCGACAGCGTGGAAAAGCTGCAGCAGGCCCTGAAAATCAAAAAGTATTTTAACGGCACGGTGGACGGCAAATACGGCGATCTCACTGTCGCCGCCGTGAAAGCGTACCAGAAGGCCATGGGCCTGACCCAGACCGGCAAGGCGGACTACGCCACCATCAAAAAGCTGTTCGGCAAGGTGCTGTACACCACCGTGGCCAACGATCCCAAAATGAACGGGATCACCAAAATTTCCCAGATTTCCGTGCCCGCCACCAGCAAAAAGGGCGACAGCGGCAAAAACGTGCTGGCCCTGCAGCAGGCGCTGAAAATCAAGGGCTATTACAAGCCCGCCATCGACAGCAAGTACGGCGATCAGACCGTGGCCGCCGTGAAGGCCTTCCAGAAAGCCAAGGGGCTGGCGCAGGACGGCATTGCGGGCAATTCCACCATCAAAGCGCTGTTCGGCAAAAAAGCCGCCAACTATACCTATACCACCGAACGGCTGGATTGGTTCAGCAAGGGCGTTTATCTGTTCACCGGCACCTGCGTGTATACCGTCAAGGACGTGAACACCGGCAAAATGTTCAAGGCCCGCCGCCGCTTCGGCACCAACCACCTGGACAGCGAACCGCTGACCGCCGAGGATACCGCCATCATGAAATCCATTTACGGCGGCTCCTGGAGCTGGAACCGCCGGGCGATCCTGGTGCTGTACAACGGCCACGTATTTGCCGCGTCCATGAATGGCATGCCCCACGGCACTGAAAGCATCACGAACAACAATTTTGACGGCCACTTCTGCATCCATTTTTACAACAGCCGCACCCATGAAACCAACAGCGTGGATTCCGCCCACCAGAACTGCGAGGCCCGCGCCATGAAGGCCACCTGGTAAGGCAGGCAATTTGATAAGCCCGCTCCTTTCGCGGAAGGAAGCGGGCTGTTTTTTCGGATGAGGCACCCATGAAGCTGTACGACGAAGTATTGACCGGCGCGTTTATCCGCCGTCCCAACCGGTTTATCGCCCACGTACAAACGGAAAACGGCCCGGAAATCTGCCACGTGAAGAATACGGGCCGCTGCGCGGAGCTGCTGACCCCCGGCGCGAAAGTCACCTTGGCCGTGGAAAAAAATCCCGTCCGGAAAACCCGCTGCGATCTGGTGGCCGTGCATAAGGGCGATTTATACATCAATATGGACAGCCAGGCCCCCAACCGCGCGGCGGCGGAAGCGCTGCCCCGGCTGTTTCCCGGGCTTACGCTGGTGCGGCCCGAAGCGGTTTTCGGCGCGTCCCGGCTGGATTTTTACCTGGAGCAGGGCGAGAAGAAAACCTATTTGGAGGTCAAGGGCGTCACCCTGGAAGAAAACGGGTGGGTCCTGTTTCCCGACGCGCCTACGGAACGGGGCGTAAAGCATTTGAAGGAATTGGAAAACTGCCTGCGGGCAGGCTTCGGGGCGGCGGTGCTGTTCGTGATCCAGATGCGGGGCGTTGCCTGCTTTTCGCCCAACCGGAAAACCCATCCCGCCTTCGCCGACGCCCTGATGCACGCCCGGGAAGCGGGCGTGCAAATCATGGCCTACGATTGCGCCGTCACCGACGACAGCATGACGGTCTGCGACCCCGTACCCATCCGGCTTTCCTGATTTTTCACGGCAGGCAGAAAATCAGAAACCGGTGTGAAAATGGCGATTCATACCAAAGTTTATCATTTATGATCGGAAAGGAAGCGTTTTATGTATTCTTACGAGCTGCACATGCATACCGCCGAGACCAGCAAATGCGGCAGATCCCCCGCCCGGGACATGGTAAAAGCCTATTACGACAAGGGCTTTTCCGGCGTGGTGATCACCGACCATTTCATCAACGGCAATTCCTACGCCAACGATCCGGAAACCTGGAAGGAAAAAATCGACGTGTATCTGCGGGGCTATCTCGCCGCCAGGGAAGCGGGCGACAAGATGGGCATTCCCGTATACTTCGGCGTGGAATACACGCATTTGGGCGGCAACGGCGAAGATTACCTGCTGCTGGGCCTTCAACCCGAACACTTGTATCACGAGCTGGAAAACTGCGATACGTGGAGCATCGAATACCTGTGCGATAAGGTACACGCTCTGGGCGGCATCGTCATCCGCGCCCATCCCTACCGGGAGGCGCACTATATCCGCCATCCCGGCATTGAACGCCCCGGCCTGCCCATCGACGCCGTCGAGGTGTTCAACGCGGGCAACAGCCAGGAGATTTTCAACGTAAAAGCCCAGGAAATGGCTCTGCGGGAGGGCAAGCCCTGGACCGCCGGTTCCGATTCCCACCGCACGGAGGACGCGGGAAAGGCTTTCGTCGCCTTTGAGGAAAAGCCCGCCGATTACGCGGCGCTGTGCGATTTCATCCGCCGGGGCAAGGCGCTGGTGGTGTATCAGCAAAAGCCGCCCGTCACAGAATGAAATTGCAACTGCATCTCAGGGGCCTCCGCAGCCCCTGAAACCCATCCGACGCTCGGCAAACGAATAAAAACAAACAATATGCGCCTGTTTGGAAAAGATAAATAGTAAGCTCCTGGGCAAAGAAAAACGAGGCATATGCCAGGGAAAAAGCGAGCTTTTTCCTGGTCATATCCTCGTTTTTCAGGTGCGCTTCGCGCACCGTGGGCGGCTTTGCCGCCCGCCCAGGAGCGATGATTTGCGACTTGAGTGTGGATCCAGGGAGGTCACCTCCCTGGTTCGGGGGCATGGGGGCTGCACTCAGTTAGCGATAAAAACTCAATGCGCCCACGCTTACAATACATGTTCATTGTACCATAATAACCTCGAAAAGAAAAGTATTGATCTCATGGAGGAAACAGGAATGGACATGTACTTTGCTCAGTTCAATATGGATACCGGATATGTTGATGCCTGGCTGACAGATGGGACGATCGTTTCGATTAACTGCACCGCTGTGGAACGGGTAGAAGCTGATAACTTATATCAGCGGGCGGAACTGGATTATCTGATCTACAATGACCCTGCCGCCTATGTGGAGTTAATCATGGAAGGCGATCCGAAAAAGTATCTGAAGGCCGTTACGCAATATTGGAAACCATAGAAGTATTCAGAATAAGCAGCACCGTGTTGGTGGCAATCAACCATCAGCACGGTGCTTTTTTCGTTTATTCTCTTCATTTACCCTGTCGCAATGATAACGGATGATAAGCTCCATTTTCTGCTTTTTTCAGATTGCCAGACAACGCTTTTTTCTCATAATACTGACGCTACAGATACGAGTTCTTCCCACACCTTGACCATCGCGAACGTGTCCAATTCGCAGTATCGCAGAAGATTCTCCCTCGCCTTGGCTTGGTCTTCTGGATTCATGTACTGAATTTTGGGGAAAATGCTCATGGCTTCACCACCATTGTGAACACCCTCAAGGTTATGATAATCCAATAAAGGATCATTAGGATAAAGAGCAGGGAGAACACTCTTGATCGAGAAACTGCCCCCCATGGCACGACTATAATAATATCCCTTCTGGAAAGGAATCAGCAGATCCTGTATGTTATCAGCAATACATAGCAAATGCTCTGCTAAATCTGGGAAGGCTTCAGCCAGTTCTCTGATACGAGTACATTCAAAGGCTTTGTTATATGCCGTAACACAGACATCCCGGGGAATATCCCGGCAAAGCGCCTCAGCAACAGATCGCCTGGGGTCCGGCCCGGATTCTGCCAGGAATTCTTTATGATGCAGTTCTCCATGTTCGTGCTCGATATAATGCAGAGAGTACTGAAAGACAATTTGGCTATATGGTTTTGTTCCTTGGCAAAAAGGAATTGCTGTTTGCATACTTTCAAAATCCAGGAAATAAAGAGGAAAGGTGAGCGTCTGCAGGAATTCTCGGATTTTCTTCTGATCAATCCATGGCCTTTTTTCTTGCAGTTCAAATTCTATCTGCCGCCGCTGCTTTTCATTTTTGATCATCCCGCTATTGCTTAATTGAGAAAAAGAAATAAGGCCCTTCCGATACAGATCAACCTTGTCGCCCATTTTCATACGATATAAATGAAAGACATTGGGCTTAGGCAACATTCTTGTGCAATAATCCCAGAAGGAACAATCCTTACAGTTTTCTCCAATGTCTGTGCCGGGCTCTTCTCTGGAAGCCAGAATGGTTTTACCTTCCTCTATGATTGCGGGGATCTGCTGCCGCATATCATCTGCCACATCTGTGACATCGGCGATCTTAAACAGGGTTTGCAGGTCTAAATCACCTTCCAAAACATATTGATTATTCAGACAGACAATATGTGCACTGGTTACGCTTATACCCAGATGCTCTAAAACATACTTTTGAAACGCCACATCTGCAATATACTGATCCTGCATGGGGTCAGTAGAACTTTTTACCTCGTAAATAGCCCAGCCATCTCTATCCTTTTGGAGAATATCGACAGCACAGTAACAATCCGCATAGAAGAATGAAGCCTCGCATATGACATTCGTTCCCTTCTCCATTTCTGCACGGGTCATTTCTGCCATACACTCCAAATCAAGTTTTCCGTCTGCATCTAAGGATGTTACATCGCAATATTGTATATTTCGTCGCGATAAGGCCACGTGCACGGAGAAATAAGGCCACCGTCACGGAGATTTAGGGCCAGTACCACGGAGCAGAAGGCCACCCACTATAATGGACATAGCACGCAAAAGCGTGACTACTGTTCAGGAGG
>JAFSNT010000257.1 GCA_017443295.1 Clostridia bacterium
AACCGCGAAGAACGCTTCCACCTGACGGTTCTGGAAGGATTCGGCGGATTCGCTGAAGGAAAGATAATGGGGCGTAATATCATTCAGGGTCAGGCCGGCGATTTCCAGAATCTGAATCGCGTTGAAATACACGCCGGAGCCAACCGCGCCAACGCCCACGTTCTTGCCCTTCAGATCCTCCACCTTGGTGATGCCGCTGTCCTTGGCCACCACCAGATGCACGACCTCGGGATAAATGGCGCCGATGGCCGCGAAGGTTTCCACCTTCTGGCCGCCGAAGTCGTCGGTGCCCTGATAAGCGTAGCTCATTACGTCGTTCTGGGTCCAGCCCAGTTCGGCTTCGCCCTGGGTGATCGCCAGGATGTTGGCCTTGGAGCCGCCGGAGGCCTGGGCCGTAACTTCCAGATTGGCGATCTTGCTGGTGAACAGCGCGGCGATTTCACCGCCGAAAGCATAGTAGGTGCCCGTGGTGCCGCCGGTGGAGAATACCAGATATTCATCCGCCATCGCGGCAAAGGATACGGTCAGCATAGCGAGCGCCAACCCAAGAGCGATGAGTTTCTTCATGTTTCAGCAAACCTCTTTTCCTGCAAGATTGTCCGCGCGCTTCCCTTATGGGAACGCTTTGGAATGAAAGTATTTTACAGGAACATCCATAAAAATACAATCACTTCCGACCAATCAAAACGGGAAAAACAAGCAAAAAACAATCGCTTGCCGGTCAAAGGGTTTCTGCATGTTTATTCTGTTTTTTTATGAAGCGGCTTTTCCGCTGTACATGCTGTACAAAGAATAATAAATGCCCTTCTTTTGCATCAGCTCGTCGTGGGTGCCGGTTTCCTCGATGCCCTTTTCCGTCAGCACCCAGATCACGTCCGCGTTGCGGATTGTGGTTAAGCGGTGGGCAATGGTGAAGGTGGTGCGGCCCTTGGCAAGCTCCTCCAAAGAGCGCTGCACCAGCAGCTCGTTTTCGTTGTCCAGGGCGCTGGTGGCCTCGTCCAAAATCAGAATGGGCGGGTTTTTCAAAAAGACCCGGGCAATCGCCAGCCGCTGCTTCTGTCCGCCGGAGAGCTTCACGCCCCGCTCGCCGATGTAGGTGTCGTACCCGTCCGGCAGCTTTTCCACGAACTCGTGTGCCCCGGCCCGCTTGGCGGCCAGGATGATTTCTTCCTCCGTGGCCCCCGGCTTGCCGTAGGAAATGTTTTCCCGCACGGTGCCGGAGAAGAGATAAACCTCCTGCTGCACCATACCGATGGCGTTGCGCAGGGATTTGAGGGTGAGGGATTGAATGTCCTTGCCGTCGATGAGGATGCGGCCGCTGGTCACGTCGTAGAACCGGGGGATCAGGTTGCACAGGGTGGTCTTGCCCGCGCCGCTGGGACCCACCAGAGCCACGTTTTGCCCGGCGTGCACCAGCATATCCACGCTGCCCAGCACCTCGTGATTCACGTCGTCGGCGTAATGGAAGCCCACCTTTTCAAAGCGCACCTCGCCCTTCACTTCACCAATGGGTTTTGCGCCGGGCTTGTCCTTGATTTCCACCGGCGCGTCCATGATTTCGCAGAAGCGCTCGATGCCGGTCATGCCGCGCTCAAACTGTTCGGAGAAATCCACGATGCGGCGGATGGAGGTGAGCAAAGTGGAAATGTAGAGGAGGAACGCGGCGTAATCGCCTACCGCCAGCTTGCCGTCCTTTAAGAACAAGGCACCGGCCACCACCACCAGGATGTACATGGTGCCCTCGAACATCCGGGTGACGGTGTTGAAGCCCGCCATGTAGCGGTACTGCATTTTCTTGAAGCCATAGAATTTTTCGTTGCCGTGGCCGAACTTTTCGATCTCCAAATCTTCGTTGGCGAAGGATTTCACCACCCGAACGCCCAGCAGGCTGTCCTCCACCTGGGCGTTGATCTCGCCCACCTGATGCCGGGCGTCCTTAAAGGCGACGCGCATTTTCCGGCGGAAGTACCGGGTGCCGATGAGCATAAAGGGCAGCAGCAGGAACACCATGAGGGTCAGCCATACGTTCATGCCGCAGAGGATGATGAAGGAGGCGGTGATCTTCACCCCGGCGATCAAAAATTCCTCCGGGCAATGGTGGGAAAACTCCGTCACATCGAATAAATCGCTGGTGATGCGAGCCATGATCTGGCCCACCTTGGTTTCGTTGTAATAGGAAAAGGAAAGCTGCTGCAAATGGTTGAAGAGGTCGGTGCGCATGTCCGTTTCCAGCTTGGCCCCGGTCACGTGGCCCCAATACTGCATGAAATGGTTGGCCGCCGTGTCGATGATCCGCAAAAGCAGGTATATCCCGCCTAAGGTCAGCACCCAGGAGGTGGTGATTTGGGTATAATCCGCCACGGCCTGATTGGTAATCATGCGCACGATTTGCGGGAACACGATTTCGCAGCCCGTGGTCATCAGGGCGCAAAACAAATCCAGGGCGATTTCTTTTTTGTACTTGCCGTAGTAAGGAAGGAAGCGCTTGAGCAAATGGCCGAGCTTCATGCGGGGGGCGGAAGACATAAGCAGGCTCCTTTCGGCGTGGGGGAACTGGTGATAAAATTGAAAAGTGAAAAGTGGAAAGTGGAAATTTTACAAGTATCGTCGCAGGTTATATTTTCACTTTTCACTTTCAACTTTTCACTTTTTTGAAAGCCGCAGCGCTGGCTTGGCGTTGAGCGTCAAATCGGCGATTTCTCCCCGCATCAAATGATAATAGGCGGCGGAGCCGATCATGGCGGCGTTGTCGCCGCAGAGGTTCAGACGGGGCATGTACAGTTGAATGCTCCGTTTCTGGCAGGCGGCTTCCATTTCGCGGCGCAGCAGGCTGTTGGCGGACACGCCCCCGGCCAGGGCCATCTTTTTCAGGTTCAGTTCATCCGCCGCCAGCATGGCCTTGTCCACCAAGAAGGACACCACGGCGGCGCGGAAGGAAGCGGCCAAATCGGCGTCGTTGAGGGCTTCGCCCTTCTGCCGGGCGTTGTGTACAGCGTTGATGAAAGCCGTTTTCAGGCCCGAAAAGGAATAATCGTAGCGGCCTTCGGTCTTGGGCCGGGGCAGCTTTAAAGCGTAGGCATCGCCCGTTTCGGCCAGCTTGTCCAGCAGAGGCCCGCCGGGATAGGGGATGTTCAGCACCCGGGCCGCTTTGTCGAAAGCCTCTCCCGCCGCGTCATCCTGGGTCTGGCCGATGATGCGGAACACGCCGTAATCCTCCACGGAAAACAAATGGCTGTGCCCGCCGCTGACCACAAGACAGGCGAAGGGCGGCTTCAAGTCGGCATGGGTGAGAAAATTGGCGCAGATGTGGCCCTCGATGTGATTGACCGGCACCAAGGGCTTGCCGGTAGCGAAGGCCAGGGCCTTGGCGCAGGAAACGCCGATGAGCAGCGCCCCCACCAGACCGGGGCCGTAGGTGACGGCGATGGCGTCCACGTCTTTCAGTTCCATGCCCGCGTCTTTCAGCGCCTGATCCACCATCAGGTCCACCTTTTCCACGTGGGCGCGGCTGGCGATTTCCGGCACCACCCCGCCGTATAAAGCATGCAGGTCGATTTGGGTAAATACGGCGTTGGACAGGATTTTGCGCCCGTCCTCGATCACCGCCGCGGCGGTTTCGTCGCAGCTGGATTCGATGGCGAGGATGCGCACGTGTTCCTTCTTTTGCAGGGCCTCCGCCTGCCGCTGGCAAGATTCAAAATAGTTCATCTCGTTTCCGTTTCCTTTTGTGTTTTCCCGATTTTCAGCCAGGCAACGATCACGGCCAGCATCATGCCCAGCACGGGCAGCATGCTTTTCCCCATTTCTCCGGCGTACCAGATGAAGAAGGAAAGAGGCATGAGAGCCATCAACAGATCGGTGTTGGGGTTGAGTAGCCACAGATTATTGGTAAAAATCAGTTTGTGGAAGGTGACGAACAGGCCGTCGAAGTTCACCGCACCCCAGACTGCCAACACAGTGGCAATCAATAGCAGGAACAGGGCGGAAAGGGCGAAGCCCCGCACGGCGTCAGAGAAAAATTGTGCGGGCCGGGCCTTATGCTTGAAATACAGCCAGGCCAGCAGGCTGACTGCCAGCCCGCCGCCCGCCCAGCGGATGATTTTGAGGCCGTTCACAATGCCCCGCACGTCGGAAAGATGGGCGTTTTCCTTGTCGGAAAAGGCGTTTTCCATTGCTCCCGATTCCGGATTTGTCACTTGAACCGTTTCTGCTTTCCCGTCCAAATATTGGGCGATTGCCTTGGCGTAATCCCCATACCGCCCGGCGGGCACGTTCAAATGACTGGTCTGGGCGTATTGCAGAAAGCCCTGCTTCATCAGGTTCTCATTGGTCACGCTGGACGCGGCAATGGAGCAGAGCAGGGAAATAAAACCGATCAAGCCCAGCAGGAAATACAATATTCTTTGAAGGATGTTTTTTTCTTTCATCATTGTGTTTTCGCTTACGAGGGCATTGATTTCAGGCCGGTTTTCCGTTCAAATTCCTCAAGGCTCATTTGAGAATGGGCCGCCGCTTCTGAAACAGTTAGTTTTCCTTGCCTTACCAAGTCAATCATCGCATTCAAAAGAACGGCTTCTACTTTAGCTTCTCCGAATAGAACGCCCTTATCAAAGCCTCTCTTTTCCACTTTATCCAATACGTCGCACATGGTTTGCACCTTCCCTTTCTCCACGCGGTTATACGCTTCTTCAAACCGTTCGTCCTTTGTCATCACGTTCAGCAGCCGCAGGGTCTCCTGCACATGCTGTATTTTTTCCGGGCTGGGAATATAATTCCCGTTTTCCCGCATCTGCACGAAGAAATCCGCCACAATTATAAAATCGCTTTTGAACAGGCGCACCTGTTCCCGGCTCAGGTACGCGATTTCGTACAGGTTCAGCTTCATCCCTGGATATTATACTTCAATCCGCAGGGATTGACAAGGAAAAGAAACGCGGCTCCGTGCCCTTGGAAGGCAGGGAACCGCTGTTTTCCAAAATTTTCTTACTGCATCTTCAAATACGCCGTGGTGAAGCCTTCTAAGTTGCCGTCCATCACGTCGTCAATGTTGCCGGATTCGTAGCCGGTGCGGTGATCCTTCACCATGGTGTAGGGCTGGAAGACGTAGGAGCGGATCTGGCTGCCCCATTCGATCTTCTTCATTTCGCCCTTGATGTCGGCCATTTCCTGTTCCTTGGCGCGCTCGCGCAGTTCCAGCAGCTTGGCCTTTAACATCTTGATACAGGTGGCGCGGTTCTGCACCTGGTCGCGCTCGGTCTGGCAGGAAACCACGATGGTCACGTCGTCCTTCACGTAGGTCATACGCACGGCGGAGGAAGTCTTGTTCACGTTCTGGCCGCCCGCGCCGGAGGAATGGTAGGTGTCCACCCGGACATACTTCATGTCGATTTCGATCTCACTGTCGTCCTCTTCCAGCATGGGGGCCACGTCCAGGGAAGCGAAGGAGGTATGCCGCCGGGCGTTGGCGTCGAAGGGCGAAATGCGCACCAGACGGTGTACGCCCTTTTCCCCGCGCAGATAGCCGTAGGCGTGATCGCCGGATACTTCAAAGGTGACGGACTTGATGCCCGCCTCGTCCCCGTCCAGCAGATCCAGCAGCTTCACGGTAAAGCCCATGCGCTCGCAGTACCGCGTA
This sequence comes from Clostridia bacterium, assembly GCA_017443295.1. GTDB lineage: Bacteria > Bacillota > Clostridia > Christensenellales > Aristaeellaceae > RUG563. The sequence continues at coordinate 5,636 of JAFSNT010000257.1, forward strand.
TACATGCGGTAGAGCATGCTGGTCCAGTCCTGTGCCTCGGTGCCGCCCGCGCCGGCGTGGAGGGAAAGCACGGCGTCGTTATCGTCGTAGTGGCCCCGCATGAGGGTTTCCAGGGCCAGGGCTTCGGTTTCCTTTTCCAGGCGCTCGATTTCCGTCCCGGCTTCCGCCACCATGTCGGTGTCGTTTTCCTCCTGAGCCAGTTCCATCATGGTTTCCACGTCGTCGCAGCCGGAGACCAGGGAATTATAGTGCTTGATGCGGCCCTCCAAATTGGCGATACGGCGGTTCACGTGGGTGGAGCGTTCCAGGTTATCCCAGAAGCCGTCGGCGTTCATTTCTTCCCGCAGCTCCTGCAGCTCCCGATCCATATCGTCCATGTGCAGCCCTTCGCCCACTTCTTTCAGCTGGGCGCGGAGGGCGTCCACCCGCTGGGTATATTGGTCTAATTCCAAAATCATAATAATCTCTCCTTTTTTGATCAAGTGCGAAGTTCGGAATGTGGAGTCAGGCTACGGCGGATTCGATTCAAAAAAGCGCCAAGCTCCGTCAAGGTTCTTTCAAAGCTCGCTTTCGGGAAGGAGCAGCAGGGAACCGTCCCGCCCGCTTTGGAACAGATAGAAGCACTGGGCCTCGCCCTCCGCGTTGGTGTACCGCACGCGCAGGTTGGGCATTACATCCTCAAAATAGCAGGAAACGCGCAGGTTATTGCCGGGAGAAAGGTACGTGGCGGCATACAGCGTCATGGCGACGGTGGGCACCATGGCGGCTGCATCCCAATCCAGGTATTCCAGGACAAAGCTCCGCATATTCCGCTGGGGAATCAGCACGATGGGGTCCGCTTCTTCGTCCACCACCAAGTCGGTGAACTGCATCCCCGCCGCGCCGCCCTGGAAATAGTCCAGCAGGAAGTCGTCGTTCACCACAGGCTGGGGCGGAAATTCCAGGGTGGAAAGCACGTCCCACAATTTTTCTTTCAAGATCGCGTCATCCTCAGGCGCATACACATAGATGCAAAAAGAAGCGTTGGAAAGAGGAATATAAAGGATATCCCCTTTTCCTGGATTGGATTCATACCCATAGGGGACAGAGAGATCCAGCGGCCTTTCCATCTTCCTTTCGTCATCCTCGGCAGGAGGCCAGGAGGAATCCGGCTCGAAAGGCTGAAGAATCACAAATCCGGCCTGAATCTCTTCATTCAGCGGGATATAAGGCAGACCGTTTGTTTCTTCCACAGCGCTTTCCTGATACAGCGCTTTGGGCAGGAGCACAACCGCAGGCGTCGGGAGGTAAAAAAACTCTTCCGGAGAAAACTGATCAAATAGCCAGAATTGATCCGCGTCGTACCAGAAGGAAAAACCAAAGGGGCTTTCAAACAGCGTCCATTCCTCCGCTTCGGTTCCGGGAATCTCCGCCAGGGTGGCGGGCAAAAGCAGGCACAGGGCCAGCGTCATGCAGAAAAGACGTTTCACTTTTGTCCTCCCTTTTTATTCTTCTTCCTCGTCTTCTTCGTCGTCGTCGTCTTCTTCTTCGCTTTCCTGATGCACATAATTGGCAGGAACCACCGTTGTATGCGCCCATCGGTCACCCAAGCGATCCTGCTCCGTCAGCACAAAGTATGCTTCCACCGGCAGGATGGCGTAGGGCAGTGTGCGCTTGATGCAGTCCAGCAGGTTCAGGTGGGAGCCGTCCAGCTTGACTACCTTGATTCTCATGATCTGTTTTCCGATACTGTTGCCGGAAAAGAAGATCCAGTCCTTGAATGTCAGCAGGAACAGGATGATCGCGCCCCGGATCAGAGATTCCCGGGGCAGAGAGCCGATTCGTCCGTTCAGCAGCGAATCCACCTTGCGAACCGCTTTGGAGAGAAGGGAACCAATGTCCATCATCATCACAATGAGGATCGCCACGACGCTGACGATGGCCAAGTCAATGAGAAACGCGAGAACGCGCCGGGTTGCGGTGTTCATGGAAAAGTGCCTCCTTCTTTTGCCGGCCGGAAGGGATTCGCGCTTATTCCTCGCCCGCGCCTAAGTTCCGTCCGCAGCAGTTCTTGTATTTTTTGCCGCTGCCGCAGGGGCAGGGGTCGTTGCGGCCGATCTTCTTGCCCACCTTCACGGGCTGCTGGGTGGGACCGTTGTTCACCGTGGGGCGGCTGTTGAGCCGGGCGTTCAGCCGGGCTGCCTGGCGCTGCACGGGCGCGCCGCCCTCGGCGGGCTGGTTGGTGCCGGTCACCTTCACAGTGGACTGACGCTCCGGGGCTTTTTCGATCCTGATTTGGTAGAGGTAGCGCACGGTATCCTCCCGGATCAAATGCACCATTTCCTCAAACATATCGTAGCTTTCCAGCTTGTATTCGTTCACGGGATCCCGCTGGGCGTAGGCGCGCAGGCCGATGCCGTCCCGCAGCTGATCCATGGCGTCGATGTGATCCATCCAGCGCATGTCCACGGCCCGCAAAAGCACGTTGCGCTCTAACTTGCGCATGTCGATGCCCAGGCCCGTGATCTCCTGCTCCCGCTCCTCATAGAACCGGGCGGAGGCCTTTTTCAGGAACTCGGCGGCGTCTTCCTTCTTGAAGCCCATAAAGGAATCCTTGTTGGCGTCGATGCAGCCGTGGGGCACGCACAGGCGCTCCAGATAATCCTTTAGACCGTTCAAATCCCATTCGCTGTTCTTTTCGCCCGCCAGGAACCGGGTGCAGGCTTCGTCGATGAGGGCGTCCCGCATGGTGGTCACCACGCCCTGCATATCCTCGCCCCGCAGTACCTGATGGCGCTGGCCGTAGATGATCCCGCGCTGCTGATTCATCACGTCGTCGTATTGCAGCACGTGCTTGCGGATCTCGTAGTTCCGGCTTTCCACCCGCTTCTGGGCGTTTTCGATCTGCTTGGTGAGCATACCCGCTTCCAGAGGCGTGTCCTCGTCCATGCCCAGTTTTTCGATCAAAGGCTGGATGCGTTCGCCGCCGAAGAGGCGCATCAAATCGTCCTCTAAGGCGATGAAGAACTGGCTGGAGCCGGGGTCGCCCTGACGGCCCGCGCGGCCGCGGAGCTGGTTGTCGATGCGGCGGCTTTCGTGGCGCTCGGTGCCGATGATGTGCAGGCCGCCCACAGCCACCACCTTGTCATGCTCCACATCGGTGGTCTTTTTGTATTCGGCTTTCAGCTCCTGGTAATGCTTCCGGGCTTCCAGGATTTCTTCGGATACGTTTTCGTTGAAGCCGGTGGCCGCCTCGATGATTTCTTCCGGGATTTCCTCCTGCCGCATGGTGCGCCGGGCCAGGAAGTCCGGGTTGCCGCCCAGCAGGATGTCGGTGCCGCGGCCCGCCATGTTGGTGGCGATGGTCACGGCCCCGTAGTGACCGGCCTGGGCCACGATGGAAGCCTCCCGGGCGTGCTGCTTGGCGTTCAGCACTTCATGCTGAATGCCCCGCATGTCCAGCATATGGCTCAAAAGCTCGCTGACTTCCACGGAAACCGTACCCACCAGGATGGGCTGGCCCGTTTCGTGGCGCTTGATGATCTCGTCCACCACGGCCTTGTACTTGCCCTTCTTGGAGCGATAGATCACGTCGTTCATGTCCTGACGGATCATGGGCTTGTTGGTGGGCACCTGCACCACGTCTAAGTTATAAATGCCCTGGAATTCCGTTTCCTCGGTCTTGGCCGTACCGGTCATGCCGGACAGCTTCTTGTACATGCGGAAGTAGTTCTGGAAGGTAATGGTGGCCAGGGTCTTGCTCTCCCGCTCCACCTTCACGTGTTCCTTGGCCTCGATGGCCTGATGCAGGCCGTCGGAATACCTGCGGCCCACCATCAAGCGGCCCGTGAACTCGTCCACGATCACCACTTCGCCGTTCTGCACCACATAGTCCACGTCCCGCTTCATGATGGCGTTGGCTTTCAGGGCCTGGATCAGGTAGTGGTTCAGGTCGTTGTTTTCGGGATCGGACAGGTTTTCGATATTGAAGGCGGATTCAGCCTTGCGGGTGCCTTCCTCGGTGAAGGTGACGGCCTTTTCCTTTTCGTCCACGTGATAGTCGTCTTCGGCTTTCAGGCGGCTGACGAACCGGTCCGCCCGGTCGTACATATCGGTGGCTTTTTCGCCCTGGCCGGAAATGATCAGGGGGGTGCGGGCCTCGTCGATGAGAATGGAGTCCACCTCGTCCACGATGGCGAAGGCGTGGCCCCGCTGCACCATATCCTTTTCGTACAGCACCATGTTGTCGCGCAGATAGTCACAGCCCATTTCGGTGTTGGTGCCGTAGGTGATATCGGCGGCGTAGGCCGCTTTGCGCTGCTCGTTGTCCAGATCGTGCACGATGATGCCCACGG
>JAFSNT010000258.1 GCA_017443295.1 Clostridia bacterium
CAGGAAGTCCATGTAGCCGAGCGTGCGGATCCAGTCGGCGTTGTTGACGATCATGGCCTTGCCCGTGCCGAACTCGATGAAGCGCTCCATCTGCTTTTTGATGCAGGCCACGTTCTGGTCGATGGTTTCCACGGTCATCATTTTGCGCATGTCGGTTTTGCCGGAAGGATCGCCGATCATGGCGGTGCCGCCGCCCACCAAAGCGATCGGGATATGCCCCGCCCGCTGCATGTGGGCCATGGCGATGATGGGGATGAAGTGGCCGAAGTGCAGGGAAGTGGCGGTGGGGTCAAAGCCCACGTAAAACACGGTGGGTTCTTTTTCAAGCTGCTTGTAGAGTTCATCCTCAAAGGTGATTTGCGCTAAGAATCCGCGTTCGCGGAGCGTATCAAGTACGTTTTGCATATCTGTTTCCTCCTCAATTGCGATTCGTTCATGGAAAGTGAAAAGTTGAAAGTGAAAAGTGAAAATGATTATACATATATTGGTGAATCAGGCGCTTTTGTGATTTATCAAAATACATTTCCACTTTTCACTTTTCAATTTCCACTTTTATTTATAGGTTTTCCGAAAACACTTCGTTCATCAGCTCCATGCCCTTCTCGATCTGCTCTACGGTGCACATGGAGAAGTTCAGGCGGAAGGTGTTTTCATGGCCGCCGCCCGGATAGAAGTGGGTGCCGGGCACATAAGCCACGCCCTTGTCCACGCATTTCATGAGCAGGTTCAGGGCGTTCATGCCTTCGTTCAGCTCCGCGAAGATGAACAGGCCCCCTTCGGGCTTGGTATATCGGGCCACCCCGCCGCACTTGGCGAGCAGGCCCAGCATGGTGTTCATCTGCTGGGCGTAGCTCTTGCAGATTTCTTCCACGTGGGGCATGAGCAGATTCCGGCGCAGGTAAGCGTCCACGATGGCCTGGCTCAAGTTGGCGGTGTGTACGTCGCTGCTCTGCTTGCCGATGACGCACTTGCGAAGCAGGGCAGGGTTGGCGGCTAAGAAGCCCACGCGCAGGCCGGGAGAAATGACCTTGGAGAAGCTGCCCATAAAGGCCACCCAGCCTTCGGAATCGAAGGACTTGATGGAGGGCAACTCCCGGCCGGTGTAGCGCAGATCGCGGTAGGGGTCGTCTTCCGCCACCACCACACCGTACTGGGACGCCAGGGCGGCAATCTTCTTCCGGCGCTCCAGGGAGAGGGTGCGGCCCGTGGGGTTCTGGAAGGTGGGGATGATGTAGAGCATCTTGGGGTGTTCCTTCTTGAACACTTCCTCCAGCTCGTCCACCTTGATGCCGTCGTCGTCGCTGTCCACGGGCACAAGCTCCGCCTGATACAGGCGGATGGCCTGCATGTTGCCAAGGAAGGTGGGGTTTTCAACGACCACCTTGTCGCCGGGGTCGATCAGGGCCTTGCAGAGCAGGTCCATGGCCTGGGTGGAGCCGGTGACGGGCAGAATCTCGTCCGCCTTGCAGTCGAAGGAAAACCGATCCTTCAAGTAAGGCACCAGGCTTTCCCGCAGGGGCGCGTAGCCCTCCGTGGCCCCGTATTGCAGTAAAATCTTGCCCTTGTCCAGCAGCAGTTCCCTGGCCAGCTCGGCGCACTGTTCGTCCGGCAGGGCGCTTAAGGAAGGATTGCCCCCGGCGAAGGAAATCATGCCCGGCACGGCCAGCAGCTTGAAAATTTCCCGGATGGCGCTGCCGGAAATGCCGTTGAAACGGCTGGCGAATTGCATGGATTCGATGTTCATATGCTCCCTCCTGATCCTTACGGTGCAAAAGTGAAAAGTGG
>JAFSNT010000259.1 GCA_017443295.1 Clostridia bacterium
AAAGCATCATCAAATCGTTTGGATCCTTGATGTCCCGGTTTCTTATGATCGCTTTTGTCCTATAGCATGCTTCTTCATATCCTGTCGGCATTCCCCTCATCAAGCTTGCGACTCCTACCATCTCCATTTCTTATGCCCCCCCGCTTATTTTCTTTTAAACATTATAGCGGGTCGTTTTCTTTTTGTCAATATTAAGTTAGTGCATATGGGGCAAAGCCCCGCGGGTCTCCTTACAGCGCTTTCAGCGTTTCGCGCACAGCGCCGGGGCCGACGAGCAGCTTGGAGAAGTTTTCGCAGACCAAATCAGCGAGACCCGCGTCGATGAGATCCACGCCGAAGATGGCGGCGTTGCGGAGCAAGCCTTCCAGCTTGGTTTTCAGGGCGGCGGCGGGCAGAGGTTCGCCCAGGCGGATGTCCGCCACATAGGGCCGCACGTCGTCCAGGAGGGGATCGGTACTCAGCTCGAAGGGCTGGCCGTTATCGTCAATAGCCATGAGGTAGCGGAGCCAGCCCGCCAGCACCAGGGGAATGGCTTTCAGGTCGTGAACGTTGAGGCTGTCGGAGGCGAGGTACGCCTTGATGGTTTCGCCGAAGCGGATGGCGAGCTTTTGGCTGGTGTCGGTGGCGATGCGCTGGGGCGCGTCGGGCATGAAGGGGTTGGGCAGGCGCACATTCACCACAGTGTCGATGAAATCCTTGGGATTGATGACGCCGGGATCGGTGACCACGGGCAGACCCTCCACGTAGCCCACCCGCTGGATGAGCTTGACCAGATCCTCGTCCTTCATTTCCTGCCAGATGCGGGTGTAGCCCAGCAGACAGCCGTACACGGCCAGGGAGGTGTGCAGGGGATTGAGGCACGTGCATACCTTCATGCGCTCCACCTTGTTGACGGTGTCCCGGTCGGTGAAGATGAAGCCCGCGTGTTCCAGGGCGGGGCGGCCGTTGGGGAAATCGTCTTCAATGACCAGGTACTCGCTTTCCTCGGCGTTGACGAAGGGCGCGATGTAGGTCTTTTTGCTGGTGATGACGGGTTCCAGGCCCTGGAGGCCGTCGGCCCGGAGCATTTCTTCCACGGAGGCGTCGGGACGGGGGGTGATCTTGTCGATCATGCTCCAGGGGAAGGAAACCTTCTTCGGGTCGTTCACGTAGGCGATAAAGCCCGGGTCGCCCCACTTCTGGGCGAAAGCGTTCATGGCGGCGAAGAGCTTTTCCCCGTTGTGGGAGCAGTTGTCGGTGCTGACCATGGCGATGGGTGCGGCCCCCGCCTGATAGCGGGCGAAGAGCAGGGAGGCCACCTTGCCGATGTAGCTCTGGGGCTTTTCCGGGCCTGCGGCGAAGTCCGCAGCCACGGCGGGCAGGGTGTCGCCCTGGGCGTTCACCAGGCTGTAGCCCTTTTCGGTGATGGTGAAGGTGACCAGCTGCAAAGAGGGATTGGCGAAGATTTCTTTCAGGTGGCCGTATTCCGCTTCGTTTTCGCTGTCGAGGATGCAGGATTCGGCGATGGAGCCGATGACGGTCTTTTCCACGCTGCCGTCGGCTTTCAGGGTAACGAACAGCGAGTAATTGTCATTGGGCCGGTAGCCCTTTTCCACGATCTCGTAGTCAAAGCCCTCCACGGCCACGATGCCGGTGCCCATTTTGCCGTCGTTCAGCATCTTCTGGGCGGCGGCGCACTGGAAGGCCCGGAAGATGTTGCCCGCGCCGAAGTGTACCCACTGGGGCGCTTTTTTGGTTTCCTCGATCATCTTCACCCGGTCGAAGGCGGGCAGGGTGTAGCCCTTGGCTTCCCATTCGTAGCGAGTAGCGAGGCCCTGTTCATTCAGTGTCAGCATGGTTTGATCTCCTTTCCATCACATAGGTTGGGCGTGAAAACTGCAAATGGGGAGTTATGAGAGAGAGAGTTGAGAGTTGAGATATTGAAGTGCCTATCAATAGGGGATCACAGTTGGTCAACTATATAAATCTCCACTCTCAACTCTCCACTCTCAACTCTGCCGTCAGCTCTCAATTTCCCATGTCCGCGCTCTGTTTCTCACGCCTTGCGTTTGAACACGGGAATGTATTCCAGCGGCGCTTTCACATGCACAGTGCGTCCGCCGATGAACGTTTCGCCGGTGTGAATTTCCTCCCACTGTCCGGCGGGGAGGTACACGTTCCGTTCCAGGATATCGGGTTTCAGAATGGGGGCCACCAGATAGTCCGGGCCGAACATGTACTGGTCGCTTAAGTCCCAGCAGGCGGCGTCCTCGGGGAACTCATAGAACATGGGGCGCATGAGGGGAGAGCCATTCTCGTGGGCTTCCTGATAGATGCGCTTTAAGTACGGCTTCAAGGCTTTGCGCAGGTCGTAGCCCGCCTTCATGATGGTGAAAATTTCCTCCCCCAAGGCCCACATTTCGGTGGGCTGGCCGGTGTGCAGGTAGCCGCCGCCCCGCTCTCTCGTATCCAGGGGCGGGATGGTGAAGGGTTCCCGGTCGCCGTGGAGGCGCATGACGGGGGTGAATACCGCCCATTCGTACCAGCGCACCAGCAATTGCCTAAATTCCGGGTCGTTGACGTTGCCCTCCATGAAGCCGCCGATGTCGGTATTCCACCAGGGAATGCCCGCCATGCCGATGGAGAGGCCCGCCGCCACCTGATCCCGCAGCGCTTCCCAGGAGGAGGGCACGTCGCCGCTCCACAGCACGTTTCCGTACTTCTGGCTGCCCGCCCAGCCGGAGCGCAGCAGGTTCACGGGCTGCTTGTCCGTCCGGCTCATGGGTTCAAAGTAGGTGCGGCTGTAATACTGGGGATAAATGTTGCTGCATTCCAGGGCCGGGCCTAAGTAGTAGCGGAAATTGTCGAAATCGTATTTGGTCAGGTCGGGTTCACTGTTGTCCAGCCAGAAGAAGTCGATGCCGTAATCGTAATAGTGGCGCTTGCACTTGTCCCACACGTAGGCCCGGGTTTCGGGGTTGGTGGGGTCGATCTGCACGCAGTCGCCCTGGTAATCGTAGGTCTGGGCCGCGCCGCGCTCGGTGCGCATGAGCAGGCCCCGTTCCATCATTTCGCCGAAATTCTCACTGCGCCGGTCCACGCTGGGCCACACGGACACCATCACCTTGATGCCCATGCTGTGCAGTTCGTCCACCATGGCCTTGGGGTCGGGCCAGTATTTTTCGTCGAATTTCCAGTCACCCTGGACGGTCCAATGGAAGAAGTCGATCACGATGACGTCGATGGGGATGTTTCGCCGGTGATATTCCCGGGCCACGGACAGCACCTCGTCCTGGGTGCGGTAGCGCAGCTTGCACTGCCACAGGCCCATGCAGTCCTCCCGCATCATGGGGGCGCGGCCTGTGACGGCGGTGTACTGGTAGAGCAGCTCCCGGGGCTTATCCTCGGCGGTGATCCAGTAGTCCATTTCCTTGCAGGCCCCGGCCACCCATTCGGTCAGGTTCTTGCCGAAGGACACCTTGCCCACGGCGGGATTGTTCCACAAAAAGCCGTAGCCCAAATTGGAAATCATGAAGGGCACGCTCACCTGGGAATTGCGCTGGGCCAGCTCCAGCACGCAGCCCTTCATATCCAGATAGGGCTGCTGATACTGGCCCATGCCGAAGATTTTTTCCCCGTCGCTGCTTTCAAAGCGCACGGTCAGCTTATAGTCCCCGGCGGTGTAGGGCAGCCATTCCCGGCTGGACACCTTCAGGCAGTGGCTTTCCCGTGTGACGGAGCCGTCGTAAAACCGGTTATATTCCTTTAAAATCTGCTTGCCGTCCTTGAAAAAGGTGAGTACGCCGCTGTGGTTCACCGTGGCCTTGAGCCTGCCATTCTCAATGGACGCCAGGGGGGCCTCCCACGTGCCGCCCTCCCCGGTGCGCAGGGTCTGGGCGCCGATTTTCACGGTGGGCTGCAACCGGGCCACCGGCTCCGTCAGCGCCCAGTCGTTCCCCGTGAAGGTGGGGTACATGGCGGCCCGCACCCGCAGGGAATCGGTGCCCCAGGGTTCAATGCGCAGGGTTTCCCCCTGCCGTTTAGCGATCAGGGCGTTCCCTTCCTGGAAAAAATTCATGCCGCATCCTCTCCCGACTGTACAAATTTCCAATGAAATTATACCGTATTTTCCCGGCCCTGGCAAGACACATCTTGGAAACATCGTTAGATGAAAAAGTCTCGCTTTTTTTCATGATTTGCCCATTTGGGGCAGGAATTTGCGCCGTGCGTCCAGAATATGCAAAGGTGGGCGACTGTGATATTTTTTTGGAGGCGGATGATGAGGCTGGAACCCCCGCGCCGTGCGCCGGACAACGAACAAAAGCTGATCGTGCTGTGCTGCCTGAACAATTTGGGGCCGTGCACGGAATTGCAGCTATTGCAATTCCTGTTCGAGTACGATCTGATGAATTATTTTGAAATGATGTTCGCCCTGAACGATTTATGCGACCGGGGCCAGGCGGCGCGCACGAAAAAAGGGGCGGGGTATTCGTATACCGTCACGGCGGCGGGGAAGGAAGCCCTGGAGCTGTTTGGCGGCCGGGTGCTCCCCAGCGTGTACGACCTGCTGGAAAGAACCGGTGCGGAGTGGCGGCAGCGCTTCCGCCGGGAAGCCCAGAACGTATCCCAGATCACGCAGACGGATCGGGGCGAATACGAGCTGACCCTGCGGGTGGTGGAGCAGGATATGGACATGATGACCCTGACCGTTTCCCTGCCCAGCCGGGAAATGGCCCAGCAGCTTTCGGATAAATGGCCCCGGAAGGCTGCCAAAATCTACGCGGAGGTTTTCCGCACGCTTACGGAGCCTGAAAGATGAACGTATACGCGGTGATTTTATGCGGCGGCAGCGGCACGCGCATGGGCGTATCTGGCAACAAAACGCTGCTGAAAACGGGCGGCGTGCCCGCCATCGCGCGGGGCTTTCGGGCCTTTGCCGCCGTGACGGAGGGAATCGTGCTGGTGGCACGGGCTGGGGAGGAAGCTATTTTCGCGGAAACGCTGGCCCATTACGGCCTGAAAGCGCTGGCCATCGTGCCCGGCGGGGAGGACCGGCAGGCTTCGGCCCTGCGGGGCCTGCAAGCCCTGCCGACCGACGCCGATATCGCCCTGATCCACGACGGGGCGCGGCCCTTCGTGACGGAAGCAATCATCCGCCGGGTGATCGACAGCGTGAAGCAGTGCGGCAGCGGGGTGGCCGCCGTGCCCTGCCGGGACACCATCAAGCGCGCGGACAAGGACGGAAACGTGCTGGAAACCCTGGACCGCAGCACCCTTTGGCAGATGCAGACCCCCCAGGGCTTTTTCGTGAAGGATTTACTGGCCGCGCATACATCCGTTCAGGGACGGTATACCGACGACGCGGCGCTCATGGAAGCCGCGGGCCATGCCGTGCGGCTGGTTTTAGGCAGCCCGGGCAACATCAAACTGACTTCGCCGGAGGATTTGCGCATGGTAAACGGGATGCTCACGCCCCGGATGGGCACGGGGTTCGACGCCCACCGGCTGGTGGAGGGCCGGGAGCTGTGGTTAGGGGGCGTTCAAATCCCCTATGAAAAGGGGCTGCTGGGCCACAGCGACGCCGACGCGCCGCTCCACGCCCTGACGGACGCGCTGCTCGGCGCGGCGGCCATGGGGGACATCGGAAAATTGTTCCCGGACAGCGACCCCAAGTATAAGGGCATTTCCTCCATTCTGCTGCTGGAGGAAGTGCGAAAACGGCTGATAGGCGCGGGGTTCACCATCGGCAACGTGGACGTGACCATCGTATGCCAGGCCCCCAAGCTGGCCCCCTATATTCCCCAGATGCGGGAAACGATCGCCAAGGCCCTGGAAATCAGCGCGGAGCAGGTCTCCGTCAAGGCCACCACCACCGAACGCATGGGCTACGAGGGCCGGGGGGAGGGCATCAGCGCACAGGCGGTGGCGATGGTGTTTCAATAATCTACAATCTACTGTTGGTTATGCACATGATATGTGCGTAAATATATGACTTACACGGGGAGCTGACAAACAAAAGTGGAAGAACCTACCATCCCGAAATGGTTTTCGGGAAGGGTTCGGGGGGCCGTATCCCGCCGCCGCCAGTGGCGGATGAAGGCGGGAGAAGGCCCAATGAGGCACAGAGTGCGCCGACTGGCAAGGAGAGCGCACGACAATGCCGAATTGCGGAACTTTTGACACAAAAGCGGTTCCCCCAAGAAAAAGGAGGAAAAACACATGCTTCTCAACGGCAACATCTGGGTAGGCACATCAGAGGGCGGCGCGGTGAGCTTCCTGCCGTCCATGGCGAACCGGCACGGCCTGATCGCCGGGGCCACGGGCACGGGCAAGACCGTGACCTTGCAGGTACTGGCGGAGGGCTTTTCGCAGCTGGGCGTGCCCGTGTTCATGGCGGACGTGAAGGGCGATTTAGCGGGCCTGTGCGCGCCGGGGCAGGGCAGCGGCAAGATCGACAGCCGGTTGGCTTCCTGCGGCGTTTCCCATTTCCCCTTCCGGGCGTGCCCGGTCACGTTCTGGGACGTGTACGGCGAAAAGGGCCATCCTGTGCGCACCACCGTCAGCGAAATGGGTCCCCTGCTGCTGGCCCGCATGTTGGGCCTGAATGAGACCCAGACGGGCGTTTTGCACATCGTGTTCCGCATCGCGGACGACGAGGGCATGCTGCTGCTGGACTTAAAGGACGTAAAGGCCATGCTGGCCTATGTGGGCGAAAACGCCGCCCGGTACACGCTGGACTACGGCAACGTGGCCAAGGCCACGGTGGGGGCCATCCAGCGGGCCATCGCCATCTTAGAATCCCAGGGGGGCGACCAGTTCTTCGGCGAACCGGCCCTGGATATCCGGGACTGGTTCTGCCAGGACGAGGACGGCCACGGCATGGTGAACATCTTAGCCGCCGAAAAGCTGTTCCGCAAGCCCGCCATGTACTCCACCTTCCTGCTGTGGATGTTAGGCGAGCTGTATGAGATCCTGCCGGAGCAGGGCGACAAGGAGCTGCCCCGGATGGTGTTCTTCTTCGACGAAGCACACCTGCTGTTCGACGATTGCAGCAAGACCCTGCTGGAGCGCATCGAGCAGGTGGTGCGCCTGATCCGGTCCAAGGGTGTGGGCGTGTTCTTCATCACCCAGAGCCCCATGGACGTGCCTTCCTCCATCTTAGGCCAGCTTTCCGGCCGGGTGCAGCACGCCCTGCGCGCTTTCACGCCCCAGGAGCAGAAGGTGGTGCGCGCCGTGGCCCAGACCTTCCGGGTGAATCCCGCCTTCGACACGGAAGCGGCCCTGACCCAGCTGGCCACCGGCGAAGCCCTGCTTTCCTTCCTCCAGGAGGACGGCACCCCCGCCATCGTGCAGAAGGCCACCATCCTGCCGCCCCAGAGCCAGATCGGCATGATTTCCGACGACCTGCGCAAGACCTTTATGGAAACCGACGCAATCGGCGAAAAATACGACGCGGCCTTTGACCGGGAGAGCGCCTACGAGGTGCTGTCCGCCCAGTTCATGCAGGGCACCGGCGCCACCCAGACCCAGGTGGTGCGCCCCGTGCCCGTCCAGGAGGAGCAGATCGCGGCGGCGGCCGAACCCGCCCAGCCCATTTATCAGCCCATGACCTTCCGGGTGTTCAACCCCTCCACCGGCCAGTACGAGGAGCAGACCGTGGGCACCATGCAGCAGCCCGCCGCCGCATATCAGCAGCCCGTTTACCAGCAGCCCGCGTATCAGCAGCCCGTGCAGGAGGCCCAGCCCGTTTATACCGCCGCGCCCGCCTATCCCGCGGTGCAGCAGGCGGCGGCCTCCGCGCCCGTGGCACCGGCGGCAGAAGAACCCAAACAGAAGGAACGGAAGCTGGCCAAGAAGCCCAGCGAAATGACCACCGCCGAAAAGTACCTGAACAGCTTCATCACCTCCGCCACCACCGGCGCGGGCCGCGAAGTGGGCCGTCAGGTGTCCCGCTCCATTTTGGGCATCTTCGGCATCGGTACCAGCAAGAGAAAGTAAAAAGCACCATTTATCAATAAACGAAAGCGGCTTTCGGGCCGCTTTTTGATTGCATTCGCGGCAAAAGCCGAACCGTTATTCTATTTCCTGTTCCAGCTCGTTAAAAAGAGGAACGTCAAAAAATTCGCCCAAGGAAATATCCAAGCCGTCGCACAGCTTTTTGATCACGCTGATGTTCAGCTCCTTCCGCCGCTCATCCAGCATGCTGTAAACGGTGGAGGGCGTGACGCCGGACAGATTCGCCAACTCGTTCGGGCGGATGCGGCGCTGCGCCATCAATTCCCGAAAACGTATCACAACCGCTTCTTTCACGCTCATATTATTTCACCTCGCGGCAAAATAGTATGAAATTTTACGCAAGCGCGTATACGCACTTGCGTAATTCTGAAGAATATGATACAATAGAACTGAACCAGCTGGCAATCACCGACGAATAAAGGAGGGTTACCGCTATGAAACGGGCACTTAAAAAAACGTTATTGATATTAATCGAACGAAAAAAGGCTTTTGGGCCGCTTTTTTGATTGCGCGCGAAAAATTTACAATTGTAAAACTTTCCATTTGCGGTACAAAGCCCTGTTCTCAACCGTTTTATATGAATGAAGTACCTATTCAAAGGAGGTTATTGGAATGAAAAGAACGATCGCGCTGTTGCTGACCCTTTGCTTATTGCTTTCGGCGCTGCCCGCCCTGGGGGAAGATATTCAAATCGGCTATATCAACGGGGAAACCAAGGTGTACATGGACGCGTCGGACAAAGCCATGGTGGACGGCACGGCGGGTCTTGGCGCGCAGGTGCGCATTGAGGAAGAAACCCTGGCCGACGGCGTGGGCTGGTACCGCGTCACTTTCCTGGCTAACGAGAAAAGCGGCTGGGTGCTGGCCGACGACGTGGATCTGGTCATCGCCAAGAAGGCCATCACCCAGAAGCAATCCGAACCCGCCGCCGCGGGCGTACTCGCCGTGACGGACGAAGCCGCCTTCCCCGTGCTTCGGGCCAGCGGCATCGTGGATCCGGACACTCTGCCCGGCGCGCCGGACCCCTCCATGTACACCCTGATCGAGGTGGGCCAGGTCAGCGGCATGGTGCCGCAGATTCGTGCCCGGCTGAAGGCGCTGGGCTATACCGTCAGCGGCACCGGCAATAAGCTGACCAAGGATTTCACCTCGGCCATCAAGCAGTTCCAGGGCAAGAACGGCATGGCGCAGGATGGCGTATGCTCGGCGGAATTCCAGGCCAGGCTTTTCTCCGCCGGCGCGGGAACCAAGAAGAACGGCGCGCCCCTGGAGCAGGAAGACCCCCTGACCATCACCAAGGGCAGCGTGAAGCCCTCCAGCAAGGGCGGCGGTACCATTTCCTTTACCATCAAGAACAAGACGGGGGAAAAGGTGGACGCCTTCGACTTTGACATGCGGCTGTACAGCACTTACGGCGAACGCTTCCTGCTGGGCAGTCTGAGCGACAAGGTGACCATCTCGGATGAAATCTCGTTCTTCAACGCTTCCGAGGAGCGGAAAACCCTGAACAAAAACCAGGAAATGACGCTGACCCTGGGCATGGGCGAATACTACTTCGCCGGGTGCATGGTGGCGATCATGGCCTATCACACCGAAAGCGGCCAGACCGTGCGCATCCCGGAGGATCAGCGGCACTGGTACGCCTTCGGCAAAGGCGTGCCCAACGGCTATCAGCCCGTGCTGATCACCGCCCTGACGGAGGAGGAACAGCGGCTTTCGGCGGAATGGGCGCTGGGCGTGTCCGGCACGTATGTGGACCCCGAAATCGCCAAGTTTTACAACGCCCGGGAAGGCTATCTCATCACGGGCATGGAACCCGGCAGCCCGGCGGACGCGGCGGGTCTGAAAGCGGGGGATATCCTGCTGGCCATGGGCGGCGTGCGGATTTTGGGCGACGGATCGGTGGACCGCGCCAAGGCCGCCCTGCTGGAGGGCCAGGCCGTGGCGGTGCTGTTCTACCGCAACGGCAAGGTGTGGCAGACCCAGCTGACCCGGCCCGGCGATACGATCAGCATTTGACTTGGCCCGGATGAACCGAAAAAATTCCTGGGGGAAACCGTTCTTTGGAGGCCAAAGAACGGTTTCCCCCAGACCCCCTTCCAAGAAAGCCATAAAGGGGTTCGGCCTCTATATTTGCGCTGATTTTACCAATCAGTGCCTGAACAAACCGTGATCCACGTTAAGGAGGCACTCATGAAACTCAAACTGAACGTTTTTTCACTTTTCCTCGTCTCTCTTCTGCTTTTTCTCCCTGTCGTCCCCGCCCAGGCGGCCCAGCCCACCAGCGGCGCCTGCGGGGCCAATCTGCAATGGAGCCTGGACAAAGCATCCGGGGTGCTGACCATCACCGGCACCGGCCCCATGACAGATTATTCGTACAACGCGATCTGGTACAACTACTACAACCGCGATTACGTCAAAACCATCGTGGTCGAGGACGGCTGCACCTACATCGGGGAGACCGCGTTCAGCCAGCTCGCCAACCTGACCAGCGTCACGCTGCCTGCTTCGGTAGCCGGACTGGGCAGGGAATGTTTCGTGAATAACCGAAGCCTGAGGGAAGTTGTCATGCCGGGCGTTATCAGCGTCGGTGATTTTTGCTTCCAGAACTGCCCCGCCCTGACGGAAGCGGTCTTCCCGGATGGACTTTCTTCTGTGGGCGAGCGCTGTTTTGCCAGCTGCACGGCGCTGACGCGGGTAGTGTTTCCCGGCAGCCTGGATACTGTGGGCAGCCAGATTTTCTTCGCGTGCAACGCGCTGCAGGAGGTCGTGCTGGGCGACGGCTTTACCGGCGAAAACTGCGCGGATCGGGCTTTCATGGGGCGGCAGAGCGGCATCGCCCGGTTCCGCATCCCGGACAGCTTCAGCCGCTCCGACGCGCTTTTATTCGATATCCACTTCAGCCGTTTTTACGCGCGCACCGGTTCTGTGGGTGCGCTGACCTTAGGGAGGATGGGCCTGGGCTTCACAGACCCGGATGAAGCGCATCTCGTCCGCAAGCGCTATCTTTTTGACGAAAGCGGGAACCGCAGCGGGCTTCAGCTGGAAGAGATCCTGGACGCGGAATGGACGGACATCGAAATCCCTTCCGGGTATACGGTCATCGGGTGCAACTTCGGAAAAAACGTGACGCGGGTGGTGCTGCCGGACACGGTGAGCGCCCTGACCGGCATAAACGGCTGTTTCAGCGGCTGCACCGCGCTGGAAACGGTGGTGCTGCCCGAGGGCCTCACCGCCCTTCCCTATAACACGTTCTTCCAATGCGCGGCCCTGACTTCGATTGATTTGCCGGATTCGCTGATTTCCATCGGCGGCAGCGCCTTCTCGAGGTGTACCGCGCTGACGGCCGTTACCCTGCCGGAGCGTTTGGAGACCGTGGGCGCTTACGCCTTCGCGGACAGCGGGCTGACCGCCATTGTTCTGCCGGACAGCGTTACCTCCGTCGGGGATTACGCCTTTCAGGGCTGCAAAGCCCTTGTATCCGTCAGGCTGTCGGCAGCCCTTGAATCTTTGGGCGCCTCTGCCTTTGCGGGCTGCATTGCCCTTTCGGAGCCCCTGACGGTACCGGCGGGCGTGACCGTCCTCCCGAACCACTGCTTTGAGTCCTGCTGCGCGCTCACAGGGGTTCAGCTTCCCCATGGGCTGACCGTCATCGGCGAGTGGGCCTTCACGGGCTGCCGCGCGCTGACGGCGCTGAATATCCCGGATACCGTCACAGCGATCGGCAGCTACGCTTTCCAGAGCTGCAGCGCGCTCAAGGACTTTGCGCTTCCGGCAGGCGTGACCGTCCTCCCGGACTATGCGCTGGCCGGGACCGGCATCACGCGCTTTGCGGTGCCGGAAACAGTCACGTCCATGGGCGGCCATGTGTTTGAAGCCTGCGCCCAACTGACGGAGGTTTCGTTCCCATCAAGCGTAACAGCGCTCCCTGACTGCACCTT
Organism: Clostridia bacterium; assembly: GCA_017443295.1. Lineage (GTDB taxonomy): Bacteria > Bacillota > Clostridia > Christensenellales > Aristaeellaceae > RUG563. The sequence continues at coordinate 11,937 of JAFSNT010000259.1, forward strand.
CCGCGACTGCGCCGCGCTGAAAAATGTGGCGCTTTCGCCCGCCTTGATCTCCATCGGCAGGTATGCCTTTGACGGCTGCGCGTCGCTCCGGGGAATCGACATCCCGCGGACGGTCGCCGCCATCGGAGACGGCGCGTTCAGGAGCTGCAAGGCGCTTGAATCTTTCCTGTGGCCGTCCTCCGTCACCGCCATCAGCAGCGCCATGTTTTATGACTGCTGGGAGCTGCGCCATCTGGTGATCCCGGAAACGGTCACCGTCATTCGGGAAAACGCCTTCTACGGCTGCAACAAGCTTCACAGCCTGTACCTGCCCTCCGGCGTGACTTACATGGATTCCATGAACAGGTACAGCGGCATCACCTTCTTTTTCAGCCAGGATGCCGCTTACCTGATCGGGCGCTGCGACGAAATCGGCCTGCGCTACTTCCTGACAGACACGGCGGAGTCGTTCATGATGCTCCCCGCGGGCTTAAAGGAGATCGAAGCGGGCGCTTTTGAAGGAACATCGGCCCAGGAGTACCGCATCCCCGCGGGCTGCACCTCCGTTGGAAGCCGGGCGTTTGCCGGTCTGACCGGCGGCACGGTCATCGTGTTTATGGGCCGGGACGCGGAAATCGCTTTGGACGCCTTTGACGGAAGCGAAGTTTTCTTCGTCTGCCCCTACGGCGGAACAGTGCTGAACTACCTCCGGCAGCAAGGCTATCCGGTGTACGTGACCTTCTATAACTGACATCATTTGGGAATCGCTTGACATGATACATTGCATGATATATACTGGGCAGGGGAAGGAGGAAGCAGCACATGGAAACCGCCAGAGTTTTTACCAATGGCCGCAGTCAGGCCGTAAGGATTCCCAAAGAATACCGCTTTCAAACGGATGAAGTGTTCATCAACAAAATCGGGGACGCGGTGGTGCTCACGCCTGTCCAGGCATTGGCGTCAGCGTTTGACAAAGGCGCGGCGATGCTTTCCGAAGATTTTCTCCCGGACGGTGCACCCCGCAGCATGCCTTCGGTGAGGGAAGAACTGTGATGTACATGCTGGATACGAATGTGCTCATCATGGCCGTGCGTCATCCGGATTGGCCCCTCTGCGCCACGGTGAAAAGCCATTTGGGCAAGGATGTGTGCATTTCCGCCGTCACCTATGGCGAACTGGAATACGGCATCCGGAAAAGCGCCGCGCCGGACAGAAACCGCGTAGCCGTGACCCAATTGCTGCTGGGCATCCGCATTCTTCCTTTTGACGCCGTGGCGGCGGAGCATTTCGGAGATATTTTCGCCGATTTGGAGCGGAAGGGGCTGCGCATCGGCGACCGGGATATGATGATCGCGGGGCATGCCAGGGCGCTTGGCTGCACCCTGGTAACGAACAATACCAGGGAATTCTGCCGTGTACAGGGGCTGCGCGTAGAAGATTGGAAACAAGCGCCGTATCCTTTTTCCGGGGATTGACTTTTCCCGTTTTCCCGCATATAATAGCAGCGAGCGATGAACGGGAAAAAAGCCCGGATCAGGCGGCGGAAGAGAGGACGCGTCATCGGCTGAAAGCGCGTCCCGCCGTGCCAGGCAGTGCCCCCGGGAGCAGCGAGGCGGAAAATCAGTATGCCCCGCCGTATACGCCGCGTTAAGGCGATTTCCCAAAAAAGTAAGAGTGGATCAAGACGGCCCGCCGTTCTCTGAAAGGAGAGGCGCGCCGTTTTTTTATCGGGGGGAACGATCATGTTTGACACATTGAAGCGGGATTTGGACGCGGTGATCGCCCGCGACCCGGCGGTTCATTCCCGTTGGGAGGTCTTTTTCTGTTATCCGGGCTTCAAGGCCGTGCGCTCCCACCGGCGGGCGCACAAAGCCTATCTGAAGGGCCATTTTCTGCTGGCCCGGCTCATTAATTTTCATTCCTACCAGCGCACGGGCATCGACATCCATCCCGGCGCGAAGCTCGGCGAGGGCGTGTTCATCGACCACGGCACCGGCGTGGTCATCGGCGAGACCGCCGAGGTGGGCGACGACGTGACCATTTACCAGGGCGCCACCTTAGGCGGCACCGGCAAGGACACCGGCAAGCGCCACCCCACCATCGGGCGGGGCGTCACGGTGGGGGCCGGGGCCAAGGTGCTGGGCCCCATCACCATCGGCAACCATGTGAAGATCGGCGCGGGGGCCATCGTGCTCAAAGACGTGCCGGATAACTGTACCGTGGTGGGCAATCCCGGCCGCATCGTGCGCGGCCCCGCCACACGCCCCGACATCGACCTGAACCACGGCGACCTGCCCGACCCCATGCTGGAAAAGGTGCAGGCCATCGAAGGCAAGCTGGAAATGCTGGAACTGGAAACCGAAGAACAGCGCGATTGCGAAGCCTGTCCCCGTGAAAACTGCCCCATGAAAAAAGAAAAAATGAAATGACATACAAGGGAGGATTCAAAGATGCAGATTTATAACAGCCAGACAAGGAAAAAGCAAGAATTTG
>JAFSNT010000260.1 GCA_017443295.1 Clostridia bacterium
CTGCGGGAGCAGATCAAGGCCATTCAGGAAGAATTGGGCGACCGGGACGAAACCTATGTGGACGACCTGCGCAAAAAGGTGGCCGAAACGCCCCTGAACGACGAGGCCCGGGAAAAGGCCAATAAGGAATTGGACCGATTGAGCCGCATGGCCCCCGGCACCCCGGAAATCGGCGTCAGCCGCACCTACGTGGAATGGATCGTCGATTTGCCCTGGGGCAAATTCACCACCGATAATCTGGATTTAAAGCGCGCCCGCCGCATCCTGGATGAAGATCACTACGCCATGGACAAGGTGAAGGACCGGGTGATCGAATATCTGGCCGTGCGCCGCATGAAGGAAATGAACACCCAGGACGGGGCCATGAAGGGTCCTATCCTGTGCTTCGTGGGCCCGCCCGGCGTGGGCAAAACCAGCATCGTCAAGGGCATCGCCAAGGCCGTGGGCCGCAAGTTCGTGCAGATGAGCTTAGGCGGCGTGCGGGACGAGGCCGAAATCCGGGGCCACCGGCGCACCTACGTGGGGGCCATTCCCGGCCGCATCATCGAAAGCATGAAGCGGGCGGGCACCATGAACCCGGTGTTCCTGTTTGACGAAATCGACAAAATGAGCCACGATTTCCGGGGCGATCCCGCCTCCGCCATGCTGGAAGTGCTGGACGGGGAGCAGAACAGCGCCTTCCGGGATCATTACATGGAATTGCCCTTCGATCTTTCCAAGGTCATGTTTATTACCACCGCCAACGCCATGGACACCATTCCCGGCCCGCTCCTGGACCGCATGGAAGTGATCGAGGTGCCCAGCTACACGGAAGAGGAAAAGCTGCACATCGCCAAAAAGCACCTGCTGCCCAAGCAGACCGAGGAACACGGCCTGCCGTCCAAATCCGTGAAGATCAGCGACGCCGCCATGAAGCACATCATCGAGGGCTACACCAGGGAAGCTGGGGTGCGCACGCTTTCGCGGACGATTGCCCGGGTGGTGCGCAAGGCGGCGGTGGAAATGTTAGAGGAAGATAAGGAAACGGTTTCCGTATCGCCCCAGACCGTGGAAAAGTTCTTGGGCGCGCCGCGCTACCTGCGGGAAGCGCCGGAAAAGGAACCCCAGGTAGGCGTGGTCAACGGCCTGGCCTACACCACCGTGGGCGGCGAAACCTTAGCCGTGGAATGCGCCACCATGCAGGGAACGGGCCAAATCAAGCTCACCGGCCAGTTGGGCGACGTGATGAAGGAATCCGCCATGGCGGCCCTCTCCTGGGTGCGCGCCCACGCGGCGGAATTTGACCTGGACGGGGAATTCCACAAAAACCTGGATATTCACATCCATGTGCCCGAGGGCGCCGTGCCCAAGGACGGCCCCTCCGCGGGCGTCACCATGGCAACGGCCCTCGTTTCCGCCCTCACGGGCCGAAAAGTGCGGCAGGACGTGGCCATGACCGGCGAAATCACCCTCCGGGGCCGGGTGCTGCCCATCGGCGGCGTAAAGGAAAAGCTGCTGGCCGCCTACCGCGCCGGTATCAAAACCATCCTGCTGCCCAAGGAAAACCAAAAAGACCTGGAGGATGTGCCGCCCCACGTACTGGCACAGTTCCAGATCATCCCTGCCGAAAACATCGCCGACGTGCTGGCCGTGGCGCTGCTGCCGAAGGGTGAATAAGGAAAACCTTTGGGGGCTCTCCGCCCCCATACCCCCGACCAGGGGCGTGACGCCCCTGGACCCTCACTTGCGGATATTGCTTGGTTTATCAAGACAACTTGCTTCCCACTGCTGCTTGAAAGGAATGTCCAACTTCCCGCCGTTTTGCTTCTGGCCCGGCCGCTGAAAGCGGCCAACCCGGATGCGAAGCATCCGGGGAAAGCCAAGGAATAATCCCAGGTGGAAAGCTCGCTTTCCCCTGGGATTTTCCTGGCTTTCTTGGGCCAGAAGCTCTCTGACTTTCGTATCTCCCAGCGGCAGGCGGAAGTTGTTTGGTTTTATATTCAAGCTGATTGCCGGATGGGGTGCAGGGGGCGAAGTCCCCTGCCGCGGGGTCAGGGGCCGCGGAGGCCCCTGAGAAATAAAGCGCTGCCACGATTTTGAACCGTAGCAGCGCGTTTTTATGATGCGATCACTCCATGCTGTGCTTTACGCGGTCATGTTCCTCGGCGCGCTTGGCGTTGTTGAAGCGATCCAGGGTGCCGACGAGATAGCCGGTGATGCGGCGGATGCGTTCAAAGGGCCTGCCGTTTTCCTCGCGGCCGCAGCAGGGGCAGCTGTCGCCGATGATGCCGTTGTAGCCGCAGATGGGGTCGCGGTCCACGGGATGGTTGATGGAGCCGTAGCCCACGCCGCAGTCGTGCATATGGCGCACGATGCGCTCAAAGGCTTCTAAGTTCTTGGTGGGGTCGCCGTCCATTTCCACATAGCTGATGTGGCCCGCGTTGGTGAGGGCGTGATAGGGGCCTTCGATGCTGATCTTATCAAAGGCGCTGATGGGATAATAGACGGGCACGTGGAAGGAGTTGGTGTAGTAATCCCGGTCGGTGACGCCGGGGATCACGCCGAAGCGCTCCCGGTCGATGCGCACGAAGCGGCCGGAGAGGCCCTCGGCGGGGGTAGCCAGCAGGGTGTAGTTCATGTGGCGCTCGGCGGTGAGCTTGTCCAGGTAATTGCGCATGAAGCCCACGATTTCCAGGCCTAAGTTTTGGCTTTCCTCGCTTTCGCCGTGATGCATGCCGCGCAGGGCTTTCAGTGCTTCGGCCAGGCCGATGAAGCCCACGGACAGGGTGCCGTGCTTGAGGACTTCGCGCACCTCGTCGTTCCAGTCTAACTTTTCAGAGTCGATCCACACGCCCTGGCCCATGAGGAAGGGGAAGTTGTATACCTTCTTGCGGGCGATGATCTCATAGCGCTCGTCCAGCTGCTCCACCACCAGCTTCATCTTGTTTTCCAGCTCGGCGAAGAACCAGTCCACGTCCCCGTTGGCTTTGATGGCGATGCGGGGCAGGTTGATGGAGGTGAAGGACAGGTTGCCGCGGCGGGGCGCGATTTCCCGGCTGCGGTCGTAGGCGTTGCCGATCACGCGGGTGCGGCAGCCCATGTAGGCCACTTCGGTTTCGGGATGGCCGGGCTTGTAGTATTGCAGGTTGTAGGGCGCGTCCAGGAAGGAGAAATTGGGGAACAGGCGCTTGGCGCTGACGCGGATGGCTAAGCGGTACAGGTCATAGTTGGGATCGCCGGGGTTGTAATTGACGCCTTCCTTGACGCGGAAAATCTGGATGGGGAAGATGGGGGTTTCGCCCCGGCCTAAGCCCGCTTCGGTGGCCAGCAGAATCTGTTCCATCACCAGACGGCCTTCGGGGGTGGTGTCGGTGCCGTAGTTGATGGAGGAGAAGGGCACCTGCGCGCCCGCGCGGGAGTTCATAGTGTTCAGGTTGTGTACCAGCGCTTCCATGGCCTGATAGGTGGCCCGGCGGGTCTCCTTCACGGCGTGCTTCTGAGCAAAATCGAAGATTTCGTCGGCGGTGGCGGCTTCGGCGCGGTCGCTGAGCTTTTCCCGCAGGGCGGCCCTGAAAGCATCGGTTTCCTGCAGGGTGGGCTTTAAGCCCGTGGCATCCTCGATGGCGCCCAACATTTCCCGGGCCGCGTCGTCGGCGTTTTCCACGTTGAGTCGCAGCTCTAAGGCGCGGGACAGATTGTCCCGGAAGTGCTTGACGAAGGTCTTGCGCACGCCGGGGGCCATGCCGTAATCGAAGTCCACGATGCTCTGGCCGCCGTGCTGGTCGTTCTGGTTGGCCTGGATAGCGATGCAGGCCAGGGCGGAATAGCTGGAAATATCGTTGGGTTCCCGCAGCACGCCGTGACCGGTGGAAAAGCCGTTCTTAAACAGGGTGGTCAGCTGAATCTGGCAGCAGGTGGTGGTGAGGGTGAGGAAATCCAGGTCGTGAATGTGGATATCGCCCTCCCGGTGGGCCTTGGCGTGGGCGGGGTTCAGCACGAACATATCGTAGAACTGCTTGCTGCCCTCGCTGCCGAATTTCAGCATGCTGCCCATGGCAGTGTCGCCGTTGATGTTGGCGTTTTCGCGCTTGATATCGCTGTCGATGGCGTCCTTGTAGGCGATATCCTCGAATACCTTCATCAGGCGGGTGTTCATTTCCCGCACGCGGCTGCGCTCGGCGCGGTACAGGATGTAGGCTTTGGCGGTGCGCACGAAGCCCTTTTCGATGAGTACGCGCTCCACCATATCCTGCACTTCTTCCACGGTGGGCGTGCTGCCAATGTTTTCATTGTTTTCCAGTTCCCGTTCGACCTGTTCGCTGATGAGCCGGGCGGTCTCCTCGCCCTTGGCGCTGCCGGAGCCTTCAAAGGCCTTGGTGACGGCGTGCTGGATCTTTTCAATGTCGAAGGGAACAACGCGGCCATCGCGCTTCCTGATGGACGTAATCATGCGTGCAATTCCTCCATGGTGATCTTTCAATATTGTTACAAATTCATGGCGGCTCACGGAAAAGCCGAGCCTTATTATATAAGGCCCGGCTACACTTGTCAATACCATATTTGGTTGATTTTTTTGTATTTTTCGGGATGCACACCACAACATATTGTGGCTGCTGGATTTCCTGAAAATATTAAATTTTTTCAGGGAAGCACGATGGTGGGGTCCTTGCGCCGGGGACGGTAGATGGAAAATTTGCCGCCAATGCACTGCACGGGGGCGGCATGGACGCGCTCGCAAAGCTCCTGGCAGGCTTCCCGGGCGGTGAGGGGCGCTTCCCGCTGCACGGAGCATTTGATCAGCTCCCGGGCTTCCAGGGCGTCCCAGGCTTCCTTCACGGTGCCGTCGGTAATGCCCTCCTTGCCGATGTACAGGATGGCGGGCAGGGTGTTGCACAGGGAGCGCAGGTAGGCGCGCTGCTTGCTGTTGATCTCCAGGGTCATGATGTATTCCTCCAAAATCTGTTGTTACTCCACAAAGTCGAATTCCATATCGTCCATGCGCACAGTGCTGCCTTCCTGCGCGCCCGCTTCACGGAGGGCGTCGATGATCCCGGCGCGGCGCATGGTGCGGTGGAACCAGTTCATGGATTCCTCGTCGTCGAAATTCACGCTGTCGATGAGCTGGGTGACGGCGGTGCCGGAGACGACGAAGACTTTGCCGTCCTTCGTGACCTCAAAGCCGGTATTCTCCAGCATTTCGGGCAGCATTTCTTCCTCGGTGAAGGGTTCCATGGGGGGCAGGGCGGCCAGGGTGGAAGCCACGCAGTCCATCAGTTCGCCGAAACCCTGGCGGGTGGCGGCGCTGACGGGGAAAATGGGCCATTTGTCCCCAATGTGGTCTTTCAGCATCTGATAGCCCGTTTCGCCGTCGGGAATGTCCATCTTGTTGGCGGCGATGATCTGGGGGCGGGTCGCTAAATCGCCGTACTTTTCCAATTCCTGATTGATCTGCTCGTAATCCTCCACCGGGTCGCGGCCCTCGCTGCCCGCCGCGTCAATGACGTGAAGCAGGAGGCGGGTGCGCTCCACGTGGCGCAGGAAATCGTGGCCTAAGCCCGCGCCCTCGCTGGCTCCCTCCACCAGGCCGGGGATGTCCGCCATGATGAAGTCCTGGCTGTGATGGCGCACCATGCCCAAATTGGGGGTCAGGGTGGTGAAATGATAATTGGCGATCTTGGGCTTGGCGGCGGTGACAACGGAAAGGATGGTGCTTTTGCCCACGTTGGGGAAGCCCACCAGACCCACGTCCGCGATGGATTTCAGTTCCAGCATGAATTCGTGCTTTTCCGTCTTGATGCCCGGCTTGGCGAAATTGGGGGCCTGGCGGGTGGGGGTGGCAAAATGGCTGTTGCCCCAGCCCCCGCGCCCGCCGCGCAGCAGCACCTTCTCCCGCCCGGCTTCGTACATGTCGGCCACCACCACGCCGGTTTCCTTGTCCCGCACCACGGTGCCCACGGGCACTTTGACAATCAGGTTTTCGCCCTTCTTGCCCTGACGGCGGCCGCTGGAGCCGTCCGCCCCGGCGGGGGCCTCGTACTTGCTGCGGAAACGGAAATCCAGCAGGGTGTGCATGTTTTCGTCGGCCAAGAGGATCACGTCGCCGCCGTGGCCGCCGTCCCCGCCGTCCGGCCCGCCGTTCTGCACAAATTTTTCCCGATGGAAGGAAACGCAGCCGTTGCCGCCGTTTCCCGCCTTGGCGGTAAAGGGCGCGCGATCAACAAAAGCAGCCATAGCCTGGAATACCTCCCGGTTTAAAATAAGCGATTCAGTATATCACGGAAGCGCGGGGATTGCAATGCGTTTTTTCCTTCTCAATCATCGAATTAAGAAAAAACTCAGCCAAGCCTTCATGGCCGGCTGAATCATTCTGTCATAGGGCTTGTTTACAGCCCTTTATATATCTGTCGCCTCAAGAATCATTACTCACCCACAACAAAGCGGATCGGGGTGGCGCCGGAGGTCGCATCGGGGTTCAGCAGTTCGATGGTTGCTTCCTCAATGCTCAGGGTGTCAAAGCTCAAGCCGGTGTAGGAGTTTTCGCCGGTCTCAATCGTGAATTGCAGAGTCAGACGGTGATTGCCGTCCTCGTTGGCGGGGATCGAAAAGCAAATATCCATCTCGTCGCCATCTTTCAGCCCGTTCTCGGGGACAAAGGAAATGGACGCGCCGGTCACGTTGTCGATGAGGGTCAGTTCGGTCACGGTCGCGCCGGTGGCGTTGCGGATCAGATAGAAGCCGTCCTGGGACTGGGGCGTCTCGGTGAAGGCGATTGGCGTCGCGCCGGTCATCGCGTCGGCCGCCAGCAAGGTGATGCCAGTCTCTTCGATGCTCAGGGTCGTGAAAGTGCCCTCATAGCCGCTGGCCGTCTTGAAGGAGAAGGTCAGGCGATGATGGCCGTCTTCGTTCGCGGGAATCGCATAGGACAACACGATGCTGCCGCCGTTCTCAATGCCCTCCTCGGCGGGATAGGTCACGCTCTCCGATTCGCCTGTGATGTTGTCGGCGATGCTCAGGAAGGTCACCACCTCGCCGGTCTCGTTAGTGATGTTGTATACGCCAATCTGCACGGCCATCTCGTCAACGGGTTCTTCCGCGATCCCGGCCAGCGCGCAGCTCAATAGCATCGCCACCGCCAGAATCAGGGCTGCAAACTTCTTCATTTGAGTCTCTCCTTTCGTTTTTCAGCCGTTCTCGACTGATGGGTATTATTATAATACAAAGCTTGGAGCAAAGCAATACCTTCGCCGCTTAAATCTCCGTATAGAGTTCCCTTTCAAAAATTTATCTCAGAATCATGAGACGATTTCTGTTTAGGAAACTGTATTGGAGTCTATGACTGTTTTGCGAACCATCTGGAGTCTGCTATGCTTATATTCATTGAAGGATTCCTGTGGTGCGCAAAGAATATTACTCCGGGGGCTACGCGGCCCCATGGATCTCCTCTGCTGCTTATTGTGGTTTGCTGTTCTGAAGCATCCAAGAAAAGATCTGCTTTGCCATGGGCGCGGCCACGGCGCCGCCGCCGCCGGCGTTTTCCACCACGATGGAGAGGGCGTAGGGGTTGTCGGGGTCGTCCAGGAAGCCCACGAAGAAGGCGTTGGTGTTTTCCTGGGTGTCGATTTCCGCCGAGCCGGTTTTGCCGCAGACCTTGACGCCGGGGATATTGGCGGCGGTGCCGGTGCCGGAGGTAATGACGGCGCGCAAATAATCCTTGAGGACAGCGGCCTGCTGGGCGGTGATGGGTTTGCGGTACACCCGAGTGGAGAGGGTGGCGCGGGTGTAGCCGGAGGGGGAGACGGCGGACATGAGCATGCGCGGCTCCATCATCACGCCGTCGTTGGCGACGCAGGCGGCGATCATGCACAGATGCAGGGGGGAGGCGCTGAGGGCGCTTTGGCCCGCGCCGGTCCAGGCGATTTCGCCGTCGGTGCGGTTCTGAGTGGGGTAAGAGGAATTTTCCACCACCATGTCCTGGAACAGGAAATTGTCGTTGAAGCCGAAGCGCTCCGCCGTTTTGCGCAACTTCAAATCGCCCAGTTGCAGAGCCAGGCGGGCGAAGGTGTTGTTGCAGCTGACGGTGAAGGCTTTTTTCAGGGTCAGTTCCCCGTGCCTGGTCACTTTTCCGGCGGCCATATCGGTGCCCGCGTCGGTGATGAGCCGCTGGCCCAGTTGCAGCATGCCGTCGCAAGTGACGGTGAGGGTATCGTAATCCGGCCTGTTTTCGATCACGGCGGCGGTGACGATCTTGAAGGTGGAGCCGGGGGTGTACAGGCCCTGAATGGCGCGGTTATAGAAGGGCTTCAAGGGGTTCTGCTTCACGGCGGCGGTGATGTTCTGGGGATCGAAGGAGGGGAAGGACTGCTCGGTGAGCACTTCCCCCGTTTTGTAATTCATCACCACCACGGCCCCGGCCATGCCCTCCGGGAAAACAGAAGATACATACTGGGCCAAACGGCTGTCGATGGTCAGGCGCACGGTGTCGCCGCGCTTTTCCTCCCCCCGCAGGGCGTAGCCCATCCGTTCCAGGAAGGACATGTTGAAGCCGTAGAGATACGAAGCGAAAAAGCTCTCGGCGCTGTTGTTCACGTTGGAGCCGCTGTCGCCCACGGCGTGCACGGTCGCCATGCGGGAAGCGGCGTCGCCGGGGTACGTTCGTTTTCCGTTCTGAGCCGTGGCAAGCACGGTGCCGTTGCGATCCTGAATGTCGCCGGGGATCACGTTCTTTTTCTGGGAGCGGGCGAAGGTGTTGGCGGAGGAGGAAAACCAGCGGTTGCCGTACACGGCCACGCTGTAGGCCCCGTAGCCTGCCAGCAGCACGAACAGCACGATCAGGAACACGGTGATCAGCCGCAGGTTTTTGCGCAGCTTTTTCATAGGCCACCGCCTCCCTGCATGGCCAGCTCCCGATCCTCGTTCACGCCGGCCTCGTTGCGGCTGGCGACGCCCTGGAGCAGACCGATCACGCACAGGCTGCTCACCATGGAGGTGCCGCCGTAGCTGATGAAGGGCAGGGTCACGCCGGTCAGGGGAATGAGCTTGATGTTCCCGCCGATGATGACGAAGGTCTGCAAAGCCAGCATGGCGGTGCAGCCCGCGGCCAGCAGGCTGTGGAACACCGTGCGGGAGCGCCGGGCGATCATCATGCCCCGGATGACGATGAACAGATACATGCACAGCACGATCAGACCAAAGATCACGCCGAATTCATGCAGGATCACGGAGAAAATAAAGTCGTTGTAGTATTCGGGGATCACCGAGGCGTTGCCAAGACCTAAGCCCACGCCCCAGAAGCCGCCGTTCACGATGGCGATCAGGCTTTGCACGATCTGGTAGCCCGCGCCCTGGGTGTCCGCCCAGGGATTGAGCCAGATGGCCACCCGGCGCTTCACATGGGCGAACATCTGGTATCCGGCGAAGGCGCCGCCGCCCGCGCCCGCCACCCCGCAAAGCACCAGCAGACGGCTGCCCGTGGCGGCGAAGAACAGGATCAGCGCCACGCCGTAATAGAGCAGCGCCGTGCCCAAATCCTTTTGCAGCATGAGCAGCCCGAGGCACATGCCGCTGAACAGCAGCGCGGGGAAGAACCTGCGCTGGCTGAGCAGCCAGGACACGCACAGCAGCAGCGCCAATTTCACGATTTCGCTGGGCTGGAGGGAATGGCTGCCGATATAGATCCAGTTTTTCGCGCCGTTTGTTTCCCGGCCGAATACCAGGGGCAGAACCAGCAGCCCGGCGCTGCCCAGCATCATCAGCACGGTGAGCCATTTCCACCGGGGCACGTAGCGCACCACGTAGGTGCAGGCCACCATGCAGGCCACGCCCACGCCGTAGTTGCCCGCCTGGGTCATGCCCTTTTCGGGGTTCAGCCGGTACAGCACCAGCACGCCTAAGGCACACAGGAAATTGGTCAGGGCCAGAAGCAATTGATCCGAGGGGAACAGCTTGGACATGCCCGCCGTGCCGATAAAAATGATCAGGGGCACCAGCACGGCCAGCAGGAAGCTCTTCCACTCGCCGTCGTTCAGCGCCAGCAGGAAAAAGCCGAGGAAAAAGAAGAGCATCACCGCCGCCAGCATGGCGCGGCCCGGCTGGGCGCGGCGTTTTCCGCTTTTTTCACGCATGGCGGTCCCTCCTTCTGCGGCGGTGCGGATGCTCCGCGCCGTACGCGCTCTCTTCCCCGTCGGGCACCTGATCCGTGGGCCGCACCTGCCGCCACTGATCCTGCGGCTGATTTTGCCGCTCCATGGCCCGGTTCAGCTCGTCCAGGGAATAGGCGTACTGCCAGGTCATCTGGCCGTCCGCGGTATAATGGCCGTCGTAGGGCGGATTGTCCGGCAGGGCGTTCTCATAGCCGGTATAGGGATAGGCTTCCCCTTCCGCGTCCGGCTCCGCCTGCTGGGGCGCGTCCCATTCCGCCGGGCGCTCGCCGTCGTAGTTCTCCTCCCAGGGCTGCGCTTGCTGCTCCGCGAAGGGCACGGGATAGGGGATATTCAGCCCGGCGAACAGCCGCACCCGCAGGGGGATGCCGCCTAACTCCAATTGGGTGCCGTGGAGGGCGTAGGCGGGGCCGCGCAGGGGCGCGCCGTTTACCAGCACGCTGGCGCGGCGCAGGGGAATGACCTTCAGGCCCTTGCCGTCCTCAAACTCAAAGCGGGCGTGGTTCCGTTCCACGCCGGGGCCTTTCAAACGGATATCGCATTCCCGGGACGCGCCGATCACGCCCTCCCGGGGCAGGGGCTGGGCTTCGCCGGTAGACAGGTTCACCATTTCGCCCACCAGCCCGGCGTCCGGCAGAGAGCGCATTTCCTTGCGGTAGGCCCGGGCGTCCCGGCGCAGCCATCGGTAGGAACGCCATACGATCGTCAGCCCGATCAGCACGAACACGTACCGCATCAGCATGGAAATCAGTTCATACGCCTGGGTTGACACGGCGCTCCCCTCCTTTTTTTGAACGATTCCATTTTCTATCAGTATACCAAAAAAAAGCCGTTTCGTCTATGCCCGCCGCAACAATTTACACCTGTGGAAGTAAGAATTTATACTTCCGGGGGTTGCAAAAAAAAGGGCATAAAGCTATAATAAGGCGGATGCGCGAACGGGAAGGAGGGGACGCGGCATTTTCAATATCGGTTTTGCGGAACTGCTGCTGGTGCTGCTCGTCGCCTTTCTGGTGGTAGGCCCCAAGGATTTGCCCCGGGTGGCCCGATGGCTGGGACGGATGGTCAAAAAGCTGCGCCAGCTGATCCGGGAAGTGAAGAAGGAAACGGGCTGGGACGAGCTGGAAAAGGAATTCACAGATACCAAGTCCGATATGGATGAAACCATCAGGGATGTGAAAAAAGACCTGGATATTTCTTCCGAGCTGAAGGACGCGGGAAAAGAGTGGAAATCCAGCGTGAAGGGCGTACAGGACGAGCTGAAACAGGCGGAGGCCGCGGGCAAGGAAAGCACCAAGGACGTCCGCTGAAATCCATAAAGAATCATTTTCAGGAGGAATAAAACCATGCGTTTGGGAACGACGGAAATCATTTTGATCGTGGTATTGGCCCTGGTGCTGTTCGGCGGCAGCAAGCTGGCGGGCGTGGGCAAGGCCCTGGGCAAGAGCATCAAGGACTTCAAGAACGAAGTGAAGGAAGACAAGGACGAAAAGCCGGAAGACGGCGACAGCGAAAAGAAGGCGTAAGGCCCGAGACCTGATTGCCGTATGTTCAAGAAAAAGAAAACAGACGTGAAAAAGGCGGGGGAGGAGAAGGAACTTTCCCGGCAGGACGGTCAGGAGCAAGCCCTGTCCGCCGACGACGGCAGCCAGGCCCCGCTGCTCACCCACTTGCTGGCGCTTAGGAAGGTGCTGTTCATTTCGGTGCTTTCGGTGGTGATCGCCTTTTTCCTGGTCTACTATTTAGCCATTGACTATTTGATGGCCTGGATCACCGGCCCCATCGTGGAGCGGGGGATCGAGATCATCTATACCGCCATGTCAGAAGCGCTGGTGACCAAGTTCAAGGTGGGTCTCATCGCGGCGGTGATCGTGGCAAGCCCCGTGATCATCGGCCAGATCTGGGGCTTCATCAAGCCCGCCCTGTACCCCAAGGAAAAGAAGGCCTTCCGCATTCTTTTCTTTATCGCCCTGTTCCTGTTCCTGCTGGGCGTTACCTTCTGCTACATGGCGGTGTACCTGCTGGCGGTGGACTTCTTCCTGGTGGCGGGCGACCAATTGGCTACGCCCATGCTGTCCATTGATAAGTACGTCAGCTTCCTGTTCGGGTTCATCGTGCCCTTCGGCATTGCGTTCCAGCTGCCCGTGGCCCTGTACCTGACCACCCGCATGGGCTGGACGAATTACAAATCTCTGGCCTCCAAGCGGAAATTCGTGATCCTGGGCATCTTCGTTCTGGCCGCCATCCTGACCCCGCCGGACGTGGTCTCCCAGCTGGCCCTGGGCCTGCCCATGATCCTGCTGTACGAAATCGGCGTGCAGGTGTGCCGGATCACCAAACCCCGGACGAGGGAATAAAAGAATACAAAAAAATCAGGCCCTTCCGAAAGAAACGGAGGGGCCTGGTCTTGCAATGCTTTTTACGGCTGCTTGCCGATATAGGCTAAGATGCCGCCGTCCACGTACAGGATGTGGCCGTTGACGAAGTTGCTGGCGTCGGAGGCCAGGAACACGGCGGGGCCTTGCAGGTCTTCAGGGTTGCCCCAGCGGGCGGCGGGAGTCTTGGCGATGATGAACTGATCGAAGGGATGGCGGCTGCCGTCGGGCTGGCGCTCGCGGAGCGGCGCGGTCTGGGGCGTGGCGATGTAGCCGGGGCCGATGCCGTTGCACTGGATGTTGTGTTCGCCGTACTCGGAGCAGATGTTCCGGGTGAGCATCTTGAGGCCGCCCTTGGCCGCCGCATAGGCGCTGACGGTTTCCCGGCCCAGCTCGCTCATCATGGAGCAGATGTTGATGATTTTGCCGTGGCCCTTCTGAATCATGGAAGGAATGACAGCCTTGGCGCAGATGAAGGGGGCGTTCAGGTCCACGTCGATGACCTTGCGGAAGTCGGCGGCGCTCATTTCGATCATGGGAATGCGGCGGATGATGCCCGCGTTGTTCACCAGGATGTCGATCACGCCCACTTCGGCCTCGATCTGTTTCACCAGCGCCTGCACCGCGTCCTCGTTGGTCACGTCGCAGACGTAGCCATGGGCTTCGATGCCCTTTTCCGCGTAGGCGGCAAGGCCCTTGTTCACCAGGTCCTGATTGATGTCGTTGAATACGATGGTGGCCCCTGCCGCCGCGTAAGCCTCCGCGATGGCGAAGCCGATGCCGTAGGAAGCGCCGGTGATCCAGGCGATTTTGCCTTTCAGGCTGAAAGCGTTCATGTCCATTTTTTGTTCCTCCCTTTTATTGATAAGGTAGGAGGTTGGAAGTAGGAGGTTTATAATGATGAATCATATGTCATTGCAAATCATTGGCAGACAAAAATGAATACAATAAAACCTCCTACTTCCTACCTCCTACTTCCTACTTGATGATTATCGCAACTCCGTGGTCGGAATATTATCCATATCGTCGAAGGCCTGGTTTTCGCCGCCCATGGCCCAGATGAAGGTATAATTGCTGGTGCCCGCGCCCGCGTGGATGCTCCAGGAGGGGGAGATGACGGCCTGTTCGTTCTGCATCACGATGTGGCGGGTCTCGTTTCCTTCGCCCATCATGTGGAACACCACATTGTTTTCCGGCACTTCAAAGTAGAAGTACACCTCCATGCGGCGCTCGTGGGTGTGGGCGGGCATGGTGTTCCAGACGGAGCCGGGTTCCAGCACGGTCATGCCCATGGAAAGCTGGCAGGTTTTCAGC
>JAFSNT010000261.1 GCA_017443295.1 Clostridia bacterium
AATATAGAAAGCAGCCTGTTTTTGCAAAATTTGGTCTATAATTGCAAAAACAGACCGCAGTTTTCTATTCGCCATGGCTTGAACGGAAAAAAACAGATCAAAAAGGATATTTTTCTTTTCCGACGCATTGCCAACCTATTTCGATTATGGTACAATAAATCCATCAAAAGCTTTTGACGGCTTTAAAACGGATGGAGGGAAGAACGAATGAAAAGGATTCTCAGTCTGGTCTTAGCGTTGGCGCTGGTGCTGTTCTCAGTCGGTGCGCTGGCGGATACTCTGTTCATCGCCGGGCAGTATGAAGAAACCGCAAAGGGCTTCGGCGGGGACGTAACAGTAACCATCACCGTATCTGAAAGCGAGATCACCGACGTGACCGTCGTTGGCGACGC
The DNA here is from genome assembly GCA_017443295.1 of Clostridia bacterium. GTDB lineage: Bacteria > Bacillota > Clostridia > Christensenellales > Aristaeellaceae > RUG563. The sequence goes on from JAFSNT010000261.1 coordinate 393, forward strand.
CGAAACCCCGGCGCTGGGCGGCGTAGCCATTCAGACTCTGCCCGAGGAAATTCTCAAGGCCCAGACCCCCAACGTGGACGTGTTGAGCGGGGCCACCGTCACCAGCAACGCCATTATCACCGCCGCCACCAAGGCGCTGGAAGCCGCTGGCGCTGATATCGCCTATCTGGACGCCAACAAGCGGGTAGCCGCCGAGGACGCGGCCAAGGAAGAAAAGACCCTTGAAACCGAAATCGTCATCGTGGGCGCGGGCGGCGCGGGCATGGCCGCCGCCATCATGGCCCATCAGGCGGGCAAGCAGTTCATCATCCTGGAAAAAATGCCTTACGTGGGCGGCAACACCACCAAGGCCACCGGCGGTATGAACGCCGCTGAAACCCACTACCAGAAGGAACAGAACATTCAGGACTCCGTGGAGCTGTTCATTTCCGATACCATGACCGGCGGCCACAACCTGAACGACCCCGAGCTGGTGCGCACCATGGCGGAAAAATCCGCGGGCGCTATCGAATGGCTGGACAGCATCGGCGCTGACCTGCCCAAGATCTCCTTCTCCGGCGGCGCTTCCACCAACCGCATCCACGCCCCCGCCGACGGCAGCGCCGTGGGCAACTATCTGGTGGACAAGTTCTCCGCAAAGCTCACGGAGCTGGGCGTGGAAGTGATGCTGAACACCAAGGCCACCGAGCTGATCGTGGAAGACGGCAAGATCGCGGGCGTGAAAGCCGAAGGCAAGGACGCCAACTACACCATCAAGGCCAAGGCGGTCATTCTGGCCACCGGCGGCTTCGGCGCGAACCTGGAAATGATCGCCGGTTTCCGTCCTGACCTGCAGGGCACCGTGACCACCAACGCCCCCGGCGCTACCGGCGACGGCATCGTGATGGCCCAGGCCGTGGGCGCTGCCCTGGTGGATATCGAGCAGATTCAGCTGCATCCCACCGTGGAACAGACCACGTCCATGCTGATCACCGAATCGGTGCGCGGCGACGGCGCCATCCTGGTGAACCAGAGCGGCCACCGCTTCACCAACGAGCTGCTGACCCGCGACGCGGTTTCCGCCGCCGAGCTGGCGCAGGAAGGCCAGTACGCCTACATCATCTTTGACCAGCACCTGCGGGACAACCTGAAAGCCATTGAAAAGTACGTGAAGAACGGCCTGACCGTGCAGGCGGACACCATCGAAGAGCTGGCCCGGAAGCTGGATATTTACCCCTACTTCCTGGCCATGACCCTGAATGAGTGGAACGAAGCGGTTGCCGCCCAGAACGACGCCGCTTTCGGCCGCACCACCGGCATGGACAACAACCTGACCACCGCTCCCTATTACGCCATTCAGATCGCCCCCGGCATCCATCACACCATGGGCGGCGTGAAGATCAACACCAGCGCCCAGGTGATCAACACCAACGGCGACGTGATCCCCGGCCTGTTCGCGGCTGGTGAAGTGACCGGCGGCGTCCACGGCGGCAACCGCTTAGGCGGCAACGCTGTGGCCGATATTGTGATCTTTGGCCGCATCGCGGCGGAGAGCGCCATCGAATACTGCAAATAATACCTCATTCTGTTTCCCAGCGGCCCGGAGCGATCCGGGCCGCCGCTTTTTTTCTCAAAAATCGTAAAAAACGAGCAAAAATAGAGACAAATGAAGGAAATACGGCATGCGCCGTTGTATATGTACATCAACAGGGGAGGAGGCGTGGCGAATGACCATCCGGGAAGAATTAGAGGCGCGGGAAAGAGAATATCTGTCGCCCCATGCCGTATGCAGCGCTGATTCTAAGGGGAGGGTAAGGCCCATGGCCCCCTGTCCGCTTCGCACGGAATTTCAGCGGGATCGGGATCGCATCCTGCACTGCAAGAGCTTCCGCCGCCTGAAATTCAAAACCCAGGTATTCATCGCCCCGGAGGGGGATCATTTTCGCACCCGCCTGACCCACACCTTGGAGGTTTCCCAGGTGGCCCGCACCCTGGCCCGGGCTTTAAAGCTCAACGAAGACCTGACCGAAGCCATCGCCCTGGGGCATGACTTAGGCCATACGCCCTTCGGCCACAGCGGGGAACGGTCTCTGAACCGCCTGACCAGCGGCGGCTTCCGCCACAACGAGCAAAGCCTGCGGGTGGTGGAAGTGCTGGAAGGCAGCGAAGGGCTGAACCTGACCTGGGAGGTGCGGGACGGCATTCTCAAGCATTCGGGCAAGCTGAAACCGGAAACCTTAGAAGGGGAATGCGTGGCCCGGGCGGACCGCATCGCCTACATCAATCACGATATCGACGACGCCATCCGGGCGGGGGTGCTGCGGGAATTTGAAATCCCGCAGGATCTTTTGCGGGTGCTGGGGGAAACCCACGGCCAGCGCATTGATACCATGATTACCGATATCGTGCGGGAAAGCGCGGGGCAGGAGCATCTGCGCATGAGCGCCCCCATCCAGCACGCCAGCGACGAACTGCGCTCCTTCCTGTTCGATCACGTGTATTTGGACGAATGGCGGCAGGCCGAGGAAGAAAAGTGCGATCATGTGATCGTGGCCCTGTTTGAATACTTTATGGAGCATCCCGGCAAAATGCCCCTGGAATACGTGCAGATTTCCTACCGGGACGGCACGGAACGGGCGGTGACGGATTTTCTGGCCTGCATGTCGGACCGGTACGCCATCAGAACCTATCAGAATTTGTTCATTCCTGTTTCGTTTCCGGTAATTTGAGCGCGAAAATTATCATTTACGGCAGGAAATCCGCATTTCGCATCGAATGATAGCACATGAACCGGAAAGAAAGGGAGGGGACACGGGTTG
>JAFSNT010000262.1 GCA_017443295.1 Clostridia bacterium
AGGAGGTAGGAGGTTTCATCTTGTCTGACACTGAAAGCATGCCGTAAACGGTTTCTTTTTCAGGCAAAATAAAACTTCCTACCTCCTACCTCCTACTTCCTACCTTTTTTCAACATGCTTAGTATGACTGTACAGTTACGTTTTCTTTATATTTTCTTAATGCCTTCCGCGTGATCGTTAATGTCACGCTTATTTTTTTGCCGTAAGGCCGGTCACTCCGCTCCCTTCTGCTGTTTTTCCTCATACGCCCGCAGCTTTTCCGAGAAAAAATTCACCTTCCAGGTCACTTTATCCAGATATTTCTGCATTTCCGCTATGCGGGCGATCACGTTTTCCCGGTGTTTCCGCAAAAGCTCCACCCGCTCCTTGAGCGTTTGCTCCCCCTCGTGGGTCAGGGCCACAAAGCGGGTGATTTCCTGCAAAGACATGCCGGTATTTTTCAGGCAGCAGATCAGGCCCAGGGCCTCCAAATCCTCATCCGAATATTGGCGAAAACCGCCCGGGCTGCGCTCCACGTGGGTAAGCAGCCCTTCTTTTTCGTAAAATCGCAGGGTGTGGGCGGACAGCCCTGTTTTTTTGCTGACGTCCTGAATCGAATACACCTTTTTTTCCTCCCAACTATTGACTTAGAGTGAACTTGAAGGATTAAGATGATGATAGCAGGAATCCTGCTGAATGTCAATGCCCAATTTGAACTCTGCCGCACCATGAAAACGGAGGAATCGCAATGGATCAGCTCAAGCATCGCAAAGCGGAAGCGAAAATTCGCCTTCTGAATCCCGACGGCACGCCGGTAAGCAACCGGCCCGTACAGATCGACCAGGTTTCCCATGACTTCCTTTTCGGCTGCGGCGCGTTCGACGCCGTGGCGCTGATGAAAATTCCCGACGAACAGCGGAAAGCCTTCCTCCGGCAGCGGATGGAAAAATGGCTGGCCCTGTTCAATTACGGCACGCTGCCCTTCTACTGGGGCCGGTACGAGCCGGAGGAAGGGAAAACCGCCTATCCCGAAACCATGGCCGCCGCCAAATGGCTGCGTGAAAAAGGCGTGCGGGTGAAGGGCCATCCCCTGTGCTGGCACACGGCCTGCGCCCCCTGGCTGATGCAGTATTCCAATGAAGAAATCCTGCGCCGCCAGATCGAGCGCATCCATCGGGACGTGAACGCCTACAAGGGCGTAATCGGCCTGTGGGACGTGATCAACGAAGTGGTCATCATGCCGGTATTCGATAAGTACGACAACGCCATCACCCGCATCTGCAAGGAAAAGGGCCGCATCCGGCTGGTGAAGGAGGTTTTCGCCGCCGCGAAGGAAAGCGACCCGGATGCCGTGCTGCTGATCAACGATTTCAACGTGAGCGTAGCCTATGAAATTCTGCTGGAAGGGCTGCTGGAGGCGGGGGTGCCCATCAGCGCCATCGGCATCCAGAGCCACCAGCACCAGGGCTATTGGGGGCTGGACAAGCTGAACAACGTGCTGGAACGCTTCTCCCGCTTCGGCCTGCCCATTCACTTTACGGAAAACACGCTGATTTCCGGGGCCATCATGCCCGCCCACATCGACGACCTGAACGACTGGCAGGTCGAAAATTGGCCCAGCACTCCCGAAGGAGAGGAACGGCAGGCCCGGGAAATTTCGGAAATGTATTCCGTCCTGTTCGCCCATCCCCTGGTGGAAGCCATCACCACCTGGGATTTCAACGACGGCTGTTGGCTGAAAGCGCCCTCCGGCTTCGTGCGGGAGGACAACAGCGAAAAGCCCAGCTATTACGCCCTGCAAAAGCTGATTCACGGCGATTGGGAAACCCACCGGACCCTGACCACCGACGAAAACGGCTGTGTCGATTTCACCGGCTTCAAGGGCGGCTATGCCCTGAAAGCGGACGGAAAAACGGCCAGGCTGGAATTGAAGGAGAACGTTTCCGCGTCCCTGACCCTTATCTGACCCCTTATCACGCGCAAGAAGCGGGTTTTCCCCGCAGGAGAGAGAAAACATGCGCAATCAAATCAAATGGCTATGGGAGAATATGGACGCGCCCTACCGCCGCCGCCATATCATCGCCCTGTGCCTGAGCGTGTTCACCTGCATGCTGCTGCTGGTGAACCCGGCCCTGTCCCAGCGGCTGATCGACGACGTGATCGTGGCCCAGAACCCCGACCCCCTGCTTGCCATCTTAGCCGTTATGCTGGCGGTGAAGTTGGGCCGGGAAGGGCTTCGGTACCTCATGGTGATCTTTCTGGAAAAAGACAGCCAGAACGTGATCTTCAATCTGCGCCGCCGCCTGTTTGAAAAGCTGCAATACAACGACATGCGCTTTTTTGACGACCACCGCACCGGCGACCTCATGACCCGCATGAGCGCAGACCTGGACTGGTGCCGCCATTTCCTGTCCTACATTGATTACCGCATCATCGACGCGGCCTGCACCTTCCTGTTCACCACGGTGTACCTGTTCTTCGTGAACTGGAAGCTGACGCTGCTGCTGATCGTGATCACGCCCATCCTGCTGCTCATCACCAAATTCTTTTCCAAGCACGTGCGGCCCCGGTTCGTGTTCATGCGGGAAAAGCTCAGCGAAATGAACACCGCCGCCCAGGAAAACATCGCGGGCAACCGGGTGGTAAAGGCCTTCGCCCGGGAGGAATACGAAAAGCAGCGGTTCGAGGAAAAGAGCCGGGCGTTCATGGACAGCCACCTGCGCATCAACAAGCTGTGGCTCACCTTCTTCCCCATGATCGAGCTGCTGGTGAACGCCATCCAACTGGTGACAGTGTTCGTGGGCGGCCTGTTCATCATTAACGGCGAACTGACCCCCGGCCAGCTGGCGATCTTCACGGGCCTGAGCTGGGCGGTTTCCAATCCCATGCGGGAGCTGGGCAACCTCATTAACGATTTGCAGCGTTTTTCCACCTCCGCCGCCAAGGTGATGGAGCTGCACTACGGCAAGCCGGAGATCGTGGACGCCCCCGACGCGGTGGAGCATGGCCGCATGGAGGGCAAGATCGAATTCCGCAACGTGTCCTTCAAGATCGACACCAAGGAAATCCTGACCGACGTGAGCTTTACCGTGCAGCCGGGCCAGACGGTGGCCGTCATGGGCCCCACCGGCGGCGGCAAAACCACCCTGATCCATCTTTTGTCCCGCTTCTATGACGCCACGGAGGGCGAAGTGCTGGTGGACGGCTGCGACGTGAAGCAATGGAAGCTCCAGCAACTCCGGGGCGGCATCGGCACCGCCACCCAGGACGTGTTTCTGTTTTCCGATACGGTGGAGGGCAATATCGCCTTCGGCAATCAGGCCCTGACCCTGGATGAAGTGAAGGACTTTGCCCGCCGGGCGGACGCCGCCGAATTTGTGGAGCATTTGCCCGAGGGGTACGATACCATCATCGGCGAGCGCGGCGTGGGCCTGTCCGGCGGCCAGCGGCAGCGCATCGCCCTGGCCCGCGCCCTGGCCGTCAAGCCCAGCATCCTCATCATGGACGACACCACCTCCGCCGTGGACAGCGAAACGGAGCTGTATATTCAAAATCAGCTTCGCAATCTGCCCTTCCCCTGCACCAAATTCATCATCGCCCAGCGCATTTCTTCCATGCGGGACGCCGACCTGATCCTGGTGGTGCAAAACGGCAGGATCGCCGAGCAGGGAACGCATAAGGAGCTGCTGGAAAAACGGGGCTATTACTGGCAGACCTACTGCCTGCAATACGGCATCCCCATGGAGGAGGCGGTGTAACATGGCGCGGAATAAATTCGACGTCGATGAAAAATTAGAATCCCCCTTTCAATGGAAGCATCTGAAACGGGCGGGCCGGTACGTGGCCAAGCACAAATACAAGATGCTGCTGGCGCTGCTGCTCAGCGCGCTTTCCAGCGTCGCCACCCTGTATATCCCCAAGATCACCCAATGGGTGCTGGACGAGGCCGTGCCCAATAAGGACGCCGCCATGATCGGCCGAATGGCCCTGCTGTTCGTGGGCGTGATCGCCTTAAGCATCGTGTTCACCGTCATTCGCTCCCGCATGATGGCCCACGTGAGCCAGGAAATCATTTACGACATTCGCGGCGACCTGTTCGCCCATCTGCAAAAGCTGCCGTTCAGCTATTACGACAGCCGCCCCGCGGGCAAGATCTTAGTGCGGGTGATCAACTACGTCAACTCCGTATCGGATATCCTGTCCAACGGCATCATCAACATGATCATCGACGTGATCAGCCTGCTGTTTATCGTGGTGTTCATGTATTCCACCGACGCCACATTGGCTACGGTGATCGTGTCGGGCCTGCCCGTTTTCGTCGCCATCATTTTCTTCATCAAGCCCCGGCAGCGGAAGGCCTGGCAGAACCAGAGCAACAAAAACAGCAACTACAACGCTTATTTAGCCGAATCCATTGACGGCGTGCGGGTGAGCCAGTTCTTCGACCGGCAGGAAGTGAACATTTCCATCATGGAGCGCCTCGCCACCGCCTGCCGCCAGGCGTGGATGCGGGCGGTGAAGATCAGCAACATGGTGTGGCTGTCCAGCGAAACCATGACCCAGCTGGTGCTTACCTTCCTGTACATCGCGGGCGTTTACTGGATGGGCGGCGGCA
>JAFSNT010000030.1 GCA_017443295.1 Clostridia bacterium
CAGTTCATTAAATCCCAATTTCACAGGCGCGTCCAGGTTTTCAGGATCGCTCCAGTCCAGGAAGCTGACGTCCTTCTCCAGCGGCACTTTGACCGTGAAAACTTCCGTATAGAAGGGATTGTCGGTGTCCGTTGCCGCAACATAAGCGGCCCCGTCTTCCGTCTTGAAGAAGGAATAGCCGTTATCGAAGCCATCCTTTACGGTCACGCCGAATTCGTCCCGAATCACTTCCATGACCATAAAGGCCGTTCCGTCTCCGAAGCAAAGGGTATCGTGCTGCGCCAGGTTCTCAATCACCGCCGGGTCAAACCGGTCCCTCTCATAAACGGTGATCGAGATTGCGAATTTCGCGTCTTCGTCCTCACCGACCGACTCCCACCCGGTAATACCGGCTTCAAAGCTCTTTCCCCCCACCATGGCCTTAAACGTCTCGGACGTGATCGGCTTGTAAAGGTTCGATACAGGAGCTTCGGCGCAAGCAGCGAATGCAAAGCAGGTCAGCAGCAAAGCGCACAGAATGGCCATCATTTTTTTCATTTTTCTTTCCGTCCTTTCCGGATAATCTTTCCGCAAAGACATGATACCGCAGGACGTTCTAAAAAGCAAGCGAAAAAAAAGGCCGGACGCAAAGCCGACCCATTTTGTTACCATCCGCCGCGTCCGCCCCGGCCTCCGCCGAAGCCGCTGTCAAAGCCGCCGCCAAAGCCGCCGAAGGAACCGGCGTTGCCCCAGCCGCCGCCGAAGTTCCCGCCCATCATGCCGCCGCCCATCATCTGGTTGGGGATATAGGCGATCTGCTGGCCGTTGGCGATAATGGTGCCGCCGTTATACTGGGCGGTGCCGTCGTAGTCGAAGGTGCTGTTGCCGGTCACGGTGACGGTGCCGCCGTTCATGATGATGTTGCCGTTGGAGTCGATGCCGTCCGTATCGCCCGCGCCCATGGCCACGGTGATGTCGCCGCCGTTGATTTCCACGGTGGGGGTGTAGGCGCTGGATTTATAGGCGGCGTTCACGCCGTCGTCGGTACTCTGGATATTGATCGTGCCGCCGTTGAACTGGATGTAGGTGCCTTCAATGCCCTCGGCGGCCTTGATGTTCAGGGCGCCGCCGTCGATCTGCACCACGGACAGGGCATGGATGCCGTCGTCCCCGGCGCTGATGGTGATGCTGCCGCCGCCGATGTAGATATAGCCTTTGGTATCGTCGCCGCTGTTTTCGGCGTGCAGGCCGTCCGTTCCGGCAGTCAGGTACAGGTCTCCGCCCGCGACGCGGATGGAATCGTTGGCCTCAACGGCCTTGGAGGAAGCGGTCACGGTATAGGCGCCGCCGGTGATTTTCAGGTCGTCCTTGCACACGATGCCGTTATCGGTGGATTGGATGGTCAGGGAAGCCGTTCCGTTCAGGGTCAGGTCGGCTTTGGAGAAGATCACGCCGTCGGTCTTGGTGCTGCCGTCGCTGGCAAAGGAACCGGTGACGGAAAGGGCGCTGTCAGCGCTGACGGTGACGAATACCTTGTCGGCGGTCTTCACATAGATCACGGGGAAATTGGCGTTGGCAATGGTCACGCCGTTCAGCACAATTTGCACCTTATCGTCCCTGCCCGCTTCCACATACACGGTCACGTTGGCGGCGGAGCCGGTGAGTACGTACACGCCCGCGGCGATGATGTGAATGTCCTGGCCGTCCGAAACGGTGTAGGAAACCGCGCCGGTCAGATCGGCGGTCTGCTCGTAATCCCGGCTGGTGAACAAATCGCCGGCAGAGTAAATGGGAGATGCGGTTTCCGCAAAAGCGGCAAAAGTGAAAATCATGCAAAGGGCAATCGCCAAAGAGAGAATCTGAATCAAATGCTTCATAACCGATTACCTGCCTTTCTTTTCTAATGAACGTCGACGCTTTTCAGCTTCGCCGTTCGTTTGTTTCCCGGTTACGGGCATATCATAACCCGCGAACCTAAAAGAAAGCTAAAAGAAATAAAATATTTTTGCCGCCGATACGCCATTCTTTTCCCGCATCCTACAAAATAAATGAATTTTCCCCGGAAATGTCATTAAATGGGATAACCGGCTTGACAGGATTGTTCAAAAATTGTATTATATTTGTTGTATACAATTCCGAAGGAGGCATGATTGTGTCTTTTCAGTCCTTTGATTCCAGCCTGGAAAGCCGTCCCATCCGGGATATCGCTTACGAACAGCTAAAGCACGCCATCATTACCGGCCAGATCAGCGCCGGTTCCCGCATCGTGGAAACCGTGTACGCGGAGCAACTGCACATCAGCCGCACCCCGCTTCGGGAGGCCCTGCGCCGTTTGGAGCGGGACGGGCTGGTGGAATACGTGCTGCACCGGGGCGTGGTGGTGCGCGCTTTTACCATCGAGGATATTGATGAAATTTTCACCATCCGCAA
>JAFSNT010000263.1 GCA_017443295.1 Clostridia bacterium
CCAGTTGCCTTCCGTTTCGATCACCGGCACCGTGATGTTCAGCCGCATGCCGTTGCTCAGCGGCAGCCAGGCCGCGATCTTGTCCACGCCCTCAAAGGTGTAGCGCAAAAAGGTGCTTTCCCCCAGGGCCCCGTCGGGCACAGCGGGCCTGGTTTCCTCCGTCAGCTGGGATACGTCGATCAGGGGATGATAGAACAGGTTCCCTTCCGCGTCGCCCAAAAAGGCGTAGCCGTTGTTGTACAGCCGGATGCTGTCCACCTGCTCGGCCATGGTGGTGTAGTCGATCTCGATGCCCACCACGCCCACGAACCGGCCCCGCCAGTAGATGGGCACGTTGTAGGAGATCACCCGCATATCCAGATTGTCCGTGATATAGGGCGGCAGCCAGACGGGCGTGCCGTTGTACTTGGGCACGGTGAACCACACCAGTTTGGAGGTATCCGCCGTATCGTACAGCGTGATGTCCGTCACCTCATGCTCCACGAACCCCTCCCCCGTCAGATCCGTGTACCAGAAGCCCTTCACGGCTCTGGAAACCTCCGGGTCCACGCGGTAATAGTAGGTGAGCACGCCGTTGGTCTTGGACGCCATTTCATCGAAGTACTTGCCCACGCGCTCCATGTGGCGCTCAAGCTGCTCGGTTTCCAGCCCTTCCAGATCCGCTTCCGCAAAGGACGCCACCTTCCGCACCGACTTCTGCACGCTGTTGAAATAATAATCCAGGTTCTTTTCCCCTGTTTCGCACAGCAGCAGCAGCAGCTGGTCAGACTCGCGCTGTTCGTTCCGGCGGATAAAAACCACGCTGAGTAATGTGACGACGGTCACGGCGATAATAATGACGCATACGGTCATCAGGGTGATCTTGGTTCGCAGGGAGCGCATAATCGCTGCACCTCTTTCGTATGTTCTCGCCGCGGCGGCGGGCGGTAATGGTATGCGTATGACGGGACGCGCCGCGCCCGGCCCTTCCGTCCTCTATCCGTTCTGTTTCCCGCTTGCGGCGCTTTCCATTAAATGGTCGTGCTTATACATAATAATCATACCACATTTTCCCCGCTTTTTCCAGCCCCAAAAATAAAAAGCCCGGGGGTACGCATGAAAAACCGCCCCGCCTTTTCAGCGGGGCAGTCTGTTTTCCGGGCGTTCAGCGGTAATCGTCCTCGATCCAATCAACGCTGCCGTCCTTATAGTGAATTTCAAAGAGTACGCAGAGATCGCCGGAAAGCGCCTCCACCGGGTTCATGCGCATGGGCAGGGGGCCGCTGGTGCCCCATTTGACCTGACGAAGCGGGCTGAGGGCGGGGTCGTCGGTGACGCGGATGGTGCGTTCCGTGTAAATATTCTGAATCCTGTCCAGGGTCACCTTCTTGGGATCCACGGTTTTGCCGGTGGCGATATCGCGCATGCGGCATTTCGCCTCGGTCACTTCCAGCTTTTTGCCGTATTTCAGCGTCCATTCATAATGCGCCTGAATGCCATGATCCAGGGCGGACAGGCCCGCCTCCGGCAAATCCCCCTCCAGGGGATCGTCTGTGGTGAAGATCACCGCGTCCAATTGCAGCCGGGCGGTATTGGCCGACAGGGGAATTTCCTCCGTGCAGACCCAATCCCAGTCCTTGTATTGCAGGGACATGCCGCTGAAATTGGCCAGGAGCCTGCCGTTTTTCAGCGAAAGGGGAACGCGGGTGAGGGGCGTCAGGCGGGGATGCTCCGTTTCCTCCCCCGAATCGTCCTTGAGCTTCATGGTGCCGCGGGAGCAGACGGTGGCGTAGCCGTAATCGAAATTCCCGGTCTGTTTTTTGGTCAGGGGAGCTTCCAGCAGCGCGCTCCGCACGTCCGCCGGGTTGGGAAGGGTCACCTTTTCGTAAACGGCCGGAGTGGTTCGGGCCTTGGCGGCCTTGACGGTGAGCTTGGAATAGGGGAATTCCGCCACGTTTCCGAAGGGAACGCTTTTGCCCAGCTGGATGGAAGCGCCCTCGTACATTTCGCCGTCCAGGAAGAAGGCCAGCTGAATATCCCGGTACGCATCGCCAGGGGACATCACTTTATCGCAGGCGTAGCCCACGTTGATCACGCGCACGGTGCGCGGGGGCACGCAGAAGCTGTCGTCCTCGGTCAGGGTGCGGCCGCCGACGGAGGGGGCGAACACCTTCAGCAGGCTGGGCACGGCGGTTTCGTTGCGCACAACCAGGGTCAGCTGGAAGCCGTTGTCCGCCGCCAGCAGGTTGGTCAGCGTTACGGATACGTCGCCCTTGAGCAGCGCCGCGCCCTTGTCCAGGGAAGCCTTGGATGCGGCGGCGGGCAGCCGCAGGGGCTTGGACAATTTCAGCGGCACGGTGCGCTCAATGGTGCCGTGCAGGTTGTTGACGTCCACCAGCAGGGTGATATTGGAAACGCTGGTGATCCCCATTTGCTGGAGCGCCTGGGAAACATAGGGTTCGGGCAGGTTGGCGTTTTTGGCTTTGATGGGGTAATCCAGGGACACGCCGTTGACGAAGGTCAGCTCGGAATAGCGCTCCGTACCGGCGGGAACATCCGCGTTGACGTAGCTGCCCCCCGCGTGTACGCCCTCTACGACGACGGAGGTATACTTGCCGTCCAGGGCTTCGTCGCTTTCGTTGGCGATGCTCATGAGGCCCACGAGCCGGCCTTCCTTGTTCACCTCCAGGGAATAAAGCCGCCAAACGACGCCGCTGCGCTTGGTTTCGGCGATGGGCGCGCCGGATTTCGGGCTTATGCCGGAGATGTCGCAGCCGAACAGGTCGAAGGTGACGGGATAATATTCCTTGTTCCTGTAATCGCCGTTGCGTTCCACCGTGAGCGTAAAGCTGATGGAGCTGATTTCGTTCAGATTGGTCAGGCCGATCATTTCCAGATCGTCCTTGCAGTCGTAGCTCTTCCCGGCTTCCACGCCCGTGGTGTAGGCGCTCACGCCGTCGCCCAAATAGCGCACGCCGTTGAGGATGAAGCGCTCCAGCCGGTATTCCAGCTTGTCCTGAGACTGGTTTTCGATGTGGAACTTCATGGTGATTTTGTCCGAATAGCTGGAATAATCCCTGTTGGAGAAGCTCATTTCAAGGGAAATCAGGCTGTCTGCCACCGCGGCGGCCTGCGGCTCGATGCCCACGCCGGTGGGCCGATTGTAACGCGTGGGTTCCGTGGTGAAATCGGACCAGGAAAGGTAGCTGCCCCGGTAAGCCCCCATGGTCGTGGGCTTCTTGAAGCGGACGGCGGCCTGATCGGTGGTGTATCCCTCATAGCGGAAGGTCATGCCCAAGCTTTCCACATTGCGGACGTTTTTCACATCGTCGCTGTACGCCCGGAAAACGATGCAGGCCGTGGAGGAAGCGCCCGCGCCTAAATAGTAGGTATCCGGAAACATGGAAAAGGCGTAGTGGCCGTTGATGGTTTTATTGTCGATGTTCAGCTCGATATCCCGCTTGCTGTTGTTGCGCAGGGTGATGCGGGCGGCGACGCCGTTGTCCGCCACCATGATGCGGTCCACGTTCACGGATACTTCGCCATCCAGCAGCAGCCTGGGGGTTTGGGGCGCGGCTTCGGCCTGCGCCCGGGCGACTTCCTCCGCCGTGGCGAAGGGCAGCGGCTTTTTCAGCGTGAACTGCACCGTTTCGTCGGAACGCGCCTGGGAAAGGCAGAATTTCAGCTTTTCCACCTGCTTCACGCCGTACTGCTCCAGCAGCCGATCCAGGCCCAGCACGTAATAGGAATTGTTTCCGGCCACGTCCAGCAGGTCGGTGGTGACGGCCCGATTGCTGATGGTGAAGGGCACGTAAAGATCGGTATGGGGCTGCGCCCGGACGTACACCTTGTCGGCGGTCTGGACGCAGTCGTTCACCACGATGTTGCCGGACAGGAAGATGGACTGATCCCGGTCGTTCCGCACGTGCAGCAGGCCCGTCAAGCCGCCCTGGGCGTTTTTCTCCAGGGAAACCAGCTGCCAGGCCAGGCCGTCGCCGGACTGCTGCGCCAGCGGCGCGGTTTCCTTAGCCGCCAGGGAGGATACGTCGCACCCGCTGAACGAGCAGCTGTAGCGGCCCTCGGAATGGTTCGCGTAGCCATTGGACAGGCTTCGCAGGGTAAATTCCATCCGGTTCAGGCTGCCTAAGCCCGTCAGGTCGGTCTGATCTATCCGGCAGGTGTCGTAAACGGTGGCGCCGGGGGCCACATTGCCGAAGTACATATTGCTGTCGTAGCCTTCCGAGACGGATCGGGTGCCGTTGAACACCAGGGATTCAAAATAATAGGTCAGCGTTTCGTTGGAGGTATTTTTCAGCTCCGCGCCGATGCTCAGGCCGGGATTCAGCTTGGAGGCGTCCTGCACCGCGTACAGCGTCAGCTCGAAATCCGGCCCGGTCTGCTTCCGGGGCTTCACGTCGATGGCGTACAGGTTGGGATTTTCCACCCGCGTCAGCGGCGTGCAGAAGGTGTTCTGCTGGGTGTCGGTGATCTGCATGGCAGCATACAGCGGCATGCCGCTGAGCTGCTCGTCGATGAAGCGCAGCTTCCATTTCAGCGGCAGCTTCAGCTCAATATCCCAGGAGCCGGAGGATTCCCATTGATCCAGGCCGGGAAGCAGACCGCTGGTTTTGGGCATTTTCAGCGCCATGCGGTCGATCCACAGGTCGGTATAATTTTCCTCCGAAAAGCCCAGGCGGCGGGAATAGACGTTCATGACCCGGTCATAAACGTAAGTGTCCATGACGGTCGCTTCCCGCTTTTTTTCGTCGACGCGGCAGACGTAAAGCACCTTCGCGGGGGCCAGGGCATCCTCGCGGCCGCTTTTGTCCATGTAATAGGCGAAAATGTACAGATATTTGCCGTCGTCGGACAGCTCGTAGCCGACGGGACCCGCCACCGGCTCGCCCTTCTCATCCACCACATACAGGCTGGTGCCCGTGAAGGAGGCGGAAAGGACGCCGTCCTCCCCCAGCGCCACGTCGCCGGCGGAAACGGGGAAATAAATCAGGCTGTATTTGTCCTGGGAAACGCCGCCCTCGGTGAGCTGGATGTTGGTGCTGCCGTTGACGGTGGCGTCCATCATGGCCAGCATCACCAGCTGGGCGGAGGAAAAGCAGTCCTGCTGGTTTTTGCTGAGCTTCACGCTGAAACGGTTCTCCGAGCCGCTGCCAAAGCCGTCGTCCTTCAGCCGGATTTGGGACCAGTCGGCCAGCTGCCTGCCCACCAGCATATCGCCGAAGGCCGTCACGTACTGCTTGTAGCCGGAACCGAAGCTAAGGCCCGCGTAATCCTTCCGCCACTTCACCGCGTAGACGGCTTTGTTGTGCATGGGATGGTAGACGGACAGGCCCCCCGCCTCGATCCCTTTGGAGCGGCTGTAGACCACCATGCTTTTCAGCGTTGCCCTCAGCCTGCCCAGGGCGGAAAAGTTGCCCAGCCCGTCGCAGCGGGAAAGCAGATCATTCAGGTCCACCAAATCGTAGCTGCTGGTGGATACGCGGCGGGTGACCTTGCCGAAGCTGGAGGAGGAAAAGCGCAGCTTGGACAGGCGGCCGAACACGTCCGCCCCCATGTCCCGGCTGATGGGGCCGAAATAATCGCTCAAAGCGGCGGAAAGCTGCTCCGCCTTGGAAAGATCCACGCAGGACAGGGTGATGCCGTTCTTGGTCATGCCCTCGAAATACGCGTCCACGATGCGCTTTCCGGTGGCCGCGCCGTTTGCGTCCGCCTCAATGCCCCGCAGGAACCGGTAATCCCAGCCCGTGCCGGGTTCGGTTTCCTGGGAGGCGATCATGTATTCCGCGTAGGGGGACATGGCCAGGGCCACCTCGGCGCTGCCCATCAGGCAGGCGTCAAAGCCGATCCAGCTGAGCTTCTTGGGCAGCGGCGCGGCGTCCAGGGCGCGGGTCAGCTCGTCCAGGCCCAGCGCGTCGCCCTGCTCCAGCTCGTCCACGCACACGCCCAGCAGGGGACCGCCGCCGTGATCCCACAGGATCAGGGCGTAGTTCTGCGCCGGATGGTTTTTCACGCCGTAGGAGATGAACCGGGTCAGCGTTTCGGGATCGCCCATGCTCCGGGCGCTCTCCACCCGTTCCGTTTCGATGTTTCTGCCGTTCAGGCGGCTGATAAGCAGATACGCGGGATCCTGGTTCGTCGCCCAGTATTGGGAGCCGCCCGTCATCAGCAGCACGTTCACCCGGTCGGTGTCCACGCCGGCATTGAGCATTTCCCGAATGTCCTCGGTGGCCGCGCCGGCCTCGCTTTCCAGGTTGGAGCCGCAGATGTACACCATCAGGGTCAGCGCCTTATCGGAGGACGCGGCCCCGGCCTGGGGGACGGCCGCCAGAAATGCCGCCGCCAGAAGCAGAATGAGCAGGATGATCCGTTTTTTCATGGCTTTTCCCTCCGTTTTCCTCCGTTTGTCCACGTTCGGGGGCCGTGCGGCGTTTCATGCCGCGGCAAACCTTTTTCACTTCAAGTCAATGTGTTCAAAGAAATCGTTTTTCGCTTCGTCCGACCCCACCGTCGTGTAGTACAGCCCGAAAATTTTGTTATCGTAGTTTTTCCCGTCACGGTTCATGCCGTGGTTTCGATGCTGGGAGACGTGCTTGTCGTAGGCCTCCTGCGCAAGAAAAATGGGACTAATGGGGCTGTCCGGGGAGAAGGGCCGCTCCCAGTCCATTTCGATGCGGTTTTCCGGGTACAGGTGAAGATACACCTTCTTGACCTCCCAGACGCCGTATGCCTCCGCCGATTCGGGGTCATAGCCCGCATCCATGGCCAGGGGGATGGCGTCGGCGACCAGCTTGGCGGTCAGTCGGTGCTGCATGTGGCCGTATTCGCCCTCCAAATCAGGCCCCACGATGACCTCCGGCCTGTATCTGCGCAGCAGCCGCACCACTTCCCGCTGGGGGTCCACGCCGTTCCAATGCCACACCTCCGTGGCCACTTCCAAATTCTTCACCCGCTGATCCGACCAGTTCATGAAGATGGGGTGATTGCGCAGGCCCGCCGTCCACAGGCCGTCCAGGGCCTCGGCGTAGCGGTCGCGCCCGCAGTCGGCCATATAGACCACCCCCACGTCCAGGCCCTGATGGCAGGCATAGGGAATGGTTCCGCCGAAGAACAGCAGCTCGTCGTCCTGGTGGGGCGAAAAGATCATCAAATCCAGCTTGTCCGCCACGGGCTGCCACTGCTGCACGGCGTTGTCGGGGTGGTTCGCGTCATACACGCACAGGTTCCGCACCCAGTTGTCCTTCCCCGTCATGGACAGAATCACCTGCCGGGCTTCCGGGGGAAGCGTCACGGCGTCGGCGTAGAAGCCGGTGGTTTTCGTTTCCTCGCTGAGGGTTTGGCCCGCGCCGTCTAAAATGGTCACGGTGAAGGATTCCGCCGGGGCCAGCCATTCGATGGTCATGACGGCGGCGGAGCCGTCCTGAGGCAGCGTGATTGTCAGGCTTGGCCTGGCCTCGGATGGCGACCAGCCCCAGCCGGAGCGGTTCAGGTTTTTCCTGTCCGCGCCCGCCGAAAATTTGCATTGGCCGTTGAGGTTCCGCACCGCCTTGAACGCGCCGCACACGTACACCGGCGCGCGGTAAATCTCCGCCACCTCGCCGTCCGCCGCGCACTGGATCACCAGCGTTTTCCGCCCGGCGCTCATGGTGGAAAACTCAATGGTTTTGCACACGTCCGAAATGTCCAGCCGGGCGGCGGGATTTTTCACTTCCTTAACGATCGTATGCTCCATCCGCTGCAGGCGCTCGTCCCACAGATAGAAAAACAGGGTGTCCACGGTTGCGTCCGCCTGGATGGTTCCGTGGATCGCCATGGATTTTGCCTGATCGCTGAAAGAAAAAAGATATTGCTCCAGCTTGAGATCGGCGGCGATAGGAGCGGATTGCGCCGCGTCGCCGGCCGCGCCCTTGGGGTTCAGCCTGGATTTGGCCGCGTATCCCTCCGTCCCGTCGAAAACGATCCGGTAATATTTTCCCTGAGAGCCAACGATCCGGCAGGTGTCGCCCGGTTTCAGGCTGCCAACCGCCGCCGTTTTGTTCGCGTCGCTGTATACGGTGATTTCCTTTTCACCGCGGCCCACCGTAACGGCGGCGGCCACGGCGGCGGGGCAGGTGGATTCCAGGGCGCTTGCGCCGCTCGCAAAGAAAAGCGAAACGAACAGCAGCGCCGCCATAAACAGCAGGCCCGCGCAGCATTTTTTCATGGGGCTTCCTCCTTTAATGCAACCGATCATTGAAGGTCGATGTGTTCAAAAATATCGTTTTTCGCTTCGTCCGGCCCCACCGCCGTGTAATACAGGCCGAAAATCTTATTATCAAAGGTCTCCGCCTCCCGGTTCATGCTGTACGCCTTCTGCTGGGAGCGGTGCTTGTCGTAGCCTTCCTTCGCCAGGAAAATGGGGCTGATGGGGCTGTCCGGGGAGAAGGGCTGGCTCCAGTCCATTTCGATGCGGTTTTCCTTGTACAGGTGGAGATAAACCTTCTTGACCTCCCACGTGCCGTATGCCTGCACCGACTCGGGATCATAACTTTCGTCCATGGCCAGGGGGATGGCGTCGGCGACCAGCTTGGCGGTCAGCTTATGCTGCGCGTGGCCGTATTCGCCTTCCGGGTCAGGCCCCACGATGACCTCCGGCCTGTATTGCCGGATCAGGCGCACCACTTCCTGCTGGGGATCCACGCCCTTCATCTTCCACGTTTTCAGGGCGATGCTGGTGTTGTTCACCTTCTGGTTGCGCCAACCCAGGAAAATGGGGTGATTGCGCAGGCCCGCCGTCCACAGGCCGTCTAAGGTCTCGGTATAGCGGCTGCGCCCGCAGTTGGTCATATAGACCACGCCCACGTCCGCGCCTTTCTGGCAGGCGTAGGGGATGGTGCCGCCCATGAACAGCAGTTCGTCGTCCTGGTGGGGAGAAAACACCATCAGATCCAGCTTTTCCGCCACGGGCTGCCACTTCTGCACGGCGTTGTCAGGGTAATTGGCGTCGTATACGCACAGGTTCCGCACGTTGTTGTCTTTCCCCGTCAGGGACAGCCGCACCTGCCGCGCCTCGGCGGGAATGTCCACGGCGTCCGCGTAGAAGCCCGTGGCGTACGTTTCCGTGCCGATCGTTTTTTTATTTTCGTTCAAAAATTCCACGGTGAAGGATTCCGCCGGGAAACGCCATTCGATGGTCATGAGCGCGGCGGAACCGTCGTCGGGCAGGGTGATGGTCAGGGTGTCCTTGCCTTTGGACGGCGTCCAGCTGCGCCCGCCCTGGTTTTTCTTGTTCATGCCCGCGGAGAATTTGCATTGATCGTTGATGTTGCGAAGGGGCTTGAACTTGCCGCACACGTACACCGGCGCGCTGAAAATATCCACCACTTTTCCGTCCGACGCGCCCTGGATCAGCAGCGTTTTCCGCCCGGCGGTCATGGAAGAGAATTCGATTTTTTTGCACACATCCCGGATATTCAGGTTCGCGGCAGGGTCCTTCACTTCCTTCACCACGATCTGTTCCGTCTTTTGCAGGCGTTCGTCCCACAGGATGAAAAACAGGGCGTCCAGGGGCGCGTCCGTCTGAACGGTGCCCCGGATGGCCATATTTTTCGCCTGGCCGGTGGAGTTGAACAGGTACTGATCCAGCGCGATATCCGTGATCACATTGCCGGTGCGCGTTTTTTCGCCCGCTTCCGCTTTCAGGTACAGCTTGGATTTCAGGGCGTACCCCTCGATCCCGTCAAAGGCGACGCGGTAATATTTCCCGCTGGCCCCCACCACCTGGCAGGTAACGCCTTTTTTCAGCTTACCCACCCGCTCCGTCCGGGCCGTATCGCTGTAAACGGCCACTTCGCTTTCGCCCCGGGCGGGGGCGGCGGCAGCCGTGAGGCCGGCGGGGCAGGTGGATTCCAGGGCGTATGCGCCGCACGCAAAGAAAAGCGAAGCCAGCAAAAGCAAAACGGTCAAAAGCAGCCCGATCCGGTGTTTCATCATAAAGTAGCCCCCTTTTGAAAACAAATCCTCCTCAATCGGCGGGAAAAGCCGCATTGATTTTGCATATTGTATCACTTTCTGGCTTTCACAACGGGAAAAATTGATTCACTATCTTGCCTAATTGTTCCACATCTAAAGCGCTTTCGTTTTTGATTGATTCAAACTGTGACCAGAAACCCTTGATTCTGTCATACTTTATGCCCAGCTTATTGTCATCGTTCCCTTTGTATTCTATGGGATTAAATTCTGTTCCAAAAACAAAATCACTCGCATAGTATTTCTTCATTTCCGCGATGGTCTGTACACCATTGCTGCCCGAAACGCAAACTACGATTCGGAATCGACTATTATTCTTTCCCGTTTGCTTTTGGTGCTCCAGTGCTTTTTGGAGTTCCAGGAGAATCATTTTATATTCGCTGATATTCTTGGTTGATACATCTTGTCCAAAGGTTATTGTGAAGTCGTGTCTCCCTAAATAGATCGGGTTTGCAAGACTGTTATCCAGCTCCGTTACTCCGGCAATCACGTCCCCAACTTCATGAACGTTCAAGGACAAACGTATTTCCGGATGAATAATTGGCATGCTGTTCGTGTTGATTATTCTCAAACGAAGCTGTTTCCGTTCTGTATCAACCACTATCTTTTTTGAGAAAACTGCCGTCTTGTTTTGCGGCCACAGTATTTTTGACGTAATTACAGACATCATAACCGCTATGTATAATGTGCATAATACCGATTGCCCTGCTACCGCAATTTTCCCTATCTCTGTCGTTGGAGTAATATCGCCATAGCCGATGGTAGCCGCAGTAATAAAACTAAAATATAAACAATCTCCAAAAGAGCAAGCCTTAAAGTCTGGCATATAAAAGTAAGCTACGCCAAAGATAAAATTTATCAGTACATAGAGCTCAATAGAGACTATCAATACATACCAAACGCTTTTTCTCCGAATTAAGTTTAAAAATCTAAAACTTCCGGAATGCCTCATTTCTTTTCTCTCCTATAAACTCCTATAAACTGTAGAAATAAATAAGTGATTAATTGAAAAACGCTGAAACCATGATGGAATCAGCGTTTTCACTTTGGCGCCTCAAGAAGGACTCGAACCTACAACCCTTCGGTTAACAGCCGAATGCTCTGCCATTGAGCTATTGAGGCATTTTGAGTGGATTATGCATCCACTCATCATGGAATCCGGCGGCGACCTACTCTCCCGGGCCGTGTCCAGCCAAGTACCATCGGCGCTGAAGGTCTTAACTTCTGTGTTCGGTATGGGAACAGGTGGAACCCCTTCGCCATTGCCACCGGAAACTGTATCAGGTATAA
>JAFSNT010000264.1 GCA_017443295.1 Clostridia bacterium
CCGCCGGAGGGGCCGCCGGTCTGCACGGCCTTGAACTTCTTGCCGCCCGGGATGCCGCCGCCGATATCGTAGATGATGGTGCGCAGCGGCGTGCCCATGGGCACTTCCACCAGGCCCGTCTTGTTGATCTTGCCGCCCAGCGCGAACACCTTGGTGCCCTTGCTCTTTTCGGTGCCCATGGCGGCGAACCAGTCCGCGCCGTTCAGGATGATCTGGGCAACGTTTGCGTAGGTTTCCACGTTGTTCAGCATGGTGGGCTTGGCGAACAGGCCCTTGACGGCGGGGAAGGGAGGACGGGGGGTGGGTTCGCCGCGCTTGCCTTCGATGGAGCGCATGAGGGCCGTTTCTTCGCCGCAGACGAAAGCGCCGGCGCCCAAGCGGATCTTGATGTCGAAGTTGAAGCCGGTTTCAAAGATGTTTTCGCCCAGCAATCCGTATTCACGGGCCTGGCCGATGGCGATTTCGAGCCGCTTCACAGCGATAGGATACTCAGCGCGGACGTAAATATACCCTTCGCTGGCTCCGATGGCATAGCCCGCGATGGCCATGGCTTCCAGCACGGAGTGGGGGTCGCCTTCCAGAACGGAACGGTCCATGAACGCGCCGGGGTCGCCTTCGTCGGCGTTGCAGGCCACGTACTTCTGATCCGCCACGGAGGCCGCCGCGAACTTCCACTTGAGGCCGGTGGGGAAACCGCCGCCGCCGCGGCCGCGCAGGCCGGACTTGAGGATCTCGTCAATGACCTGTTCCCGGGTCATGCTGGTGAGAACCTTTTCCAGGGCCTTGTAGCCGTCGAAGGCTAAGTATTCGTCGATGTTTTCGGGGTCGATCACGCCGCAGTTGCGCAGGGCGATGCGCTTCTGGTGCTTATAGAAATTGATGTCGGACAGAGCCTTGTTGGCGTTCTGTTCGTGGGTGGCGTGGTCGCTGTACACCAGATGCTGCACCTTGCGGCCCTTGAGCAGGTGTTCGGTGACGATTTCGTCCACGTCCTCCACCTTGACCCGGGAATAGAAGGTGCCTTCGGGGTAAACGATGACCACGGGGCCGGCTTCGCACAGGCCGAAGCAGCCGGTGCGGATGACCTTGACTTCCTTGTCCAGGCCGTTTTCCTTGATCTTTTCCTCAAAACGCTCGATCAGCTGAGCGGAGCCGGACGAAGAACAGCCGGTGCCGCCGCAGCAGAGCACGTGAGCGCGATAGATATCCATGAGCTTCTCCTCCCTATTACAGCATCAGGTGCTTATTTCTCGGCGGCGCCGATGGTGTATTCTTCCACGGGACGCCCGTTGACGATGTGTTCCGCCACCACGCGGCCCACCTTTTCGGGGGTCATGTGTACGTAGGTGACCTTTTCCTGTCCGGGCACGATAACGTCCACCATGGGCTCCAGGCGGCACATACCGATGCAGCCGGTCTGGGACACGGTGACGTGGTTCAGGCCCCGCTTGCTGATCTCGTCCATGAAAGCGAGCATCACGGGACGCGCCCCGGCGGCGATGCCGCAGGTGGCCATGCCGATCACCACGCGGGTGGCTTCGGCTTCATCTTCCTTGCGCAGGTTGATGCGGTTCAGGGTCTTTTCGCGGATGGCCTGCAGTTCAGCCAAAGATTTCATAGGATGACACCTCCAAAGATCGGTTCTATTTCTTCCCGCAGGGATTCCTGCATCCATGCGGCAACTTCCGGTTCATTCAGGGGTACGCCCGCCAGGGCTTCCCTCACCTCCCGAGTATCGAAGCGCATTTCGCCCTTGGGGGACGCGCAATGCAGGATAAATTCGGGCTTGTCCGGGTTCATGGTGACCAGGGTGGTCACGGTGCCCGGCAGGTCGCCTAAGGGCAGGCAGTCGATGGACGACGTGTCCAGCGTGGCGGTGAGCTTCGTCCCCACCCCCAAGGTGCTTTCGATGGCAAGGTCCCCCCCGGTCAGGCGGCAGTTTTCCGCCATCATGGGAATGCCCAGCCCCACCTTCCTTGTGGTGCGCGTGGTGGCGAAGGGGGAGGTAACGCGGGCAAGCAGTTCCTCGCTCATGCCGCAGCCGTCATCCTCGATGATGACGGAGAGCATGCCGTCGTCCCCAAGCACCACGGACAGGGAAACCGCCTTGGCCTGGGCGCGGATGCTGTTCTGCATCAGGTCCAGGATATGCAGGGACAGATCGCGCATCTTTTTACGCCTGCTCCTTCTCCCTGTACTTGGCCAGGATGCCGGGGATATCGTCGGGCACCAGACGGCCGTACACTTCGTCGTTGATGGTCATAACGGGGGCCAGACCGCAGGCGCCTAAGCAGCGGGTGGCGTTCAGGGTGAACAGACCGTCCGGAGAGGTTTTGCCCACGGGGGTTTTCAGCTCTTCGCTCAGGCGGTCCAGCACCTTCTGGCTGCCCTTTACGTAGCAGGCGGTGCCCAAGCACACGCTGATGGTGTACTTGCCGTTGGGTTCCAGGCGGAACTGGGAATAGAACGTGGCGACGCCGTAGACCTCGCTCAGCGTGACGCCAAGCCCCTCCGCGATGATCTTCTGCACATCCATGGGCACGCAGCCGAAAATCCCCTGCGCCTTTTGCAGCACGGGCATCAGCGCGCCAGGCTGATCCTTCAGCTCGGCGATGACCTGGTTCAGCTGCTCATACTTGTCTTTCATGTCCGGCATGACAGTCTAAGACCTCCTTCATTGTTGCTTCGGATGAATTTCCGAAATGGCGGTATACGATCCTAACATACACCGTCTTTTATCATAACATATTTTTTTTCGGATTGCACGCCCATTTTGAAAAAAACCGCATGGAAATTTCCGAATTTTTGGTTAAAAAGTGCGAAAACGAGAAAAAAACACGTCAGGAGGAGGGAAAATAGCGCTTGGCTTGCGTGCGAGAGAAAGTTTTTTAACGGACGCGCCGCCTCTTGTGAACGGTCGGCGCAGATGATATAATGCCTTTGAAGCAGCGAGAAAACGGAATCCGCGGGGGAAAAATATGAAGCCGATCGTCAAAAGCGAAATTTTGTCAGCCTTTCAGGCCCTGGGCCTGGAAAAAGGGGCAGCGGTAATGGTGCATACGTCCCTGTCAAAAATCGGTTATGTGTGCGGCGGCGCGCAGACCGTGATCGAAGCGCTCCTTGAAGCGGTGGGCGGGGAAGGCACCGTGATGATGCCCGCCCAATCCTGGAAAAACCTTGACCCGGAGGACGGCGTGCATGGGGACGTGGAGGAAGCGTACTGGCAGGTGATCCGCGATCATTGGCCCGCCTACGATAAACGGCTTACGCCCACGAACACCATGGGCGCGGTGGCGGAAATGTTTCGCTCCTGGCCCGGGACCCTGCGCAGCGACCATCCCGCCAGGTCAGTGGCCGCCTGGGGAAAGTATGCGGAATACCTTACTTCCGGCCACGATCTTTCCAACATCTTCGGGGACGGCTCGCCCATCGGCAGGCTGTACGAGCTGGACGGCGACGTGCTGCTGATCGGGGTGGGCTACGATAAAAACACCTCCCTGCACCTGGCCGACGCGCGGGCGGAATATCCGGGTAAGCATACCTGCGTGGAACACAGCGCGGTGATGGAAAACGGGAAGCGCGTCTGGAAGGCGTATGAAACGCTTTTTGTGGACGGCGAGGATTTCGTTCAGATCGGCGAAGGGTTTGAGCAGACGGGCGCCGTCCGCAAAACGCTGCTGGGCAATGCGGAACTGCGCCTGATGAAGCAGCGAAAGCTTGTGGATTTCGCGGTGGAGTGGATCGAGAAGTACAGAAAATAAGGGAGCAATTGAAGCTGTGCGAAAAAGAAATGGCTTACCGCGCCGAGTGCCTTTGATGCGGTAAGCCATTTTTTCCGCCGCCGGACGCCGCAATCAAAAAGTTCCATGAATATGGAAAATTTATACAGAAATATCGTTGCATCCCGCGCTTCCCTGTGTTACAATGGAAGCGCAGGATATAGAAAGGAACCGTTTCCATGAAACAATTGAACGATTTTCCCAGGATACCTCTGGGCATTTTCCCCACACCCATCCACAAATTGGAGAATATCAGCAAAAAGCTGCATACCAACGTATTTGTGAAACGGGACGATTTGACCGGCCTGGGGCTGGGCGGCAACAAGGTTAGAAAATTGGAATTTCTTCTGGCGGACGCCAAGCGGCAGGGCGCGCGGGTGGTGTTTACCACCGGCGGCGCGCAGTCCAACCACGCCATGCTCACCGCGGCGGCGGCAGGGAAGGTGGGCTTGAAGCCCATCCTGATCCTGAAAAAGCGCGGGGTGACGGAGCGGCTGGGCAATCAACTGTTAGAGCATTTGATGGGTACGGAAGTCGTCTTTATGGACACGGACGATTACGCGGATATCTACGCGGAAATGGACCGGATGGGCCAAAAACTCGGCGTGCCCTATTACAAAATCCCCTGCGGCGGCTCCAATGCCTTGGGGTCGCTTGGCTATGTGGACTGCGCCAAAGAAATCAGCGAGCAGGGCCTTCGCTTCGATCACATCGTCTGCGCCGAGGGCAGCGGCGGCACCATGGCGGGCATGGCCTTAGGGGCCAAGCTGTTCCTGCCGGGAACAAAAGTCCACGGCATGATGGTGGATACCGACCCCTTCGATCGGATCACCCCCGCCCTCATGCGGGAGGCGGCGGCGCTGCTGGAGGCCGACGTGGAAATCGGCCCGGAGGACTATCATTTGATGGATCTATGCGGCCCCGGCTACGCCATTCCCTCCAAAGAGGGCAACGAAGCCATTTCCCTGATGGCGAAGGAGGAAGGCATTTTCTTAGACCCCGTGTATACCGGCAAAGCCTTCGCGGGCCTTGTGAAAATGGCGGGGGAGGGCGCGTTCCGGGAGACGGACAGCGTGCTGTTCCTCCATTCCGGCGGGGCGGGCGGACTGTTCGCGGTACTGTGACAGGAGCCGGAAACGATTGCTATAGGAAAAACAGAAAGTGGAAATTGAAAAGTGGAAAGCGAAGATTTGAATAGTCAGCGATTTGTCCGGCGACGGAAAGCGTGTACTATATAAAATTTCACTTTTCACTTTCCACTTTTCACTGTATGATTGAAACCATTCTATTATGGATGGCTGAACGGCTGCCATACAATGTATAAGGAGGTTTTGGCAATGGGCAAGGCAAAGGTTTACTTTACGGATTTCCGCACCCGTTTGGGGGTGAGCCAGGGCGTAAAGCTCCAGCGGCTCATCAAAAAAGCCGGCATCGGCGACATTGATTTTGACGGCAAATTCGTGGCCATCAAAATGCACTTCGGCGAGCTGGGCAACTTCGCCTATCTGCGGCCCAATTACGTCAGGGCCGTGGTGGACGTGATCAAGGAATTGGGCGGCAAGCCCTTCCTGACGGACTGCAACACCCTTTATCCCGGCAGCCGGAAAAACGCGGTGGATCACCTGCTGAACGCCGAAATCAACGGTTTCAACAGCGTCACTACGGGTTGCCATATCATCATTGGCGACGGCCTGCGGGGAACGGACGATATCGAGGTGCCCGTGGTCAACGGCGAATACTGCAAAACCGCCCTCATCGGCCGAGCGGTGATGGACGCGGATATTTTGATTTCTTTGAGCCACTTCAAGGGGCACGAAGCCACGGGCTTCGGCGGTGCCATCAAGAACATCGGCATGGGCTGCGGCAGCCGCGCCGGAAAAATGAACCAGCACAACGACGGCACCCCCGAAGTGGATCAGGACGCCTGCCGGGGCTGCGGCCGCTGTGCCAGGGAATGCGGCAGCGACGCCATTTCCTACGGGGAAGACCGCAAGGCATACATCGACCCGGCCATCTGCAAGGGCTGCGGCCGGTGCATCGGGGCCTGCGCCTTTGACGCCATCAGCAACATGAACGACAGCGCCGGGGACATGCTCTGCCGCAAAATGGCGGAATACACCCAGGCCGTCTGTCATGGCCGCCCCTGCTTCCATATCAGCATCATCATGGACGTGTCGCCCAACTGCGACTGCCACGGGGAAAACGACGCGCCCATCCTGCCCAATATCGGCATGCTGGCCTCCTTTGACCCCGTGGCGCTGGACCAGGCCTGCGTGGATCTTTGCCAGCAGGCCACGCCCTTCCGCAACAGCCAGCTGGGCGACAACCTGGCCAAGCCCGATTGGCACCACTACCACGACCACTTCAAGGACAGCAACCCCAACGTGCATTGGAAGGAAACCCTGGCCCATGGGGAAAAGATCGGCCTGGGCACCAGGGAATACGAATTGATCACAGTGAAGTAAGCAAAAAGTGAAAAGTTGAAAGTGAAAAGTGGAAAGATAGATTGTCCGCTATGCAATATGCGGACGAATCAAATCTCCACTTTTCACTTTTCTTTTACAGTCCCGTCCGCATAGGAAAGCGGGCTTCGTGGGTGCGGCCGTCGGACAGGAGGGGCGCCCATCCGTCCTCCAAGCGCGCGCCGTCTAAGGTGGGGAAAAGCGTGTCTCGGGCGGCGGTGAAATGATAGTTGGCGCTGCCAAAACGCAGCACGATGGTGTATTCATCCCCCTCGGGGCCGGTGCGGGGCAGCAGGCGGGCCTTGTCGCCCCGCTTTTCAAAGCCCATAAGGCCCGTGAACACGGCCCAATACAGCCAGGCGGCGCTGCCCGTGTACCAGCTCCAGCCGCCCCGCCCCCTGTTTTCCCCGGCGTACACGTCCCCCGCCAGCACGTAGGGTTCGATTTTGTAAACCAGGGCTTTTTCCGCCGTATCGCTGTGGGAGGCGGGAAGGATCGTCAGGGCGATTTCCCAGGCCAGGTCGAATTCGTTCAGGCGGCACAGGGCCAGGATCAGCCAGGGCACGGCGTGGGTGTACTGGCCGCCGTTTTCCCGCACGCCGGGCAGATAGCCGCCGATATAGCCCGCGTCCTCCTCCGGGGCAAAGGGCGGGTCCAGCAGCTTTACGATTCCCGCCTCCCGGTCGTACAGCGTTTCCACGGCGTGCAGCAGCGCCTCTCTCGCCTTATTCCGGGGCGCGCCTGCCAGCACCGCGAAGCATTGGGTGATCAGATCCACGCGGGGCGGGTTCGTATCGGGGCCGCCTAAGGGCGCGCCGTCGTGCCTCCAGGCCCGCAAATACCATTTCCCCGTCCAGGCGCTTTCCGCGCTGTCCAGCACGCTTTGGCGAAGCAAGCGGTATTTTTCTTTGATTTCAGGTGGACACAGGGGCATGAATTCTTTTAAGGTCAGGGCCAGGAAAAAGGCCAGCCATACGCTTTCGCCCGTTTTCCCGCCCACCCGGTTCATGCCGTCGTTCCAGTCGCCGCCGCCCATCAGGGGCAGGCCGTGAGCGCCCAGGGCCACGGAGTCGATAGCCCGCAGGCAGTGGGCGAGCAGCGCTTCCCGTTCCGGGGAGATTTCCGGTTCCTCGTAGCGGTCTTCTTCTGTTTCGCTGAGCGGCGCGGAAACGAGATAAGGAACTTCTTCGGCCAGGATGCTTTCGTCGCCGGTAACGGCGGCGTACCGGGCGGTGAGGAAGGGCAGGAACAGCTTATCGTCGCTGACCCTTGTGCGCACGCCCCGGCGGGGCGGATGCCACCAGTGCTGCACGTCGCCCTCCCGATATTGGTGGGCAGCGCAGAGCAGGATATGGGCGCGAACGAAGGCCGGGTCAGTGTGCAGCAGGGCCAGACAGTCCTGCAACTGATCCCGGAAGCCGAAGGCCCCGCCCGTCTGGTACGGCCCCATCCGGCCAAATAGCCGAGCGGCGTACATCTGATAGGGCAGCCATTGGTTCATCATGGCGTCCAAGGGCCGGTGGAAGCTGAATAATTGCAGCTTGGAAAGCCGCTGCGTCCAGACGGCCCTTGTGTTCCTTTCCGCTGAGGACGGCCCCTGGGCCAGCAATACGTCCCAATCCAGGCGAGCCGCCCCTTCGTCCGGCGACCAGCCCAAGGCCAGGGTCAGGCGCACAGGCTCCCGGGGCCGCAGGGTGATCGTCCTTTGCAAAAGCCCCGCGCTGCCGATACCGAAGGCGGGCACTGTCACCGGCGGGGGTACGGCTTCGCCCGCGACGCCGAAGCAGGCCGCGCCGCACAGGGCTTGACAGGCCGCCTGTTCCATCCCGGCCCAGGCGAAGCCCCGGAAATCCCCGGAAAAGGCGAAGGCGAAGCCCTCCTCCGCCCGGCAGCGGGTATGCTCGGGATGCTCGCCCAAGGCAAAGCGCAAAAGCCAATAAAGCCGCAGGGTGTGTTCTTTTTCGCTTCGCAGGGTCACCGCCCGCACGCTCATGGCTTTTTCTTCGTGGACAAATACGGCAGTTTCCGCCGTCACATCTCCCGCCATGCACCGGTAGGCCGCCGCCCCCGGTTCGTACACCGCCGCGCAGCGGGTGAGGGGGAACACCTGCCCGTCCTCGTTTTGCAGCAGGATTTCTTCGCTGGATACGCCCCGGTGGGGGTCGGGACAGAGCCGGGTCAGCCTGCCCAGGCGGCTGTTGCCCGCCCAGGAGTGCAGGATGCCCGTTTCGCAGACCAGGGTGCCGAAAAGGGGATTGCACAGGAGCTGATGCCAGGGCGACGGGGCGGGGGAGCATACGCAGTATCCAGCCTCCCGCAGGAAGCCGCCGAAGCCGTTGACCGCTTGCAGGCCCGGTGGGATCAGGGGTTCGGGCAGGGTCAGGCTTTGCTTTGCGTCGGCGGGAAGCGGCATTTGAAGGGCGGACAATTGGGCTTTCAGGCTTTGGCCGGAGCGCAGGGTCAGCCGGGATAAGCTTTCCAGGGCACGGGCCAGGGTTTCGTCCCCTTCGGCCCAGTGCAGGCCGCCCATTTGACCCCATTGATCCCCTTCCGGCGCGGCGGCGGAAAGCTGCCGCACCTGATCCTGCACCGGGCGGAAATAGCTATTTTCCGGCGGACAGAAGAAAATGAGATCGGTTTTTATGCCGCTCATGCGCAGCCAGGCGTGGAAGCGCAGGGCATGGCTGATCAGCGCCCGATCCGCCCCTTGGGTGAGCAGCGCCAGCACCACCGGCAGCGCCCCGGAAACGCCCACCCGCCACAGGGCGTCGGGCCGGGCGGAGGGCAGGGCCTGCTGGTGGGGCAGATCGTAAAACAGCGCCGCGCCTGCCATCTCCCGGTACAGGGCGGGCATCTCCGGCCCCATGCCCAAAAAGCGGAACACCGTTTTTTCCTGGGTTTTTGCCAGGGCAAAAGCGGCCTGCGCCCGGGAAACGGTGAGGGGAACCGAAGAAAGGGCTTCCTCACTATCCGCCGTCAGGGTCAGGAAATACACCGCCGCCTTGCCTTGGGCGGGCACGCGCATCCGGGCGCGGAGGGACAGGCAGGGAGCGATCACGTCCCCCGTGCGGAACACGCAGGCGTCGTCCGGCAGGGTCAGCTGCTCCGGCGCGGCATAGGTGCCTTCCCGGCCCAAGAACAGCGTCCGGTCGCCCTGCCTGCGCAGAGCAAACACATCCCCCACAGCGACGTGGGCGATGAGGGGCATTTGATCCTTTTCATCCCGGGGCAGGCGGTGGGAAAGAAGGCCACGGCTGCCCCAGGGGGAAACGCGCACCGAAAGGTCCCGGAAATTGGGGTGGGCTTCGTCCGCCGCCTGGGGCCCCTGGGCGATTTCCAGGAAGGAAACGGCCTCGATTTCTTTTTCCTTCCCCGTCAGGTTCTCCACGTGAAGCGCCGCCACGGCCATTCCGGTGAGGGGGTCCACACAGCAGCGCAGGGCAACGCGCATTCCCTGCCAGGAAACGCGGAACAGGGCCGCGCCCTCTCCAAAGAGCGCGCCGCCGGAAAGGGCAGGGCGGATGAAGGCCCCGGTTTCCTGATCCCGCAGGTAAAACTGCGGCCCCGTCTGGCTGCCCGCCTGGGAATCGAAACGAGTGATCATCATATCCCCCGCCGCCAAAAAGCCCTGGCCCAAGGCCGTGAGCAGCCAGCGGGTGCCGCCGCCGGACAAAAGCTGGCTTTCCGGGGGCAGGCCGGAACGGGCGGGCCGGGGCGGGGGAAAGGCGGATTCTTCTTCTGCCCGGGGCGGCGGCAGGGCGATGCGCCGCCGGGCGCGGCGGGGGGCGCGCTCCCACAGCAGGCAGGCGTTGGCCTTGGCGGCGGGCAGCGTCATAAAGGCCCGAACCAGCGCCCCGTTTTCCAGGGCGTTGCACAGGGCGCACAGGATCATGGCCTGATGATGGGCCATGTGGCTTTGCACCACGCGGGGCTTATGATCTTTTCCCCAGTCCGCCGCTTCAAAAAAGCCGTGGGCGTCCTCCCAGCCCAAGCGCTGCATGCGCCGCATGTTTTTCGCGCAGGCCCGGGGGAAGAAGGGAAAGGCCAGCATGGAGGCGTAGGGCGCCACGGTGCTTCCCGCTGTTTCCCCGCTGCGGGCCAAAAGGGGCAGGCCGAAGGCGCGGTACTGATAATTCATTTCGGGATCGAAGGCGTAATAGCCGCTTTCGCTGACGCCGAAGGGACGGTTCGGGTCGGCGGCCATCTGGGCGCGAACGGCGTTCAGGCAGCTTTCCCCGATCAGCGTGCCGGGAATGAGGGGCAGGAACAATTGGGGCAGCAGGTATTCAAACATCGTGCCGCCCCAGGAGAGCAGCGCCGCCCCCAAGCCCGCTTTCGTCACGGCCCGGTTCAGGTATCGCCAGTGCTTCCGTTCCGTTTGCCCTAACATGATGGCGATGAAGGAAGTAAGCCGCGCTTCGCTGGCTAAGCAATCGTAATGGGAGGGCGTAAACCGCCGGGCCTCCGCCTCCCAGCCCACGTAAAACAGATGGGCTTTTTCGTCGTACAGGGCGGAAAAGTCCATGCCGTGGGCCAGGGCGTCCAGCCGGGCGGGCAGGGAACGTCCTTCCTCCGTAAGCCGGGGCAGCCACGCCCGGAGCAGCTGGGCGCAGCACAGCAAACAGGCCGCGCAGTTGCCGGAATCCACGGTGGACACGAAGCGGGGGCCTAAGGGCTCGCCGGTGCGCAGGCTGTACCAGTTGTAAAAGTGGCCCTGCCAGGTTTCCAGCGTTTCCAGCGTATTCAAACTGTCATGGATTTTTTGAGATAATTCACCGATGGGAAGAAAGCCCAAAATGTGGGCGGCGCAGCAGGAAAGCAGGTAAAGCCCCATATTGGTGGGGGAGGTGCGCAGGGCCGGGCCTTTTTTCGGTTCCTCCTGCACGTTGTCCGGGGGCAGGAACAGGGTGTCCGCCGATACGCTGTCCTCAAAAAATTCCCAGGTACGGCGGGCTATTTTTCGAGCGTCCTCCGCATCCTTTTGCGTCATGGGGCGGGAAGATTGCGCGGGGGCGTCCAGCAGGGGAATCCATAAAGGCGCGGAAACCCAAATCAGGCCGATAAAAGCCAGAGGCCATAATCCCCCCGGCAGCAGGGCGAGCGTCGTCAAAGCCGTGCCCGCGCCCGCCTGGGCAAGCAGGCAGGGCAGGGGGATGGCAGCCCCGTTCCCCTCCGCCTGGGCCGCCGTGACCCAGGAAAGCAGGTTCCGATGGCTGACGAACTGGCGGTACAGCGCCCGCACCGCCGCGTCTAAGGCGGTATACGCCTTGCAGGGCAGCAGGAACAGGCGCTTGTCCATCCCCCGCAGGGGCCAGGGCAGCGCCAGCAATACCAAGAGGGGAGACTTGAAAAACGCCCCGGCCAGCAGCAGCAGTCCCTGGGCGGCGGGCAGCAGGGAACGGCGCAGGTTGTCCCAAATCTTATGCCGAGAAAGCAGGGAAAGCCGGGCATCCGCTAAAAAGGGCAGCAGTTGCCAGTCGCCCCGCGTCCAGCGGTGCAGCCGCTTCTGCCAGCCGGACAGCCGGGCGGGATGGCCGTCAAACAGGGCGATATCATCCGAAAGCGCGCTGGATACGATTTCCCCCTCGATCAGGTCGTGGCTCAGCAGCCGCCCCCGGGGCAGGCGGCCCAAAAGCCGCCGCGTCCAGGCTTCCGGCTCGTAAATGCCCTTGCCCACGAAGGAACCCCGGCCGAACACGTCCTGATACACGTCCTGTACGGACAGGTGATAGGGATCGGCCCCGCCCGCGCCGCCGAGCCACATTTGGGCGCGGGTTTGCACCCGATCCGGGGCGGTTTCCATCCGGGGCTGGATCACGCACGCCCGGCCCCGCTGCAGGGGATGCAGCATGGTTCCCACCAATTGACGGGCCGCGCCGGGAGGCAGGAAAGTGTCGGCGTCCAAGGTGATCACGTAGGCGTAACGGCGCTTGAGTTCTTCCCCGCTGTGGGACATATAGAGGAAGGAATCGCCGCATTTTCCCTCCGTCAGCAGCAGGTTCAGGCTTTCCAGCGCCCCGCGCTTGCGCTCCCGGCCCGTATAGGCCCGCTGGCCCATATCCCACCTGCGCGCCCTTTGCAGGTACAGAAAGCCGCCCTGCTGCCGGTTCATCTCCTCCACGGCTAAGCTCGCGGCCAAAAGGATGTCCTCGTCCTCTGGCTTCGCTTCCGTTTCGCTGTCGGCAAAATCCGCCAGCAGCATGAAATCCAGGTTCGGGTCGCCGGCGGCGCGGCGCAGGATGGCAAGCTGCCGCACGAGGCGCAGGGCCTCCTTCCGGGAGGTGAGCAGGGCGGGGATCACCGCCAGGGTGCGGGTTTCGGGCGTCAGGCGCTTGACCTGCAGCCGGGGCAGCATGCGGGCGGGCAGGAATTTCCGGATCACGGCGTATTCCATGATCCGCAGGATTTCCGAAACGCACAGCGCAGTCAGCCCCCACAAATACCAGCGTAAGCCCGTCAGGATGGAAACCGTCAGGCATACCGCCGCCCCGCCGTACAGGGGCGCAAGGAACAGGCCCGTCCGATGCCGCAGGGCAAAAGAAGATTTTTTGCGCTTATGCAGATACACGGCGATGAGGTCGGGCCGCTCCAGCAGGTAAAATCCCGCTTCGCCCTCCGGGCCGGATTTGCCCAACGAAAGCTCCACGGCGGCCCGGGCGGCGGCGCTTTGCGGGATGCGCAGACGCTTGGCGATACGGCAGGCGCGGCTTACGTACAGGTCCCGGCTTTCCCGATCCATGCGGGGAAAGGTGGGATCGGCCCGCAAAACTTTGATCACGGGGCTTAAACGTTCCCGCACCGCATGAAAAGGCAGGCGGGAAAGCATGTGCAGGGAAGCAATGAGCCTGCCCGCGTCCAGCCCCCGGGCCGTTTGCTGTTCCTGCTCCGCACGCACGGCATCTTCCCAGCGAAGGCCCAAGCCGCGCAGGGTCTCGTCCGCCCGACGCAGTCCCGCCGGGTTTTCTTCCTCCGAAAGGGCGCGGAGCAGCAGGGCAAGCAGCGCGCCGTCCCTGGGCAGATCGTCCCGTTCCCCGGCGGAAAAGCGCTTGGCCCAGGCGCGGGCGCGGGCGCGCAGTTCTTTTTCCTGTATACAGTTTTCCAAAATCTCCCGCATGCGTTCAAACAGGGCGATGGAAAATGCCAGAGGAAGCAAAGAAAGCTCTTCCTCGGTGATTTCCGTGCTTTCCGCTTCCTTTTTGATGCCCCGCACGATCAGCGGCGCGGAAATTTCCCCCTGCCCTTCCTCGCACACCGCCCGCGCCCAGCGCAGAAGCCTTGGCACGCCCCCGTCTCCCGGCAGGCGGGGGGCGCGCTGTACATCCCGTTTCAGGGCGTCCGCTTCCTCCAGCAGAAACAGGGCGTGATCCTCCACCCACGCGCCGGCGGGGGACAGATACTCCCTTGGGATGGAGCAGACCGCCTCCCGGGCCTTGCGGATAAGGTCTGAAAGCCCCTTTTTGCAGCGCAGGCGGGCTGTATGGGAAATGGAATTGACCATGCTGATCCTCCAAACGGAAAAGAAATGCCGCCGTTTCGCAAAATAAACGGCTGTACCGTATTATTTCCAGAAAAACAAAATAAAAATACTGGAAAAAACGGAAAAATGATGATACAATGATTGCAGGAACATAAAATAAAAAAGGAGATGATTGCGCATGTGGTATAACCCGCCGGACGGCGCGCGGCGCGAGAGCTTCCATCAGGGCGTATGCTTTGACGCGTACAATTTCCTGGGCGCGCACCCCGTGGAGGAAAACGGGGAGCTGAAATGGCACTTTTCCGTCTGGGCGCCCAACGCCCGGCGCGTGTCGGTCATCGGCGAATTCTGCGGCTGGGATCGGGACGCCTATCCCATGGAAAAGCAGTACGACGGCATTTGGGAATTGCGTTTGCCGGACAAGCTGTTCACCCCGGCCATCGACCCGGAGCGCTTTTCCTTCCCCGAAGCGGCGGAAAGGCTGCGGGCCTACAAGTACGCCATCGAATGCGCCGACGGGGAATGGCATTACCGGGCCGACCCCTACGCCTTTGAAAGCGAGCTGAGGCCCAACAACGCAAGCAAGCTGCGGAGCCTTGAGGGCTACCGGTGGGGCGACGGGGCATGGATGGAAAAACGCGCCCAGCAGGAACCCTGCCGCAGCGCCATGAACATTTACGAATTGCACCTTGGCACCTGGCGGCGGGGCGAAAACGGCCGCATGCTGAACTACGCGGAAATCGCCGATCAGCTGGTGCCTTACGTGCAGGACATGGGCTACACCCACGTGGAGCTGCTGCCGGTGATGGAGCATCCCTTCGACGGCTCCTGGGGCTATCAGGTGACGGGCTATTACGCCCCCACCTCCCGCTACGGCACGCCGGATCAGTTCAGAACTTTGGTGGACAGGCTGCATCAGGCGGGGATCGGCGTGATCCTCGACTGGGTGCCCGCCCATTTCCCCAAGGACGAAGTGGGCCTGCGCCGCTTCGACGGCACGCCCTGCTATGAACACGCCGACGAGCGCCGTTCCGAAATGCCCCAGTGGGGCACCACCCTGTTCGACTACGCCCGGGGCGAGGTGAGCAGCTTCCTGCTTTCCAACGCCGTCTACTGGCTGAAGGAATACCACGCCGACGGCCTGCGTTGCGACGCGGTGAGCTGCATGCTGTATTTGGATTTCGGGCGCGGCCCGGGGTACTGGCTGCCCAATCAGTACGGCGGACGGGAAAATTTGGACGCCATCGCGTTCCTAAAGCGCCTGAACGAAACCGTGTACCGGGAGTGCCCCGGCGCGATCACCGTGGCGGAGGAATCCACCGCCTTCCCCAAAGTGACCCATCCCACCTGGGAGGATGGCCTCGGCTTTGGCTTCAAGTGGAACATGGGCTGGATGAACGATATCCTGTCCTATGTGGCGCTGGACCCCATTTACCGCAAGTATCATCACGACAAGATCACGTTTTCCATGATGTACGCGTTCAGCGAAAACTACATCCTGCCCTTCTCCCACGACGAGGTGGTGCATGGCAAGCATTCCATGCTGGATAAGCAGCCCGGCGACCACTGGCGCAAATTCGCGGGCCTGCGCGCCCTGTATGGCTATTACATGGCCCATCCGGGGAAGAAGCTTTTGTTCATGGGCGGCGAGTTCGGCCAGTTCGTGGAATGGCGGGACGCGGAGCAATTGGACTGGATGCTGCTGGACTATGAAAACCACGCCCGCCTCCAGCAGTATGTGAAGGCCCTGAACCGCCTGTACCGGGACGAACCGGCCCTGCACAGCGTGGACGACAGCTGGAACGGCTTCCAGTGGCTGAACGTGAACGACGCCGACCGCAGCATCGTGGCCTTCCTGCGCATGGACGAAAAGGGAAACGCCGTCGCCGCCGTGACCAACTTCACCCCCCAGCCCTACGGCGAATACCGGCTGGCCCTGCCGTACCCCTGCGAGCTGACCGAGATCCTCAATTCCGACCGGGCGGAGTTCGCGGGCAGCGGCTGGCAGAACCCCGGCCCCATCCGGGCGGAAAACGCGCCCCTCAACGACCTGCCCTGCTCGGCCACCGTGTGCGTGCCGCCGCTGGCCACGGTGTATTACCGGGTCAAAAAGCTGGATGATTGATAAATTGGTCATAGAATATCCATTGAAGGAATCTGAGAAATCAGATAAAATAAGAATGAATCTATGCGCAAAGCATTTTGCGTACAAAGGATTATAATAAGGAGGACGTGTTTCATATGCTTCGCAAAAAACGCTGTGTAGCCATGCTGCTGGCGGGGGGCCAGGGCAGCCGTCTGGGCATTCTTACCCGGCACATGGCCAAGCCCGCGGTGCCCTTCGGCGGAAAGTACCGGATCATCGACTTCCCGCTTTCCAACTGCGCCAATTCCGGGATCGACGTGGTGGGCGTGCTGACCCAGTACCGGCCCCTGGAACTGAACGCTTACATCGCCAGCGGCGCGCCGTGGGATCTGGACGTGGTGAACGGCGGCGTGTTCGTGCTGCCTCCTTATCAGACCGGATCTACCGGCGAATGGTATAAGGGCACGGCTAACGCCATCTACCAGAACCTTTCCTTCATCCAGCAGTACAACCCCGAATACGTGCTGATCCTCTCCGGCGACCACATTTACAAAATGGACTACGCCGCCATGGTGGCCTGCCACGAAGCCCATGGGGCCGACGCCACCATCGCCGTGCGCCAGGTGCCATGGGAGGAGACCCACCGCTTCGGCATCATGAACACCGACGAAAACGACAACATCATCGAATTCGAGGAAAAGCCAAAGCACGCCAAGTCCAACAACGCGTCCATGGGCGTGTACGTGTTCACCTGGGAAAAGCTGCGCAAGTACCTGACGGAGGATGAAAAGGATCCCAATTCCTCCAACGACTTCGGCAAGAACATCATCCCCAAGATGCTTAACGACGGCCAGAAGATGGTGGCCTATTCCTTCAACGATTACTGGAAGGACGTGGGCACCATCGAAAGCCTGTGGGAAGCCAATATGGACCTGCTGGAGGATCAGCCCGAAATCGACCTGCACGACAAGAAGTTCCGCATCTACGCCCGGAACCTTGGCATGATTCCCCAGTTCGTGGCGGATAAGGCCGAGGTGGACAACTGCCTGATCACCGAGGGCTGCGAGGTGTACGGCAAGGTGGCCCATTCCATCCTTTCCTCCGGCGTGATCGTGGAGGAAGGCGCGCAGGTGATCGACAGCGTGATCATGCCCGGGGCGAAGATCGAATCCGGCGCCGTCGTGCGCCGCGCCATGGTGGCGGAAAACGCCGTGATTTCCAAGGGCGCGGTCGTTGGCGAGGAAGGCGACGGCCTGATCGCCGTGGTGGGCCAGGACGCTGTGGTGCCCGAAGGCGGCAAGGTGGCCGCCGGCGAACAATTCGGTGAAGAGTGATCAGGAGGATACGACCGTGAAAAATATCATGGGGATTATTTATACCGCCGATCGGGCGAACCAGCTCAAGGAGCTGACGGCGGACCGCGCCGTGGCGGCTGTGCCGGTCTGCGGCCGCTACCGGCTGATCGACTTTCCCCTGTCCGCCATGGTGGACAGCGGCATCCGCAACGTGGGTGTGATCACCCAGAAGAACTATAACAGCCTGATGGACCATTTGGGCTCCGGCCGCGAATGGGATCTGCACGGCAAGCGGGCGGGCCTTGTGTTCCTGCCGCCCTTTACCAATAACGATAACGTGGGCGTGTATACCGGGTTCCTGGACGCCCTGCACGCCAACCTGCATTACCTGCGCCGCAGCAAGGAACGCTACGTCGTGTCCACCGACACGCATATGCTCTTTGCCGCCCGGTTCGACGCCATGGTGGACGCCCACGAGGCTTCCGGCGCGGACATCACCCTGATGTATACCCGCGATCCCGGCGCGCGGCGCAACGGCTACGGCCGCTATATCCAGGTGGAGGAGGACGGCCGCGTTTCCGCCCTGGAATCCGACCCCACCATCCCGCACCTGCCCTACACCTACCTGGAAGCCTTCTGCATCCGCAGGGAGCTGCTGATCCAGGTGGTGGACGAAACGGTATCGAAGGGCTACCATCATTTGACGCGGGACGTTCTCATGGACGCCATTCGGGAACGCACCCTCAAGGTGTGCGGCTACGAAAACCCCGGCAGGGCCTGGCCCATGGATTCCGTGCAGAGCTACTTCAATTGCTCCATGGAATTGCTGGATCAGGAAACCCGCAAGGATATTTTCCCCGCCGACCGGCCCGTACTCACCAAGCTGCGGGATGAAATGCCCACCCGCCACGCGGGCGGCGCGAAGGTGAAAAATTCCCTCATCGCCGACGGCTGCGTCATCGAAGGCACGGTGGAAAACAGCATCCTGTTCCGCGGCGTACACGTGGGCAAGGGCGCGGTGGTGCGCAACTGCATCATCATGCAGGACGGCGACGTGATGGACGGCGCTGAATTGCAGTACTGCATCATGGATAAGCAGGCCACGGTGTCCGAAAACGGCCGCCTGCTGGCCACCCAGAATTATCCCGTGGTGGTGGCGAAGAACTACACCGTATAAACGTTCCTGCCCGCGGGCGGATGAAAAGACCCATCCGCCCGCGTTCTGCTGTAAAAAGAAAAAATATTATTGACGAGGTGATTGATCTTGAAAATCCTGTTTACGACGTCCGAATGCGTACCCTTCATAAAAACCGGCGGTCTGGCCGACGTGGTGGGCGCGCTGTCGCCCGTGCTGGCGAAGAAGGGCAACGACGTGCGCGTGATCCTGCCCCTGTACAGCGCCATCCCCGAAGAGTATGTGAACCAGATGAAGCACGAACTGGACTTTGAGGTGGATTTGGGCTGGCGCAAGCAGTACTGCGGCATCGAATCCTTAGAGTACAACGGCGTCATCTTCTACTTTGTGGACAATAAATACTATTTCGGCCGCAGCTACATCTACGGCATGGGCGGCGACGAGCATGAGCGCTACGGCTTCTTCTGCCGCAGCGTACTCAACTGCCTGCCCCTGATCGGCTTCCAGCCGGACATCATTCACGCCAACGACTGGCAGAGCGGCATGATCCCGGCCCTGCTGCGCATCCAGTACAGCCAGCTGGAATTCTTCGCTTCCATCCGCACGGTGTTCACCATCCACAATTTGCAGTATCAGGGCATTTTCGGCATTCAGGACGTGCAGGACGTGCTGGCCCTGGACGATGAATACTATACCGACGACAAGCTGGAATGCTACGGCTGCGCCAACTTCATGAAGGCCGCCTTGGTCTATGCCGACGAGATCACCACCGTCAGCCCCTCCTACGCCGAGGAAATCCAGACCGCCTATTACGGCGAGCGCATGGACGGCCTGCTCCGCGCCAGGAAGGATCACCTGTCCGGCGTGCTGAACGGCATCGACATCATCGAATACGATCCCGAACACGATCCCCTGATCCCTGCCCGGTATACGGTGGACGATCTGTCCGGCAAAGCGGCGTGCAAGCGCGCCCTGCAGGTGGAACTGGGCCTGGATGTGGAAGCGGACACGCCCATCATCGCCATCATCAGCCGCCTGAACAACCAGAAGGGCCTGGATCTGGTGGACCGGGTGATCAGCGAGATCATGGATGAAAAGGTGCAGCTGGTGGTGCTGGGCATGGGCGACGCCAAGTACGTGAACCTGTTCAGCTGGGCCGAGCAGCAGTACGCGGGCCGGGTGGCGGCGCGGTTCAAGATGGACGGCGCGCTGGCCCACCGCATTTACGCCGGTTCGGATATGTTCTTGATGCCCTCCCAGTTCGAACCCTGCGGCCTGAGCCAGATGATCTCCCTGCGCTACGGCACCCTGCCCATCGTGCGCGAGACCGGGGGTCTTAGGGACACCGTGCTTTCCTACAACGAGGCCAACGGCGCGGGCAACGGTTTCACCTTCTTCAACTATAACGCCCACGATATGCTGTACGTGATCCGCCGGGCCGTGTTCTTCTATCGGGAGAAGCAGGATATTTGGAAGCTGCTGCAGCATCGGGCCATGACCGGCGATTATTCCTGGTCCCACAGCGCGGAAATGTACCTGTCCCTGTACAGGGATATGCTGGCGGGCACGGCGGGACAGCCCAAGGAAGCTCCCGCCCCCGCAGAGGAAGCGCCCGCGAAGGAAGCGCCCGTTGAGAAGAAGCCCCGTGCCAAAAAGGTAAAGGAAGAAGCCCCCGCCGAAAAGAAGCCCCGGGCGAAAAAGGCAAAGGAAGAAGCCCCTGCCGAGAAGAAACCCCGGGGCCGTAAGCCCAAAGCCGAAAAGCCCGCGGAGTAACCTTTTATAAACACAAATCCGCCCTTGCCCGGCATTGCCGGATAGGGGCGGATTGTGTTTACTACGATTGCGTATTCGAGTCAGTACAAATTATAAAGTTGCCTTGTGCTGATTTCTCGGAAGGGGACGAACCGCCGATGACCGCCTGTGGACGAACCTCGGACGACCGCCTGTGGCGGAAATACCGTCCGAGGTGAGATCAGCCGAAAGCAACCTCCCCATGAAGGGGAGTTGCGACCGTTGAGCCTGCGGTCAGAATCTCATCGGCGGTGAAAACTTCATCCGGCTTGCGCGTCTTTTTCCTTCTGAGGCAGCACCACGCCGATGCGGGTGCCGAATTCTTCCCGTGAGAACACGTCGAAATAACCGCCGTGGCGCTCCACGATCCATTTGGCGATGGAGAGGCCCAGGCCCGTGCCGCCGGTGGCCCTGGCGCGGGCGGGATCGGAACGGAAGAAGCGGTCGAAAATGTGGGCAAGGTCCTCCTGCTTGATGCCGATGCCGTTGTCCTGCACTTCAAAACAGGGCGCGCCGTCCTTCATGCGGGCGCGGAGGGAAATCTTGTCGTCCTCCTTGGTGTACTTCACCGCGTTGTCCACCAGGATGCGGGCGGTCTGCTTGAGCATATCGGCGTCGCCGGTGACGAAAATGGAGGTGTCCGCGTCCAGCCGCCACTGACGGTCCGGGTGGATCATTTTGGATTCCTCGTAGACTTCGGCCAGCATTTGGGAAATGTCCACAGGCTCCATGGTGAGCTGGGTTCGGCCGTTGTCGCCACGGGCCAGGAACAAAAGCTGCTCGATGAGCTTTTTCATGTGGGTGGATTCGGACTGGATGGCGGAAATGCCTTCCTCCAGCACGGTTTCGTCGTCCTTGCCCCAGCGGTTCAGCATATCGGCGTAGCCCTGGATCACGGCGATGGGGGTGCGCAGCTCGTGGGAGGCGTCGGACACGAAGCGGCTCTGCTCCCGGTAAGTTTCCTGGGTGCGGGCCAGCATGTTGTTGATGGCCGTTTCCAGGCCCTGCATTTCCTTGTCGCCGGTGTACACGTGGGCGTCGGGGGAGAGGGGGGAGACTGTGCCGATGGCGTCCTCCAGATGGTGCAGCTTTTCGGGATCGAACCGGGCGCGGCTCAATTCCTCCGCCGTCTGGGCGATGCGCTCCAAAGGCTCCATGAGCCGCTGGGATTTATCCTTGCCCACCCGGCCCTGCAAAAGGAGCAGCAGCACCTCCACCCCCGCCAAAGCGGGCCAGAAATAGGGCGCGGCAACGGAAATCCAGCCCCCGGCGATCATGGCCCCCAGCACCCCGTCGATGAGGCCCATCAAAAGCAGGGTGCGGCGCAGCCAGTAGCGGTTGATGCGCCGGGCAATGGAATTGACCCTTCTTTCATCCTTCATGCGTCGTCCCTCAGCACGTAGCCCACGCCCCGCACGGTCTGCAAAAGCTTCGGCTCAAAGCCGTCGTCGATCTTGCCGCGCAGGTAGCGCACATACACGTCCACCACGTTGGTTTCGCCCAAATACTCGTAGCCCCAGACCTTTTCCAGCAGCTGGTCCCGGGTGAGTA
Organism: Clostridia bacterium; assembly: GCA_017443295.1. Lineage (GTDB taxonomy): Bacteria > Bacillota > Clostridia > Christensenellales > Aristaeellaceae > RUG563. Next base: position 21,577 of record JAFSNT010000264.1, read on the forward strand.
CGATGGTTTTGTTTTCCATAAAATATTGCAGCAGGGAAAATTCCCGGCCCGTCAGCTCGATGTCCTTGCCGTCCCGGGTCACCCGGTGGCGGGAAACGTCCACGGTGAGGCCGCCGCAGGAAAGCAGGCCCGTTTCCTGCTTCTGGGCGGTCTGCTTGCGTAAGGACGCCCGGATGCGGGCCAAAAGCTCCTCGATGGAAAAGGGCTTGGTCACGTAATCGTCGGCCCCCATGTCCAGGCCCGTCACCTTGTCCATGACCGCGTCCCGGGCGGTGAGCATGATGACGGGCATGCTGCTGCCCGCTTTCCGCAGGCGGCGCAGCACCTCTAAGCCGTTCAGCCCCGGCAGCATGATGTCCAGCAGCAGCAGGTCATACCCGCCGCCCTCGGCTTTTTCCAGGCCCTCGCGGCCGTCAAAGGCCTTGTCCACGGCATACCCTTCGTGCTTGAGTTCCAGCTCCACGAACCGGGCCAGCTTTTCTTCGTCCTCTACCAGCAATATTTTCGTCATACGCTGCCTTCCTTTAACCGGAACGGGGGAGAGGCCGTGCCCGGCCCCTCCCTGCGTCCTTTATGATGGGTTTATTCCGCCCTGTTTTCGCCTTCGTCGGCGGGAATTTCGCTTTCAGCGGTCTTGCTCTCGTTCTTTTCCACGTGGATCTCCACGGCGGAGGCCGCTTTATCCTGGGCCTTGTTCATGAAGTCGTTCACGTTGGTGTTGATGTCCGGCCCCCGGAAGCTGTACCGCGCGCCGAGGAACAGGCCCACGAACAGGATCACCAGGGAGAAGGGCCAGAAGCAGATGAGCAGCAGGGCAAGCACCGTGATGGGCATGGCGATCAGCTCGTCGCCCTTGCGGGTGATCACAAACTGATTGGCGTTTCCCTTCTGGAACAGCTTCTTGATCCAGTCCCACAGCTTGCTCAGGGCGCTGGAGAAGGTCACCTTCACTTCGCCGCTTCCGGTGTTCCAGCTGTACTCTTTCTTTTCCTGGGTGGTGTATTCCTTGGCTTCGGGGGCGTCCTTTACCTTGCCTTCGCTTTCCAGCAGCACCAGGGCGTCCAGCATGTCCCAATCGCTGGCTTCCAGCGCGGCTTTCGCTTCCTCGTAGCTCACGTTGGCCTTGGCCCGCAGCTTTTCTACCATTTCAAAATGATCCATTGTATTTCCTCCTCGGCGTTTCGCCTGTCGTTTGGGTGTTTTGTTCTGTTCCCTTGGAACGGTTATATCATAACCAAAGAAAATGAGAGGAAAAGGAGGAAAATCATTAGAAAATCATGAGAAGCCAATGACATTTCTTTTAGTTTGTCCTCAGCTTTCTCATTTTTTGGTATAAATCACGGGAAAAGATACACCGGGCGTGTCCGCTCCGTTGGGCGTGAAGGAAAGCTGACTGTCGCGCAGCGTGATCACGCCGGTGGAGCCTTTTACTTCGTTTTTTTCCAGCAGCAGCTTCACCAGCTTTTCATTGAGTTCCGGCCCGCCGCCGCGCTTTAAGCCGTCCTTCCACAGCGTAAACCGGCAGCCCTCCCGCCAGCCGGAGCAGCCGAAGGCCTTGCTGTTTTCCTGCACGGGTTTGCCGCACAGGGGGCATTTGACCCCTTCGATGGGCTTGACCGTGCTGGTTTTTCGTTTTCCCTTGCCCCGGCGCATTTCCTCCGGGAAGGAGGCTTCGGTTTTCGTGTCCCGGGCGTATTCCACCAGGAAGGTGGACAGCCGCTTGATGCCCTCCATGAACCGGCCCGTGTCCCGCTTGTTTTTGGCGATTTCGTCTAAGGCCAGCTCCCACTTGCCCGTGGTTTCCGGAGAAGCGATTTCCGGCGGGGCGATGGCGATGAGAGATACGCCCTTTTCCGTGGCGCTGATGGCCCGGCCCTTCCGGGATGCGTAGCCCACCTGAATCAGCCGTTCGATGATGGCGGCCCGGGTGGCGGGGGTGCCGAGGCCCGATCCCTTCATCTGCTCCCGCAGCTTTTCGTCCTCCAGCTCCTTGCCCGCGTTTTCCATGGCGGCCAGCAGGGACGCGTCGGTATGGGGGGCCGGGGGCTTGGTGGTTTCCTTTTTGACGGTCGCTTTGCTCACCGTGCGCCCATCGCCCTCTTTCAGGGCGGGCAAAGCGTCGTCTTCCTGCTTTTCTGCGGGATATACGTCCTTCCAGCCGTTGACCTTCACCACCCGGCCCGTGGATTTAAAGAGGTTTCCCTGACAATCGGTGATTACCTTGATGGCGTCGTACTCGTGGGCGGGATAGAACACCGCCACGAGCCGCCGGGCGATCATGTCAAACAGCTTTTGCGCGTCGGGGGGCAGCTTGTCCACCGGGGCGGTCTGGGGCGTGGGGATGATGGCGTGGTGATCGGAGATTTTTTCGTTGTCGAAGTACCGCTTGGAAATGGGCAGCTTGCCGTCTTCCTTCCAGGGAATGTTCTCCACCAGGGGCCTGTATTCCTCCGGCAGTTTTTGCAGGGTCTGTTTGGTGCGGGGGATCATGTCCATGGGAAGGTACCGGCTGTCCGTGCGGGGATAGGTGATAGCCTTCCACTTTTCATAGAGCTCCTGGGCGATTTTCAGGGTCTTGTCGGCGGTGAAGCCCAATTTCCGGTTGGCTTCCCGCTGGAGGGAGGTCAGGTCGTACAGCTGGGGCGGCGGTTCTTTTTTGGCTTCTGCCGTCACGCTTTTCACCCGCGCCGCCTTGCCCTTAACGGCCTTGGCGATTTCATCCGCTTTTTCCTTGGTGGGGATGCGGTTGGCCTTTTTTTCGTCTTCGACTTTTTCATCGAACCACTGGCCGGTATAATCCCCAAAATCGGCGGTGACGGTATAGTATTCCTCTGGCTTGAAGTTCGCTATTTCATGGTAGCGTTTTACCAATATAGCCAGGGTAGGCGTCTGCACGCGGCCGATGGACAAAAGCGCGTCGAAACGCAGGGTAAACGCTCGGCTGGCGTTCATGCCCACCAGCCAGTCCGCCTCCGACCGGCAGGTAGCGCTGCGGTACAGGCCGTCGTATTCCTGGGCGGGCTTCAGGGTAGCAAGGCCCTCTTTGATGGCCTCGTCTGTCATGGAGGAGATCCACAGCCGGTCCACGGGCTTTTTGCATTTGGCCTGGGTATAAATGAGGCGGAAGATCAATTCGCCCTCCCGCCCGGCATCGGTGGCGCAGATCAGCTTTTCCGTTTCCGGATCGTTGATAATTTTCTTGACGATGGAAAACTGGGATTTGGTTTTGGCAATCACCTTGGTGGGAATATGCTCCGGCAGCATGGGCAGATCGTCCATGCGCCATTTTTTGTATTTTTCATCGATTTCGTCCGGCTCGCACAGCGTGACCAGGTGCCCCACAGCCCAGGTGACGAGATGGTTTTCCCCTTTCAGGAATCCTTCGCCCTTTTCCCTGCACCCTAACACCCTGGCAATATCGCGGCCCACGCTGGGCTTTTCCGCAACCACAACGATCATGCCGTCCCCTCGCTTTCACGGGGAATATCTTACCATAAAAAAGGGGAAAAGAAAAGCGCCGGAACGCGGGGAACGAAAAATCGAAATTTTACCGGAAAAATGGAAACAAAATGGTTGTTTTCATCGTCTAATCAGTGTACAATGTTCCCGATTTGGGGAAACGAAAGGGAGATGGACGATTCATGAAAAACATGCTGCGCGTTCTTTCGCTTGCGCTGCTGCTGGCGCTGGCATTTTCCGCTTCCGCCCTGGCCGCGGATAACGGCCTGACCATTTCTTACTCCGGCCCCGCCACCCTGACCCACGGGCAGACGGCCCAGATCCTGTCCACCAAAATCCGCACGCCGGGGGACGGCACGATCGTGTATACCCTGACCGATACGGCCAAAAAGACCGTGGTGTACACCGAAACCAAAACCGGCGTGACCGCGGGCCAGACGATCAAGTGGATCGTGCCGTACTACGATAAGGATATGACCGTCAAAAAGCCCATCCGGCAGCTGCAGGCGTCCTTCAAGCTGGACGGAAAAACCTACACCTACAGCCTGTATTACACCTATTCCAACAAGGACGGCGGCACCGTCACCGTGGAAAAAGGCACCTGGTACCCCGATAACACGGCGTGCAGCTTCGGCCCGGCGTTCCGGGACGTGCGCCCCGGCCTGACCGATCAATGGTATTTGTTCACGCCCATCGACCTGACCCGGCAGGGCAGGCAGACCTTTGAATACGTGGCCAGCAACCTTTACCTGATCGGCGAGGTGTACGTGGACGTTTACGGGGATACGGTGCGGGTGACGTATCACAATTTCTACGAGGATCAGGGCGGCAACACCGAAACCCTGACCGAATTCTTTACCTTTTTCCATGATCTCAAAAGCGTGACCAACGTGAACCCCGAAACCATGGGCGATCCGGGCTACCGCTTCGGCCAGAGCATCAGCATCGAAGGGGATTTGGACGGCGATACCAACGTGCTTTTGTTCGTCCGCAATCGGGTGACGTACCGGGATTACGTGACCAACAGCCGCAAGCTGACCCGCTTCTGGCCCAACCTGAAAGAGCGCAAGGACCTGCGCGATCAGATGCTGGCCATGATGGATCGCTGAACGGACAAGAAAACGACGGCACGGCGGGCATTTGCCCGCCGCGCTTTTTGAGAAAAGGGAGGAACAAGCCTTTGCCGGTACTGACCCACACCGTTTCCGGGGAGGAAGCGGGCCGGACGGTGAAATCCGTTGCCTTGGGGGAAATGCGCCTGTCCCGCAGCCTGTTCAGCAGCCTCAAATTTTCCGGCGGGCTGACCCTGGACGGAAATCCCGTGCGGGCGGACGCGCAGCTTCAAGCGGGGCAGGTGCTTTGCGCCCGGTGGGAGGAGGAACCGGCGCTGATTCTTACGCCCTTTGCGCTTCCCTTGGAAATTCCTTATGAGGACGAGCATTATTTCATTATCGACAAGCCCGCGCCCCTGCCCACCCTCTGTTCCGCGAAGCAGGAAGGCCCCACCCTGGAAAACGCCCTGTATGCCCGCTTGGGCTGCCCCGATGATTTCGTGTTCCGGCCAGTGAACCGGCTGGACAAGGGCACCAGCGGCCTGCTGGCCGTGGCCCGGGACGCCCACGCCCAGCAGCTTTTGCAGCGGCAATTGCACACCGACGCCTTTGTTCGGGAATATTGGGCCGTGTGCCTTGGCCGGTTGCCGAAGGCGGAAGGCACCGTCGATCTGCCCATTGCCAAGGGCGACGGCGTGAAACGGGAGGTGCGGCCGGACGGCGTGCGGGCCGTGACCCATTACCGGGTGGAAGCAGAAACGGAAGCGTATTCCCTGGTGCGGCTGCGGCTGGAAACGGGGCGTACCCATCAAATTCGGGTACATATGGCGGCCCTGGGCTGCCCCGTGGCGGGGGACTACGTGTACGGCAAGCCCGACGACCGCCTGCCGGGGCGCTTTGCCCTGCATGCCTGCGGCCTGCGCTTCATCCATCCCTTTACGGGCGGGGAAACGCGGGCGGAATCGCCCCTGCCCGGGGCGCTGAAAACGCTGCTGAATTTGATTTGACATGCGTCGGCATGATACGATATAATAACAGGCGAATCGTCCTGAGAGGGCGGTCATGGGAGAAAGGGAAGCGCGTTTTTTGGGGGAAACGCGTCACAAAAGGAGGACGCTTGTGAAAAAAACACTGACGGTGGGGCTGCTGATCCTTCTGCTGCTGGGCATACTGCCGCTGGCCGGCGCGGAATTGCAGGGCTACGAGAAAAGCAAGGGCCACGATTATGTGCTGCTGGGCAGCTATCCCTACACGAAAGCAGGCGACGTGCAGCCCGTGCTGTGGCGCGTGCTGGAGGTGGAGGACGGCAAGGCCCTGCTGCTGACGGAATATGTGATCGACGCCAAGCAGATCATTTTTGAAACCGACCCCAAGGTCATTGAAAAGCGCACTTACCGCAGGATCACCGCCTATAATGAAAGCGATCTGTACACATGGCTGAATTCGGAGGGCCTGGATATTCTGCTGGGGGACGATCCCCTGCGGGGCGCGCTGCTGGAGGAGCCGGACAGGGGCACGCTGTTCATCCTGACCTTTGACGAGTGCCTGAATGTGAATTACGGGTTCGAGAAGGGCCGGTGGGGCGAAGAACTGAACGCTTTTCCCAAGCGCCAGGGCGTTGCCACCCCCTATGCCGTCGCCCAGGGCCTGTATGTGGATTCCCGAAACAAAAAAAGCCCTTACTGGTGCATTGGTTTTAAGGACCCAACGGATAATGAAAGATTGACTTATGTGGGAACCTCGGATCACAGGTTTGGCCTGGTGGGATATAACGGCCATATCAGCTTGGGCGCGTACACCAACAAAAAGGTGGGCGGGCTGCGGCTGGCGGTCCGGCTGGATCTTTCCCAAATCATGATCGAATCCGGCGCGGGCGTCAAGGATAACCCCTATGTGCTGCGCTATACCGGCGAAGCGGTTCCCACGCCGGAACCCGCGGCAACCCCCACCGAAGCGCCGACGGAAGTCCCGACGGAAATCCCGACCGAAGCGCCTGCGGCACTGCCTGCGGAAGCGCCAACGGAAGCGCCCGCACAGGTTCCCGAGGAAAAGCAGGATAAAAGCGGCGTCACCCTGTCCCTGATCGGCGATTGCTCCATCGGCGATTCCTATCAGAGCAGGGACGGGGCGAATTCCTATCATAGCATCGTGGCGAAAAACGGCTACGGCTGGCCCTTCTCTCTGGTGAAGGATTATTTGCTTGAGGACGATTTGACCGTCGCCAATCTGGAAGTGGTATTCACCAAACGGACGAAGCACACGGACAAAAAGTATAACCTGATTGCCGATCCCAGCCACGTGCAGGTGCTGCTGGAGGGCGGCGTCGACATGGTGAACACGGTCAACAACCACTGCATGGACTTTCTGGACGCGGGTTATCAGGACACTCTGAACACCCTGAAGGCGGCGGATATCGGCTATTTCGGCAGCGTTTATCCCAACAGGGCCGACGGACACGATGATTTGGGCGTGCGGGACGTGGGGGATATCCGCTTCGGCTTCGTGGGCTTTTCCTATCCCCAGGATACGGACGTAAAGCGCATCGCCGCCCGGATCCAGAAGCTCAAGGAAGAAGAAGGATGCGACGTGGTGATCGTCAGCCTGCACTGGGGCAGGGAAACCTACATGACCCCGGAAACCTGGCAGATCGCCTATGCCAAGCAGGTGATCGACGCCGGGGCGGACGCCATCTGGGGCCATCATCCCCACGTGATCCAGCCCATCCAGTTCTATAAGGGCAAGCCCATTCTTTATTCCACCGGCAATTTTACCTTCGGCACCATGAGCCAGGTGGATCCCTCCACCGGCATTTTCCAGCTCACCTACGAAAAGACGGATGGAAAAGCCCAACTGACGGAGCTGCGGGTGGTTCCCTGCGAGACCCAGGGCAGCCCCGATTACCGGCCCTTCGAGCTGACCGATCCGGCGGCGCGGCAAAAGGTATTCAAGAAGCTGACGTTCAAGAAAGAATACGCGAACACCCAGAATCCCCCCGCTTCCTTCCTGGAAAGCGGAATCATCCGCTTTGAAAACGGACAGATGCTGCCCTGACAGGGCAAGGAGGAACCCCATTGAAAAACGTATTGCGCGCGCTGGCGCTGGCCCTGATGCTGCTGGGTATGCTTTTGCTGGTGCCCTCCGGGGCGCTGGTGGGTCAGGCGGAAATCATTGAGCTGCCCATGGACGCCAAAAAGACCGACCTGATCGCCCCCTACGAGGAATGCTATCTGTCGGATTGGGAATATGAAGACCCCTCCATTTCCGTGAAGATCGAGGAGGGCAGGATTTATAATACCAATTATCTGGTGGCGCGGATCAAAATCGCCAACGCCACCCAGATCCGGGCCGCCCTGTCCGGCAATTACAACAACCTGGGCAGCGGGGAAAAGCTGGTCACCCAGGCCAGGAACGTCAAGGCCGTGTTCGCCATCAGCGGCGACAGCGTGGTGGGGCAGATGAGCAACGTGGGCTTGGTGACCCGGCAGGGCAGGAATTACCGCACCAAATGCGATAAGGCCTACGAAGCCTCCGGCCACCGTTTGGACGTGCTGATCATTGACGAAAAGGGCGATTTTCACATTTTGAAGGAAGCCGCCAACGCCGACGTGGAAGCCTTTTCCGGCACCATCGTGAACGGCTTCGCTTTCGGCCCCGCCCTGGTGATCGACGGCGTGCGGCAAACGGATTTCATCAACGCCAAGCCCCAGGTGCCCACTATTCTGGCCCAGCGGATGTGCATCGCCCAGACAGCCCCCTTGGAATACATGTGCATTTACGCCGAGGGGCCCGAAAACAAGGGCAGCAAGGGCCTGACCCTGGACGAGTTTGCGGATCTGGTCGGCTCCTTCGGGGAAATTCAGACCGCCTATAATTTGGACGGCGGCAATTCCTGCAACGTGGTGTTCAGGCGCGGGGGCAATTACGTTAAGATCAACGGCCTGAACAATCCCAAGGTGCGTTCTGTGTGGGATATCATTTATTTTTCCAGCGCGTACATAAAGTGAAACGGAGAACGCCATGGAATTTGAGGATCGCATCCTGTTTTCGGTATTTCAGCTGCCGGTGACGGGCTACGCCCTGGGCGTGGTTCTGGCGGCAGCCTGCGGCCTGGGCCTGTTCTTTTTCCTGGCAGGCAGAAAAAAGCTGCCCTCCGACGCGGTGTGGCGCACGGCCCTGCTGGCCCTGCCTTTGGGCCTGCTGGGGGCGCGGCTGTTTTACTGCGCGGCGCGGCTTTCCCTGTATCAGGAAATCGGGTTCGCGTCCATGCTGCATTTGTGGGAGGGCGGATACGCCCTCTGGGGCGCGGTGGGCGGCGCTGCGCTGGCGGCGCTGATCGCGGCGAAAAGCTGCAAACAGCCCGTCGGGCCGATGCTGGACGCCCTGGCCGCTCCCGCCGCCCTGACCATCGCCCTGGCCCGGTTCGCGGAATATTTCAGCGGCGAGGGCACGGGCCTGTATGTGGAGGAAGAATTCTTCCAGCGCTTTCCCTTCGCCGTCTTCGACGGGTACTATGAAGAGTGGAAATGGGCCGTTTTCATGCTGGAGGGCCTGGCGGCGCTGGCGATCCTGGCGGCGCTGCTTCGGAAAAAGCGGAAAGCGGGGGATTCAGCCCGGCTGTTCCTGCTTTTGTACAGCGCCTGCCAGATTTTGCTGGAAAGCCTGCGGCGGGACAGTTACCTGCGCTGGCTGTTCGTGCGGGTGAGCCAGCTGACGGCGGCGATCGTCCTCGTGCTGCTGATGGCGGCGGCGGTGGTTCGCTGGGCGCGGCGGAAGGAAGCTCGGCGCATGACCGGCAAAGGGCTTCTGATCCCCTGGCTGGCGGTGGCCGCAAGCGTGGGCCTGATCATCGCCCTGGAATTTGCGGCGGACGATAAAATCTGGCACGAATTGCCCATTTGGGGCATCTACGGCCTCATGGCCTGCGCCTGCCTTGTGATCGGCGTATCGGCGTATCAAACGGTGTTCCGGAGCCTCAAAGCAAAATAAGCATCGGCTGTTCAGCGTGAATCGCGCTGGCAGCCATTTTTATAAAGTGGAAAGTTAAAAGTGAAAAGTGAAAATTTATTATGAATTGACGGCTGCCAATGAAATTGGAGTCATCTTCACTTTTCACTTTCCACTTTTAAATTTTC
>JAFSNT010000265.1 GCA_017443295.1 Clostridia bacterium
GGCGTATTCCGTTTCCTTGGCTTCCAGGGCGGCCATTTCGTCCTGCATGTCCTTGACCTGCTGCTTGGCGGCCTCGGCCTCGTCCTTCTTGCCCTGGCCCATCAGCGCGCCGATCTGCTTGCTGATCTTGTTGCGCTGGGAGCGCAGGAAATCCGCCCGCTGGATGGCTTCGCGGTTCTTCTTGTCCAGCTCGATCACTTCGTCCACCAGGGGCAGCTTCTGATCCTGGAACTTCTTTTTGATGTTTTCCCGCACGAGATCGGGATTGGTGCGAATCAGGTTAATGTCGATCATGGTTCTGCTTCCTTTCTTTTATTCAGTGCGTATTTGTTGCATCGTGTCGGTTTTTCATGGTCTGTTTGGTTTTCAGCCGTAGGGGCGGATATGATCCGCCCGCAGCACCTGAATATTGCGACCGTCTGGAAATTCAACAGACCGTTATTCCACGGGCGGCGGGCGGATCATATCCGCCCCTACAACCAACAAGGCAAGCTGGGCTGGAAAATCAAACAAGGCAATTCTCTGGCAGAATAAAAAAATCTTCCTGTCCTCTTTCCTGGGACGGAAGTTTTCCGCGTTGCCACCCAGCTTGCGCGGGAAACCCGCGCCGCTCGCGCGCGCTGTATGGGGCGCTCCCCGGCGGCTCGTCGCCGCCCGCTCCGGGCCGGATCACAGCGTGTTCCCCCTGCCTTGCACCGCCCGGCAGCTCTCTGAACGGAACGCTCGCTGCTGTGTCCCATCGTCGCGTTTCCCGGATATCATAGCACCGTTCCGGGGAAAATGCAAGAAAAAAATCCGGCGTCGGGAAACGTCAATTGTAAATTGTTTCAAATTGGTTACGCGTGTGTTGCGGATTTTGTTGCATTCCGCCTGTTTTTTTGGTATACTACCCTTGGATCGGGGAAAACGCCCCGTTCCCGGACTTTCTTTCCGAAAGGAGAACCTACATTATGCAGTCCAATTCCACCGCGTCGCCGGCCCGCCCTTTGGCTTACGCCTTACAGCAGAATATCCGCCGGGTGATCGTGGGCAAGGATGAAGCCATCGAGCTGCTTTTGATCGCCCTGATCTGCCGGGGCCACGTGCTGATCGAGGACGTGCCGGGCGTGGGCAAAACCACCATGGCGGCGGCCCTGGCCCGTTCGCTGCAATGCAGCTTTAAGCGCATCCAGTTTACCCCCGACGTGACGCCCTCCGACGTGACGGGCTTTACCATGGTGAATATGCAGAGCGGGGAAATGGAATTCAAGCCCGGCGCCGTCATGAGCCAGATCGTGCTGGCGGATGAAATCAACCGCACGTCGCCCAAGACCCAGTCCTCCCTTCTGGAGGTCATGGAAGAAGGCCAGGTGACGGTGGACGGGGTGACCTATAAAATGCCCCGGCCCTTTATGGTGATGGCCACCCAGAACCCGGTGGATTTCGTGGGCACCTATCCCCTGCCGGAAGCGCAGATGGACCGGTTTTTCCTGAAAATCTCCGTGGGCTACCCCTCCGTGGAGGAGGAAATGGACGTGCTGGAGCGCTATTCCGGCCAGACCACGCCCATGGAGACCCTGTCCCCCGTGTGCGGCGCGGATGAAATTTTAGCCATGCAGGAGCAGCTGGGCAGCGTGTACGCCAGCCGGGAAGCCCGGTATTACGTGGCCACCATCGTGGCCCAGACCCGTACCCATCCCGCCCTGCAATTGGGCGCGTCCCCCCGTGGGGCCATCGCCCTGCTGCGGGCGGCCCAGGCCTGCGCCCTGCTCAGCAGCCGGGATTACGTGCTGCCCGACGATATCCGGCACATGGCGCTGCCCGTGCTGTCCCACCGGCTGATCCTGACGCCGGAGGCCCGCATGAAGGGCGTATCCTCCCAGCAGGTGCTGGCCCAATTGCTGGAAACCGTGCCGGTGCCTACGGGGCGCGTATGACGCGCCGCTGTTTTGCGGCCGCCGCCGCCCTGATCACCAGCATGGTGTGCGCCCTGTCCCTGGGCAACGCGCTGTACCTGTACATTGGCCTGCTGCTGTGCGCGGTGCTGCTGTACGGCTTTATCAGCTGCTTTTGGGCGCGGCGCACGGCCTTCTGCCGTCAGGCCCTTTCCTCCGTTTCCGTCGTCCGGGGCGAGAATGCGTACCTGGATCTGCAGGCGGGCCACCGGTGCCCCCTGCCGGTCGCGCCGCCCAAGGGCGTGTTTTTCTTTAACGGCGAGGCCGCGGAATGTTCTTTCCCGCCCTCCCCCTTCCGCGCCCACGAAAAGCGCCTGCCCCTGAGCGCCAGTCACGTGGGCCAGTATCAGGCCGGGTTAAAGGCCCTGGAGCTTCAGGACGCCTTCGGCCTGTTTCGCATGCGCATGAAAATCCGGGACTTCGGCGGCACGCTCACCGTGCTGCCCCGCCCCTTCGATATCGAAAAGCCCCGCGTCACCACCGGCGACGACGGGGCCGCGGCCCTGGCCCGCACCCAGGAGGACTACAACGCCCCGGAGGACGTGCGCGCCTATCAGCCCGGCGACGCCATGAAGCGCATTCATTGGAAGCTCAGCTCCCGGAAGCGGGAGCTGCTGGTGCGCCGGTTCGAGATGCCCGCCCCGCCGGACACCCTGATCCTGCTGGACTGCGACGCCCCCGTGGGCGGCGAGCATCTGACCGACGGGAAGGAATGCCTGCGGGACGCCCTGTGCGAAACGGCAGTGTCGGTCGCCCGCATGCAGATGGCGGACGGCAGCCCCGTGCGCCTGCCCATTTACGGGACCCGGGCCAACGAGTTTGCCTCCGACAGCGCGGCCAACTTGAAGCTGTTGCAGGAAATGCTGGCCAGCCAGCCCTTCGGCGGCGGCGAGGTGTTCGCACGGGTGCTGGATTTGGAGCTGCGCCGCATGCGCCGCACCGGGGCCACCGTCATCATTACCACCCGGCTGGACGCCCAGATCGTGGAGGGCGTGAGCCATATCCGCCGCATGGGGCCCAGCGCCCGGCTGTACCTGGTCACCTATACGCCGGACGCGAAGGAATACCAGCCCTATGTGACAAGGCTTCAGCATCATTTGGTGGAGGTGTGCTATGTCACTCCCGCGTAAAAGCGGCATCGGTGCCCTCGTCATGGGCTATCTGACCACCTATCTGCTCAGCGTGGGCATGAGCCTGACGCTGATCCGAGCCCTCATGCCCACCCACGCCCTGTGGCCCGGGCTGCTTTTGTGCGCCGTGTTTTCCCTGGCCTTTCACGCCCTGTTTTCCGTACACGTCAAGTACCGGTGGCTGCTGCCCCTGGGCGCGGCCGCGGTGCTGGGCATATGGGCGGCCCTTGGCGGCGGCCCCCTGTTTACCCTGATCCAGCTGGGCAAGGCGGCGGTTTTGTCCTTCCGGGGCGTGCCGGACGCCGTTTCCCCTTACGCCGATACGGCGCGGTGGGCCGTGTGCCTCATGTTTTCCCTGCTGGCCGCGGCCTTGGCCTGGGACCGCACTCTGCCCCTGGCGCTTTTTACGGTGCTGGCGGTGATCGCCCTGGCGTTCGTGCTGAACGCGGAGCCGCAATTGCTGCTCTGCGCCCTGCCCGCCGCCGCAGGTCTTTTGCTGCTGGCCGCGGGCAGGCAGGGCAAGCGCGTGAGCCTTTTGCCCGTGGCGCTGCTGCTGCCGCTGCTGGCCTTTTCGGTCATGCCCCAGCGCGGCATGACGGTGGACCCCCTCAAAGACGCGGCGGAGTACATTCGCAATTTCATAGAAGATTATCTGCTGTTCAACGAATACCGCGCTTCCTTCACCCTGAAAACGGAGGGCTTTCAGCCCCTGGACGAGCGCTTGGGCGGCCCCGCCCAGCCGGAAAACCATACCGTGATGGAGGTGCGCACCAATCGCACCGTGCTGCTCCGCGCCAAAACCTACGACGACTATACCGGCCTCAACTGGTACGATACCCTGTCCGCCCGGCGGTATTTGGCCGCTTCCCCCCGCTTCCAATCCCTGCGGGAGGATTTGTTTGACCTGAACCGCCCCCTGTCCGGGGATGGGAGCGTAAAACCCGAAACCCTGCGGGTACACGTCCTGAACAACGGCACCACCACCCTGTTCGCCCCCGCCCGCACTCGCACTTTGCAGCTGGACGGGGACAGGATGGTGCTGTATTACAACACAGCGGGAGAATTGTTCCTGACCCGGAATTTAGCCCCCGGGGACGAGTACACCGTTACCTACATGCCCTTCCTGCCGGGCAGCAAAGCCACGGAGGCGCTGATCAAAGCCTGCGCGGCCATGGACGATCCCCGGTACGCGGAAGTGAGCGCGCAGTATACCGCGATCCCCCGCCACATCCAGCGGGAAATCTACGATATCGCCGCCAAGGCCACGGCGGGCTGCAATACGCCCTATGAAAAGGCCATGGGCATTCAAAGCTATCTGCGGGCGAACTATGCCTACACCCTGAACACCCAGGTGCCCCCCGACGGGGTGGACTTCCTGGCCTGGTTCCTGATCGGGGAAAAGCAGGGCTACTGCACCTATTTCGCCACCGCCATGACCATGCTGTGCCGCGTGGCCGGCCTGCCCGCCCGGTACGTGACGGGCTATCTCGCCATCCCGGATGAAAACGGTGTGGCCTATGTGACCGGGGAAAACGCCCACGCCTGGGCCGAAGTGTACCTGAACGGCTTCGGCTGGCTGGATTTCGACGCCACGCCGCGAAACGATAACGACCGGGGCGGCGATTCAGACGGCAACGATCCGCCGCCCTCCGGCGGCGAACCCACGCCCACTCCTTCCCCCACCCCCAGCCCCACGCCCAGTCCGGAGCCGCAGCAGCCGGAGCAAACCCCCACCCCCGACCCGGCGGGCAATGAAGAGGAGCCTACGCCCACCCCCGAACCCGCTGCCACCCCGGAACCCACGCCGGAGCCGGATTCTCCGCCGCCAAACGATAAAAACGACCCGCCGCCCTTCCCCTGGTGGCTTTTGGCGCTGCTCCTGCTGATCCTGCTGCTGGTGTGGCGTTACCTGACCACGGAACCCCTGCGCCGCGCCCAGCGGCATCCCGATCAGGCGGCGGCGGTGCTGTTCAGCGCCGTATGCGCCCTGCTTTCCCGCCGCAAGCTCACCCGGCGCAGGGAAGAAACCCTGCGAGAATTCGCCGCCCGCGTGGAAAGGCCCCTGCGGAATGAGCAGCTGCCCTCCATCACCCCCCTGGCCGAGGCCTACGGCGCGCAGCTCTACGGCGGCCACCCCGCCCCGGCCGAACCCTTCCGGGAAGCCTACCTGCGCATGCGCGCCGCCGCCTCCCCCGGAGCGAGGTTCATTCTGGCGGCAAAGCGGATGCTGACGCGAAAATATCTTGATCTATAGAGAAACAACCCTTGAGCCTCCGCGGCCCCAGTTCCGCAGACTCAATGGGGGCTGTGAAAAAAGGCAGAAAACATCTGTCTGATTCACAGCCCCTTTTTTGAGCAAGAGCAAAAAAATCGAAAAAAAAAAACAAAAAAGCCCCTTTCCCCAATTGCAGGAGCAAAAGGAGGTCAGGCAGCTTCCAGTTTTTTCATTTCTGAGTGAAGGGAGGCGTAGCAGCGCTGCGTTGACCGGAACGAAGCAACGCCAGAGCGAAAAAGGCGCCCATAATTGCCTCATAAATGATAATCATGAATGAAGCATGAACCCACATATTTCAATCCACTCACTCCGCGGGGGGTGAGACGCGGGCCGGTGGCGGAGCGCGACATGAATGTGATATTTCAATCCACTCACCCCGCGGGGGGGTGAGACTGTCAAGGAACTCCGGGAGTTTGACAGCAAAATGGCAGCCAAGAGGACACAAAGCCTTACGGGGTCTATATTTTTTTGTCAAGCTCGTTGATTTTGCTATTGCATAATATAGCGTAATATATTATAATGAAGGAGGGACAGAAGAAAGGACGA
>JAFSNT010000266.1 GCA_017443295.1 Clostridia bacterium
CGTGGTTAGTCTGTTCCCACATCCGGCTTCCTTCAGATTCCGCCTCACGACGGACACCCTTGCCTTCGGCTGTATCCTTCCCGCTACCGGGCGGATTCGGGTCTCTCACCCTTTAGAAACGTGCGCCGCCGGGCGCACCATACGAAACGGGGCTGTCTCACTTAAGGCAGCCCCGAATTTTTTATTCCATTCAGCTTTATCTGTCGGCAGGCCCCAGCACGATGGCGGTGCGGGCGGGCAGGTACAGGTTCAGGCGGCTGACCCCGTCCTCCCCCGTCCAGGCGCTGATGGGTTCCCGGGCCACCCGGCCATAGCCGTTATACTCGTAATCGTCGCTGGAGAACAGCACCCGGTACGCCGTGTTCTGGCTGACGGGAATGGCGTAATCGGTGTAGCTGCGGTCCGGGGAGAAGTTGAAGGCGAACAGCAGGCCGCCCCGCTCGAAGGCGATCACGTGATCGTCCTCGTGTACCCAGCGCAGTTCGGGGTACGCCTGATCGAAAATGTGGTAATCCCGGGCCACGTGAATCATATCCCGGTCGAAGGCGTACAGGTTCTTGTATTTCAGGTCGGGATTTTTCAGCAGGCTCCACTGGCGGCGGCAGTACTGGAAGCTGTTGCCGTTGCCGGGGCGGGGGAAGTCGATCCATTCCGGATGGCCGAACTCGTTGCCCATGAAGGCCAAATACCCGGTGCCGCCCGCCGCTAAGGTGATCAGGCGGATCATCTTGTGCAGGGCCACGGCCCGGTCGATCACCAGGGTGTGGCAGTCCTCCCGCATGGAATCGTACATGGCGGCCCCCGCCAGACGGAAAATCACCGTCTGATCCCCCACCAGGGCCTGATCGTGGCTTTCCACATAGGCCACGGTGGGCGCGTTGCGGAAGGTCAGCTCCCGCCAGATATAGCCAAGGTTCCAGTTCTCGTCCTTGGTGGTTTTGATCAGCTTGATCCACATATCGGGCAGGCCCATGCCTAAACGGAAATCAAAGCCCACGCCGCCCTCCGGCACAGGTTCGCACATGCCGGGCATGCCGCTCATATCCTCGGCCACGGTGAGGGCGCAGGGATTGAGCTGGTGGATCAGCTCGTTGGCCAGCATGAGATACACCAGGGCTTCCAGGTCGGTGTTCATGGTGAAATACATGTCGAGGCTGCTGAAATTGGTGCCTAAGGCGTGGTCGTGGTACAGCATGGAGGTGACGCCGTCGAAGCGGAAGCCGTCGAAATGGTATTCCTCCATCCAGAATTTCAGGTTGCTCAGCAGGAAATGCAGCACCTCGGGCTTATCGTAATTGAAGCATTTGGTGCCCCAGGCGGGATGGTCGCCCTCCGCGCCGTCGTGGAAGAACTGCCAGGAGGTGCCGTCGAACAGGTTGATGCCCTCCAGCGTGTTGCCCACGGCGTGGGAATGCACCACGTCCAGCAGCACCCGGATGCCCATTTCGTGGGCCTTGTTCACTAAGTATTTCAGGTCGTCCGGCGTGCCGAAGCGGCTGGAGGCGGCGAAGAAATTGCTTACCTGATAGCCGAAGGAGCCGTAGAAGGGATGCTCCATCACCGCCATCAGCTGGATGGTGTTGTAGCCCGTGGCCTTCACATGGGGCAGGATGTTGTCGGCGAACTCCCGGTAGGTGGCGATGCGGTGATCCTCGCTGGCCATGCCGATGTGGGCTTCGTAGATCAGCGCCGGTTCCTGGCTGGCAAAGCCCACGTCCGTCCAGGGGTAGGGTTCCAGATCGTCCCACACCTCGCAGCACCAGCTGCCGTTCTGCCAGTCCTGCACGGCGCGGCGGGTGTACAGGGGCAAATGCTGGCTTAAGTTATTGCCGTTGCGCACGATGGTAATCACCTTGCTGCCCTTTTTCAGCGTGTCGCCGGGCAGAAACAGCTCCCAGTTGCCGTTATCCGTCCGGGTCATGGGCGTGTCCGTCCAGTGCCAGTCGTTAAAGTCCCCCGCCAAATACAATTGATCCGCGGACGGCGCCCATTCCCGGTACACCCAGCCGTCGGGCTGGCTGTGGAAGCCGTAATACCGGTGGGCGTTGGCGAAGTCCGTGAGTTTTCCTTCCTCCCCCACCAATTGGCGGCGCTTGCCCTGATACCAGTCCATGCGCAGGTTGATGTCCCCCTCAAAGGGCTTCAGCTCCGGGTGCTTTTCCAGAATGCGGTACATGAACCCATCTCCTTTCTATCGCTGCAGATTGATCCGCCGGATTGCCTCGATGCTGGCCTTGGGGCGGCGGTCCATGTCCAGCAGGCCGTTCACTTCCTGAAACACGTCGGTCAATTGAGTATAGCAGTAGCCCTGGAAGCCGGGCATATGCTTGAACGCCTGGGTGATGGCCTCAAACCGTTCAAGGAAGCGCTTTTCGTCCTTTTCCGCTTCGTTGTAGCCCCAGCTTTCGCCCACCGCGTCCCTGGCCAGGGCGATGCCGCCGTACTCGGTCAGCAGCAGGGGCTTGCCGCCGTGGTCGTACCCCGCCGCCGCTACCATGCGCCCCGTGCCGGGATGGGTGCGCAGCAGCGCTTCCCGATCCATGTAATCCCGGGAAAGCTCCTCCGGGCGGGCGGTGTAATCGTGAATGGTCACAAGGTCGGTGGCCCCGATTTCCCAGCCGTCGTTGCCCGATACCGGGCGGGTGCCGTCGAGCGTATGAATCAGGTGGTACAGGGCTTCCGCCAGTTGCTGGGCTTCCTTCTGAAAGCGGATATAGGGCACGCCCCAGCTTTCGTTCAGCGGCGTCCAGACGACGATGCAGGGATGATTGTAGTCTCGTTTAATGGCTTCGGAAAGGTCGCGGATCATGTTCCGCTTTTCGCTGTCCTTGAGCCAGTACGCGCTGGGAAGCTCGCTCCACACCGCCAGGCCCAAATGATCCGCCCAATAGAGATACCGGGGATCCTCAAATTTCTGGTGCTTCCTGGCCCCGTTGTAGCCTAAGGCCAGGGTCAATTCCACGTCCTTTTTCAGGGCCTCGTCGCTGGGGGCGGTGAGGAGGCCGTCGGGCCAATAGCCCTGATCCAGGATCAGCCGCTGATAAAATACATCCTGGTTCAGCAGCACGTGGCCGCCGCTGACTTCGATGCGCCGGAAGCCGAAATACGTGTCCACCGCGTCGCACACATTTTCGCCGGACAGCGTTTCCAGCGTCAAATCGTACAGGGCAGGGCTGCCGGGCCGCCACAGGTGAACGCCCTCCAAGGTTTCGTCGTGGTTCATGTACAGCTCGGTCTGAACGAACCGATCCGAGGTCATTGTGATCTCCTGCCGGGCCGTCAGCTTGCCCTTGTAGCGGGCGGTCAGGCGCAGCTTCCCTTCCGGCGGGAGGGCGTTCAATTCCGCCTCCACCTTCACCGAACCCGTTTCGATGTGGGGGGTGAGCCGGAAATCCACGGGATAATATTCCCCCACGCCCTCCAGCCACACGCTCTGCCAAATGCCGCTGACCGGGGTATACCAGCAGGCGAAGGGTTCGGGGCGGAAGGATTGCTTGCCCCGGGGCTGGTCAAAGTTCAGCCGATCCTCGCAGCGCACGGTGACGCGGCAAAAGTTTTTTCCATCGGTCAAATCGGTGATATCGAAGGAAAAGGGCGTGTAGCCTCCCTCGTGGCCCCCCAAATACTGCCCGTCCAGCCACACGTCGGCCCGGTAATCCACCGCGCCGAAGTGCAGCAGGCGGCGCAGGGAACGCAGGGCGTCCGGCACGGCGAACTCCCGCTCGTACCAGATCACGTCGCAATGCCTTTGATCGTCAATGCCGGACAGCTTGCTCTGGTAAGCGAAGGGCACCTGAATCTCCAGGGGATATTTTTTCTCCCGATACCATTTTTCCTGTCTGCCCACGTTGTTTTCGTCGAAGGCGAAGCGCCAGGGGCCGTTGAGCGTGAGCCAGTTTTTACGCAGGCGATCCGGCCGGGGATGCTCGGAGCGGGGAATTGCCGCCATATTGAATTGCTCCCTTCGGCGGCGGGCCGATCGTCCGCCGCTGATGATGGCAAACGCCGAAATCTTTCTTTCCAATTCCTATCATAAAGCATAAACGGTTATTTTGCAAGCCGGAACGCTTGAAAAAAACGGGAAAATGTGGTATGTTTCCGTCAGATAACCACAAAATGAAAGGATGCGTTCCATGAACAGGAAAGCGCTCCCCTACCGGGGCTTTATGTTAGACGCGGCCCGGCATTTCATGCCCGTAAAGGACGTGTGCCGCGTCATTGAAGCGGCGGCGGCCTGCGGCATGAACCGCATGCACTGGCATCTGACGGACGACCAGGGCTGGCGGCTGGAAATCAAAAAATATCCCCTGCTGACGCAAGTGGGGGCCTGCCGCGGCGTCACTTATTTCGGCGATTCCGTTTCCGAAACGGAAAACAACTGCGGGTATTACTCCCAGCAGGACGTGCGGGTCATCGTGGCCTTCGCCAGGGAAAAGGGCGTGGAGATCGTGCCCGAGATCGAGGTGCCGGGCCACGCCAGCGCCATGCTGGCCGCCTATCCGGAATACGGCTGCCGCCGCGTTCTGCCGCGCCTGACGGGGGAAGCAATCGAGGAACAGCCCTATCGTTATCAGGTCATGACCTACGCCGGGGTGTTTCCCAACCTGATCTGCGCGGGCAAGGAAAGCGCCGTGCGGTTCTTAAAGGACATTCTGGACGAGGTGGTGGAGCTGTTTCCCGGCCCGGAGGTACACATCGGCGGGGACGAGGCGGTGAAAATGCACTGGCGGCGCTGCCCGGACTGTCAGAAGCGCATGGAAGCGGAGGGCCTAAAGGACGAACGCGCCCTGCAGCGCTCCCTGGTGCTGGAGATCGGGGAATACTTGGCCTCAAAGGGCCGCAAAACCGTGGTGTGGAACGAGAGCTTAGAGGGCGGCGGCCTGCCCCCGCACTTCATCGTGCAGCACTGGCTGGGCAACAAGGAAGAAACCAAGGCGTTCATGGCGGGCGGCGGGCAGGTGATCTGCTCCGACGTGGATTTCTACTATGTGAACCGCCCCTATTCCGGCGTGGACGCTTACGGCATCTGGCGCGCGCCCCTGATTCCCGATTACGGGTCAGGCTGTGAAGAAAACCTGCTGGGCCTGGAATGCACCCTGTGGGCAGAAAGGGTCACCAACGTGGAACGGGCCGCTTATCTGCTCTTCCCCCGGGCGGCGGCGGTGGCTATGAAAGCCCTGGGCCAGGATGATTACCCCGATTGGGAAAGCTATAAAACGGCCCTGCGGGAAAAAATGCGCCCGGCGGAAGCCCTTGGCCTGACCCCCGCGCCGGAGGAAGTGTGGCGCATGGAAAAGGACGCGGCGGAAGAAGAAAAGCGGGCCGAGGAACGGGGCCGCCACGCCCCCCGGATGGAAGAAGTGTTCCGCGTCAACGACGGCATGCTGATGCAGGAGGAACTGGAAAAGCTGCTGCACGACACTCATATGCCCCGGCCCTTCGCCCTGCGGATCATGGACTTTGCCTGGGCGGGCCTTCCGGATTTTTCCGGAGGCGCGCCGGAGGAAAAGGGCGACGGGGCCGCCGAAGCGGCGCGGCAGCTGCTGATCGCCGTGGAAAACCGCTGGCACGGGCCGTGGAGCGCTCTGCCCCAGGACGTGTTCGTGGATACCCTGGCCTGCTTCACCCGCTTTGTAAAAGAGCATTTTGCTTCCTTAGGCTTTTACGGCTTCGACCGGGGCTTCTGGACCACCCGGCAGATCAACGCCAGGCTGTTCCGTTTGGGCGAACTGGAATACGAGCTTTTGCGGGAAGGGGAACAGCGTTCCGTCGCCCTGCACATCCCCTCGGACTGCCGCCTGGAACCCGCCCTGCTGAACGAATCCGTGGAGAAAGCAAAAGCCTTTTTCGCCCAATATTTCCCGGAATGGCAGGACGCGCCCATGACCTGCGAATCCTGGCTGCTCTCCCCCTCCCTGAAAGGCCTTTTGCCCCCCGATTCCCGCATCCTGCGCTTTCAGCGGGCCTTCGATTTGACCCCCTGCCCGGACGACGAACGGGAAGCCGTGCTGCAATGGGTCTACCGCCTCACCCCGCCCCAGCAGAAAAACGTATCGCTTGACGCCCTGCCGGAAAACACCGCCCTGCAAAAAAGCATGAAGCGCTTCCTGCTGTCCGGCGGCGTCGTCCCCGCTGCCGAAGGCCCCTTGGCGAGACGCTTTGAGTGAGCGCGTATTTTTCTCTTGCGCTTTACAGAAGGGCGCGAAACGTGGTATACTGTGACTTGGAAAGAGACTATTGATTAGGAGGATACAACTTATGGCACGGAATCAATTCGCCGGTTTCGGCGGCGGCCCCAATATTCAGCAGCTCATGCGTCAGGCCCAGAAAATGCAGGAGCAGATGACGAAAGCCCAGGAGGAGCTGGACGAAAAGGTATATGAAGCCAGCGCGGGCGGCGGCATGGTCACCTGCAAGGTCTCCGGCAAGCGGGAGCTGCTGGAACTGACCATCAAGCCCGAAGCGGTGGACCCCGACGACGTGGAAATGCTGCAGGATATGATTCTGGCGGCGGTGAACGAAGCCCTGCGGGAGGGCGAAAAGACGCGGGAAGAAACCATGAGCAAAATGGCCCCTGCCGGAATGGGCGGGATGTTCTAAGATGCCGGAAGCAAGCGATCCCATCGCCCGGATGGCGCTGCAATTGGCGCGGCTGCCGGGCATCGGGCAAAAAAGCGCCCAAAGGCTGGCCTACCATATCGCGGGCCTGCCCCTGGACCAGGTGAAGGATTTGGCCGCCGCCCTGTGGCAGGGGCGGAAGGCCCTTCGTTTCTGCGCCCGCTGCGGCAACTACACCCAGGAGGAATTCTGCGCCATTTGCGCCAATGAGGAGCGTCACAACGGCCAGATCTGCGTGGTGCGTGACGCCCGGGACGTGGCGGCCATGGAACGAATGCGGGATTTCCGGGGCCTGTACCACGTGCTGGGCGGCACCCTGTCCCCCATGAACGGGGTGGGGCCGGAGGATATTCGCATCAAGGAGCTTTTGGCGCGCCTGTCCACCGAGGACGTGCAGGAAGTGATTCTTGCCACCAATCCGGACATTGAGGGCGAAGCCACGGCGGCCTATATCGCCCGGGTCATTAAGCCCTTGGGCGTGAAGGTCAGCCGCATTTCCTACGGCGTGCCCGTGGGCAGCGATTTGGAATACGCCGACGAAGTCACCCTGGCCAAGGCGATGGAAGGGCGAAGGGAGCTTTGAGCCGCTTCGCGTAAAGTGAAAAGTGAAGAGTTGAGAGTGAAGAGTTGAGAGTTGAGAGTTTTATAGCCGCGAAAAGGGCATCAAAGCACCGCATCAGACAAACTTCATCTCAATTCTCAACTCCCAACTCTCAACTCATTCTCTCAAAAACATACAAGTAGGAGACAGGAACAATGCTCCACTTTTACCATGGCGTCATGGGTTCCAGCAAAACGGCCCAGCTGCTGATGCAGCGGTACAATTACCAGCAGCTGGGGTTAAAGGTGGCGCTGGTGAAGCCCGCCATCGACACCCGGGCGGGCGTGAACATCGTCTATTCCCGGGTGGGCCTGCAGGCGGAAGCGGAAATCGTGCTGGAGGCGGGCCACAGCATCCGGGAACAGCTCAACTGGCTGGCCGTGCAGCACGCCCATTCGGATTTTCAGTATGTGTTCGTGGACGAGGCCCAGTTTTTGACCGAGGATCAGGTGCAGGAAATGGCCGATATGTCCGACGGGCTGGAAATCTTCTGCTACGGCCTGAAAACGGATTTCATGGGCCAGTTTTTCCCCGGCTCGGCGGCGCTCCTGCGCCTTGCCGAGGATATTCAGGAGGTTTCCGGGTCGCTCTGCTGGTGCGGCAAAAAGGCCACCATGAACACCCGGGTGGACGGCAAGGGCCGGGTACTCAAGCAGGGCGCCCAGGTGATGATCGACAATCAAGAGGAAATCCGGTATATCGGCCTGTGCTATCAGCACTGGCGGGAAGGAAAATCGCATGGTTGACGTGGGCGGATGGTTTCAGCAGAACGCGGGGCTTGCCTCCGCTTTTTCTGTGATGGTTTCTTTGGTGCTGCTGATCCTGGTTTTATTGGTGTTCACCCGCCAGCTCGGCGCGGACCGCAGGGCGCGGCGGCGCAGCGACGCCGTAAGCCGCCGCCTGGAGGAATTCGGCCGCACCACCCTCCGGCGGGACGAGTTTTCCAGCCTTTCGGAAATGCAGTCCGCGAGGCTTTTGCAGGCCATGGAGGAGCGCAGCCGGGACGAGGCCATGCGCCTAAACGAGCTTTCCGCCCGGCTGGATTCCTTCGGCGACAGCCAGGACGCGCGGCTGCACCGGGTGGCCGCCGTGCTGGACGATAAGCTGAGCCAGAACGAAGCGCGCATCGAAAAAATGCGGGACACCCTGAACCAGTCCGTCACCCGCATGCAGGAGGAAAACGGCAAAAAGTTAGAGGAAATGCGCCAGACGGTGGACGAAAAGCTCCACGCCACCCTGGACAAGCGCTTGGGCGAAAGCTTCTCCCTGGTCAGCCAGCGGCTGGAGCAGGTGTACAAGGGCTTGGGCGAAATGCAGAACCTTGCCAGCGGCGTGGGCGATTTGAAAAAGGTTCTCACCAACGTGAAAACCCGGGGCGTGTGGGGTGAAATGCAGTTGGGTTCTCTGCTTTCCCAGGTACTCACTCCCGGCCAGTACGACGAAAACGTGGCGGTGGCTCCCCATTCCGGTCAGCGGGTGGAGTTCGCCGTGAAGCTGCCGGGACGGGAGGAAGGGGCGACGATTTATCTGCCCATTGATTCCAAGTTCCCCATCGAGGATTACGAACGGCTGCTGAACGCCTACGAAATGGGCGATCAGGCCATGATCGCCGCCGCGTCCTCCGCCCTGCAAAACGCCCTGCGGGTGGAGGCCAAGCGCATCGCGGGCAAATACATCGTGCCGCCCTACACCACGGATTTCGCCGTCATGTTCCTGCCCATCGAAGGGCTGTACGCCGAAGCCCTGCGGGTAAGGGGGCTTACGGAAGAATTGCAGGAAAAGCACCGCGTCGTGGTTGCCGGACCCACCACCCTGAACGCCCTGCTCACCAGCCTGCAGGTGGGCTTCCGCACTTTAGCCATCGAAAAGCGCTCCGGCGAGGTATGGCAGCTGCTCAGCGCCGTCAAAACCGAATTCGGCAAGTTCGCCGGGCTTTTGGAGGCCACGGAAAAGAAGCTGCACGCCGCCACGGAATCCATCGAAAACGCCAGCCGCAAGACCCGCACCATCGAGCGTAAGCTGCGCCGGGTGGAAGCGCTGGACGAGGGCAAGGCCGCCCGCCTGCTCAGCGGCGAAACGGCGTCCAAGCCCCTGCAGATGGCCTTCTGGGACGAGGATTTGACCTCCGACGACGACAATTAAACGGAAAAAACGCGGCATTCAAGCGTTTTTTTGAGACAGAAGGCGGAAAACGTGCCATAATAGCACCGTGGGGCGGAACAGGATAAGCGCCACGACGAAATAGACCGCAATCACTGAAAGGAGTGTTTCGCATGGATCAGTTGGGCAATGAACTGAAAAAGGTACTCAAGGCCGGCATGGGCGCGGTGGCCGCGGGCCTGGAAATGGGCCAGGACGCCATCGAACAGCTGGCGAAGAAGGGCGAACCGCTGTATGAGCAGGCAAAAAGCGCCGTGACGGACGCCGCCGGGAAGGTGAAGCAAACCATTGATTCCCTGAACGCCCAGCCCCAGACCCAGGAGATCATCGACGCCCTGCGGGGCATGGGCAAGGAAGCCTGGGATCAGGTGCGCGCCGCCCTTAACGAATTTGAAGCCCAGGCGGCGGAAGCGGAGCAGGCAGCCAAGGACGCGGCAGCGGCGGCGGAGGAAATCCTGCGCAGCACCCCCAAGGACGAGGCCGAAGCCCCCTCCCCGGAAGCAGCACAGGACGACGAAGCACAGAAGCCCGAGGAATAATGCAGTTACCCACGCGAAAAAGCCCGGTGGAAAAACTCCGCCGGGTCTTTTGCTTGTCAAATTTATACAAATTATCAACTGGCAAGCTCTTGGTCAAGGATGAATATCAGTTCTCCCAGTTATCAACGGTTATACTGATAAACCGGAATATGTCATGCTTCCGATGATGGTTTTCGGACGATATCAGCAACATTCATGAGAGAAATAAAGGCGCTGTGATCGATTTCTGTCACGATTCTCTTCAGCTTGTTGATTTGAAACTGATTGGTGATGAAGTAAAGAATCTGTTTTTCATTTCTGGAATATCCGCCAACCGCATTGACAATTGTGCCGCCCGCCCTGAAGTTTTCTGAAAGAGCATGGGATATATTTTCCGCTTGGTTCGTGACGATCATCGCACACATGGCCCTGTCGAAGCCTTCCACAATGAAGTCAACCGTTTTTGAACCGACAAAATAGGTTACGATGGAGTAGAGCGGCAAAATCCAGCTATGGATCACCATACCGCAGACAATATAAAGCAACGTATTAAAAAGCATCACAAACGTTCCAAGCGATATTCCCAGTTTCTTAGCAAAGATAACAGACATAACGTCTATGCCGTCGATTGCGCCGCCAAATCGAATGGTCAGACCACTTCCGACACCTGATATCAATCCGCCAAAAACAGCACACAAAAGCAAGTCAGAACCCGCCAGAGGCGATACAAAATTCAGGTCAATGGGCAATACATGCATGATGAGAAACGAGGCCAGCGAATAAACAAGAACGGTATACAGCGAGTAAACCGTAAAGAGCAAACCTTGTTTTTTCAACCCAAACAGAAAAATCGGAATATTCAAAAGCAGCAGAAAAAGGGACAGGGTCAGTTGTAACGGCGTAATCTGGTCCAACAGCATGGACAAACCTGATATACCGCTGTCATAAAGCTTTACGGGAAATAAGAACAAAGACACGCCGAACGAATTGACGATGCCTGCAAGCGTCAGTACAAGAAAGTTTTTCAATCTAAGTTCTCTGATTTCCTTAAACAGGCTTTTTTTATCCGCTGCCTGCATGCATTTACCTCCTCAAATCCCGGTTTTGCCTTACCGCCAAAGACTCCCTTATATTCATTTTTTTAGACGATAATCAATATTCAAACTCGCCTTCAAACACGTGGGTCGCTTCGCCGGTAAGCGTGATTTTTTCCTCGGTATAGCGAACGGTCAGGTCTCCCCCGGCCAGCTTCACCACGATGTCCTTATCCGCCGGGCAGATGCCGTTTTTCACCGCGGCGGCCACGGCGGCGCAGGCACCGGTACCGCAAGCCAGGGTTTCTCCGTTACCCCGCTCCCATACCCGCAGGCGCAGGGTGGTGGGATTGATGACGCGCACAAATTCCGTGTTCACCCGTTCGGGGAAGATTTCGGCGAACTCGAACTGGGGGCCGATGTCCGTCAGGTCAATGCCGTCGATGGCGTCGGCGAACACCACGCAATGGGGATTGCCCACCGATACGCAGGTGACGGTGTATTCCTTCCCGCCGATGGTCAGGGGCTGGTTCACCATTTCCGGGGTTTTGGCTGCCACCGGCACCTGATCCGCCGCGAAGCACGCTTTGCCCATATCCGCCGAAACGGAATTCACCTTGCCATCCCGCAGGTACGCCCGCAGGTGGTGCACCCGGCCCGCTATTTCAATGGACAGGTATTCGCTGCGCACGTAGCCCTTATCGTACAGGTATTTCGCAACACAGCGGATGTTGTTGCCCGCCATCTTCCCTTCGCTGCCGTCCTTGTTGAAGGAGCGCATCTTCGCGTCGGCCACGTCGGACTTTTCGATCAGCACGATGCCGTCCCCGCCGATGCCGTAATGCGGGGTGCAGAGCTGCACGCACAGGGATTCGGGACAGGTGATGGCCCCGTCGAAGTTTTCAATGAAAATGTAATCGTTGCCGCAGCTCTGCATCTTGGCAAAGCGGATGGTCTGCCGCCAGGCGCGCATGTGGTTGATGTCAATGAGTTCGATGTTCTGGGCGGTGAAGCGGGAGGCCATAATGTCGGCCAGTGCCCCGGCGGTGTCCAGGCTGGTGAGACACGGAATGCCCAGCTGCATGGCCTTGCGGTGCAGCACGGTATAGTCCCCGATGGTGGCGTCCTTGACGGCCCCGGTGTACACGATATAATGTACGCTGCCGCTTTCCATGAGGCCCGTGATCTCGTCGTTTTCGGTGGCGTTGGCCACGGCTTTCACGGGAATGCCGAGGCTTTCGATGGCTTTCGCCGTTCCGGTGGTGGCGTAGAGGCTGAGACCCAAATCATACAGCCGCTTGGCCAGGGAAATGATCTCCTGATAGTCGTTTTCCTCCACGCTGAGCAGCACGCCGGTGTGGTGCTTGCTGCCCACGGCGGGCACCTTGAAGCCCGCGGCGGTGAGGCCCTTGAACAGGGCTTCGGGCAGGGTCTTGCCAATGCCCAGCACCTCGCCGGTGGATTTCATTTCCGGGCCTAAGATGGAGTTGGCGTCGTTGAGCTTTTCAAAGGAGAATACCGGCACCTTCACGGCCACGTAGGGCGGCGTGCGGTACAGGCCCACGCCGTAGCCCAGGTCGATCAGCTTTTCACCTAACATCACCTTGGAGGCCAGATCCACCATGGGCACCTTGGTCACTTTGCTGATGTAGGGCACCGTGCGGCTGGCCCGGGGGTTCACTTCAATGACGTACAGTTCATTGTTGTAAATCAGGTATTGGATGTTGACCAGGCCCTTTGTGCCAAGAGCGAGCGCCAATTTTTCGGAGCAGTCGCAGATTTTGCGCAGGAACACGTCGTTCAGGTTATAGGGCGGGTACACGGCAATGGAGTCGCCGGAGTGGATGCCCGCCCGCTCGATATGCTCCATGATGCCGGGAATCAGCACGTCGGTGCCGTCGGAGATCACGTCCACTTCCAGCTCGATGCCGGGCAGATACTGGTCGATCAGGACGGGATTGTCGATGCCCCCCGCCAAAATCTTTTCCATGTAGGCCACGGTATGCTCTTCGGTGCGGGAAATGGTCATGTTCTGCCCGCCGATCACGTAGGAGGGCCGCAGCAGCACGGGATAGCCCAGCTCCTCGGCGGCGGAAACCGCTTCTTCTAAGGTGCGCACGCCCATGCCCCGGGGACGGCGGATGCCGAAGTTTTCCAGCAGGGCGTCGAAGCGCTCCCGGTCCTCGGCGATGTCGATGGACTCGGCGGAGGTGCCAAGAATCTGCACGCCATGTTCGTCCAGGAACTTGGTCAGCTTGATGGCCGTCTGCCCGCCGAAGGCCACCACCACGCCGATGGGCTTTTCCACGTTGATGATGTTCATCACGTCTTCGGGGCAAAGCGGCTCGAAGTACAGCCGGTCGGCGGTGTCGTAGTCGGTGGACACGGTTTCGGGGTTGTTGTTGATGATGACCACGTCGTAGCCCATTTTCCGCAGCGTCCATACGCAGTGAACGGAGCTGTAATCGAACTCGATGCCCTGGCCGATGCGGATGGGGCCGCTGCCCAGCACGATGACCACAGGCTTGCCGCCGCGTTTCAGCGCACGGGATTCGCAGTCCCCCGCCGGACAGGAATAGAAATACGGCGTTTCGGCGGCGAACTCCGCCGCGCAGGTATCCACCATTTTATAGCTGAGGGGCCAGGCGGGCAAATCGCTCGCTCCAAACAGCCGCCTGATGGCGCCGTCCGGGTAGCCCATGCGCTTGAGGCGCGCGTAATCGCCCTCCAGGAGGCCCGTTTTTTGGACGCGAGCTTCCAGCTCCGCCATGCCCTGCAGCTGATACAGGAACCACCGGTCGATCTTGGTGATTGCAAAAATCTCGTCCGGGGTGATTCCCTGTTTCAGCGCCTCGAACACGGTAAACAGGCGTCGGTCGTCCTGGGCGGCCAGGCGGGTGAAAATGTCCGCGTCGGATACGGGCGGGGCGTTCAGGGTGTCCAGGCTGATTTCGGCCCCGCGCACCGCCTTCATCAGCGCTTCGGGGAAGGACTGGCCGATGGCCATCACTTCGCCGGTGGCCTTCATTTGGGTGCCTAAGCGCCGGGAGGAGCCGTGGAATTTATCGAAGGGCCACTTGGGGAATTTCACCACCACGTAATCCAGGGCGGGTTCAAAGCAGGCGCAGGTTTTGCCGGTGATATCGTTGGCGATTTCATCCAGGGAATACCCTAAGGCGATGCGGGTGGTGATTTTGGCGATGGGATAGCCCGTGGCCTTGCTGGCCAGGGCGGAAGATCGGGACACGCGGGGATTGACCTCGATCACCGCGTACTCGAAGGAATCGGGGTTCAGGGCGAACTGGCAGTTGCAGCCGCCCACGATGCCGATGGCCTCGATCATTTTCAGGCTGGCCGTGCGCAGCATCTGGTATTCCTTATCGGAAAGGGTCAGGGCGGGGGCCACCACGATGCTGTCGCCGGTATGCACGCCCACGGGGTCCACGTTTTCCATGGAGCAGACGGCGATCACGTTGCCCAGGGCGTCCCGCATGGTTTCAAACTCGATTTCCTTCCAGCCGGAAATGCACTTTTCCACCAAAATTTGGGTGATGGGCGAAGCGTCCAGGCCCGCCTGGGCGATCACCTTCATTTCGTTTTCGTCCTGGGCGATGCCGCCGCCGCTGCCGCCTAAGGTGTAGGCGGGGCGCACGATCACGGGATAGCCGATTTTTTGAGCGGCGGCCAAAGCGTCCTTAAGCGTTTCCGCGATTTCGGAGGGCACGCAGGGCTGGCCGATCCGCCGCATGGTGTCCCGGAACTGCTCCCGATCCTCCGCCTTTTCGATGGCTTCGATGGGGGAACCCAGCAGCCGCACGCCGTATTGGGCCAGGGTGCCGTCCCGGCTCAGCTGCATGGCCAGGGTCAGGGCCGTCTGGCCGCCCAAGCCCGCCAGTAAGCCGTCGGGCCGCTCCTTTTCGATGATGCGGCGCACGGTTTCGGCGTTCAGGGGTTCCAGATAGATTTCATCGGCTAAATGCTGATCCGTCATGATGGTGGCGGGGTTGGAGTTGACCAGCACCACGTTAATGCCCTCGTCCCGCAGGACGCGGCAGGCCTGCGCCCCGGCGTAGTCAAATTCCGCGGCCTGGCCGATGACGATGGGGCCGGAACCGATCATCAGCACCTTGCGAATGGACGCGTCCTTAGGCATGCTCCTTCCCTCCCATCATGGCAATAAAGCGATCGAACAAATAACCGGTATCCTGAGGGCCGGAACAGGCCTCCGGGTGAAACTGCACGGTGAAGCAGTTTTTTTCGGGGTACGCCATGCCCTCGCAGCTTCCGTCGTTGGCGTTCACAAAGGTTTCAATGCCTTTTCCTTTCAGGCTGTCCGCCACCACCGCGTAGCCGTGGTTCTGGCTGGTGATCCAGGTGCGGCCCGTGGTCAGATCCTTCACGGGCTGATTGCCGCCCCGGTGGCCGTACTTTAATTTCACGGTGTCTCCGCCCATGGCCAGGGCGGTCAGCTGGTGCCCCAAGCAAATGCCGAACACGGGTTTTTGGCCCAGCAGCTTTTTGATTTCTTCAATACATGCCACGTTTTCCTTGGGGTCGCCGGGGCCGTTGGAGAGCATCACGCCGTCGGGATCGCTTTGGAGAATTGTTTCCGCCTTCGTATCGGCGGGCCACACGGTCACGCGGCAGCCGCGCCTTTGCAGGGAACGGATGATGTTCTGCTTGGCCCCGTAATCCAGCAGGGCTACCCGGTATTTTTCTTCGCCCGCGGCGGGGTATTCCTTCTTTTCCCCGCAGGTGACGGACTGCACGGCGTCGAGTACCCGGAAGCTTTTCAGCGCGGACAGATCCTCCGGGATTTGGTCGCAGATCATGGCGTTCATGACGCCCTCTTCCCGGGTGATGCGCACGATTTGCCGGGTGTCCACCCCGCACAGGCCGGGGATGCCCTGGCGAACCAGATAATCGTTCAGGGCGTACTGGCTGCGGAAATTGGAGGGCTGATCGCAGATTTCCCGGACGATATAGCCGAACAGCGCGCTTTTCCCTTCAAAATCCTCCTCGATCACGCCGTAATTGCCGATCAGGGGGAAGGTGTGGGTGACGATCTGGCCGAAGTAGCTGGGGTCGGTCAGCGTTTCCAGGTACCCCTCCATGCCGGTGGTGAATACCAATTCCCCCACACGGTCAACAGGGGCGCCGATGCGGCGTCCCTCAAAAATTTTGCCGTTGCTCAGTACTAAGTAGGCCATATCGGGTCTCCTTTGGCTTTTCTTGTTTTTCAAAGAACACTTTCCATCCGTGGAGCAGTTCTTTGGGCGTTCAATATACAATATTTCGTTCCCCTTATGGCTTTCTCGGAAGGGGGGCTGGGGGAAACCATCTTTGGGGCCGAAGCGCCCGGGAAATATGCTCTTTGGCATATTTTCAGCGGAGGGGCCGCAACGCCAGGAAAATCATCCAGTGGATGATTTTCAGTGAAGGCCGGGCTGCAGCCCCGGAAAGGCCGGAAGGCCCCGGACAGCAAAGAGCGGTTTCCCCCAGAAACTTCTCCTTTAAAGCGTGGCCGCCATGACCGCCTTGATGGTGTGCATGCGGTTTTCGGCTTCGTCAAAGACGATGGACTGGGGGCCTTCAAACACGTCGTCGGTCACTTCCATGGCTGTGAGGCCGAATTTCTCGTGAATCTTCTGCCCAATGGTGGTGTTCAAATCGTGGAAAGAGGGCAGGCAGTGCATGAAGCGGCACTGGGGGCCGGCCTGCTTCATGATGGCGGCATTTACCTGATAGGGCTGCAAGTCGTGAATGCGCTCGGCCCAAACCTCGTCCGGTTCGCCCATGGAGACCCACACGTCGGTATAGATCACGTCCGCGTTTTTCACCGCTTCCATGGGATCGGTGATGAATTCAAGCGTGGCCCCGGTCTGCAAAGCGATGTTCCTGCAGGTCAATATAAGTTGAGGATCGGGGAAATACTTTTCCGGGGCGCAGGCCACGAAATGCAGGCCCATCTTGGCGCAGCCGATCATGAGGGAATTGCCCATGTTGTAGCGGGCGTCGCCCATGTAGACCAGCTTTTTGCCCTTCAATTCCCCGAAATGCTCCCGAACGGTGAGGAAGTCGGCCAGAATCTGGGTGGGGTGGTATTCGTTGGTGAGGCCGTTCCATACGGGCACGCCGGCGTACTTTTTCAGGGCTTCCACGATTTCCTGGCCGTAACCCCGATACTCGATGCCGTCGTACATGCGGCCCAGCACCCGGGCGGTATCGGCGATGCTCTCCTTTTTGCCGATCTGGCTGCCGGTGGGGTCTAAATAGGTGGAATGCATGCCTAAGTCCGCCGCCGCCACCTCGAAGGAGCAGCGGGTGCGGGTGCTGGTCTTTTCAAAGATCAAGGCCACGTTCTTGCCCTCGTGCATGCGATGGGCGATATGGGCGTGCTTCTTTTCTTTCAGCTCCGCAGCCAAATCCAATAAATACGTGATTTCCTCCGGCGTAAAATCCAGCAGCGTCAAAAAGCTCCGTCCCTGTAAATTCATGCCCTTTCCTCCTCCGCGCAAACCGCTTTGATGATGTCCGCCGCCCGTTTTAGGGTGTCCATGGGAATGTTCAGGGCGGGCAGCAGCCGCACCTTATCCTTGGCGGTCAGGCACAGCACGCCCTTTTCCCTGCACGCCGCCAGCACCTGCCCGGCGGGTTTTTTGGTTTTCAACCCGATCATCAGGCCCAGGCCGGTGACGGCCTCAATGCCGGGCGCGTCCTTGAACGTGTTGAATAAATATGCACTCTTTTTGCGGACCTCCGCCAAAAACGTATCGTCCAGGCGGGACAGCACGCTCAAGGCCCCGGCGCAGCACACGGGATTGCCGCCGAAGGTGGAGCCGTGGTCGCCAAAGCCCAGCACCTTTTCGACCTTGTCCCCCAGCAGCGCCGCCCCCAGGGGCAGGCCGCCGCCCAAGCCTTTGGCGGTGGACACGATATCCGGCTGGATGCCGTAGTTCATATAAGCGTACAATTGGCCCGTGCGTCCGTTGCCGGTCTGCACCTCGTCCACAATGAGCAGGATATCCTGTTCCTTGCAGATATCCGCCACAGCCTGCACGTACTCCTTGGACAGGGGAATGACCCCGCCCTCCCCCTGCACGCACTCGATCATAATGGCGGCGGTGGGCTGCTCATTGATCAGTTCCTTCAATTCCTGAATATCCTCCGCCGCCGTGTGCTTGAAGCCCGGCGTCAGGGGCTGGAACAGCTCGTGATAATGCTCCTGGCCGGTGGCGGCTAAGGTGGTGATGGTGCGGCCATGGAAGCTGTTTTTCAGGGTGATGATGGTGCAGCGCTCCGGGCCGTATTTATCCGCCGCGTACTTCCGGGCCGTTTTGATGGCGCATTCGTTGGCCTCCGCCCCGGAATTGCAGAAGAACACCTTCTTCATGCCCGTTTTCTGGCAAAGCATCTTCGCCAGTTTGGCGCAGGGTTCGGTGTAGTACAGGTTGGACATGTGCTGCACCTGATTGATCTGATCCATGACCGCCTGCTTCCACTGCTCATCCCCGACGCCGAAAGAGGTGACGGCGATGCCGCTGCCAAGATCAATGTATTCCTTGCCCTGATCGTCTTTTACGATCGAACCCTGGCCCGACACGATCTGCACCGGGAAGCGCTTATAGGTGTTGGCGACGTATGCCGCGTCCATTTCTTTTACGTTCATGTTTCGTCTCTCCTTAACCACGTGCCCGCGCCTTCGTTGGTGAGCAGCTCCATCAGAATGGAATGGGGCACCCGTCCGTCCATGATGACCGCGTTTTTCACCCCGGCGTTGAGGGCCGTCACGCAGCAGTCCACCTTGGGGATCATGCCGCCGGAAATGATGCCGGATTCCCGCAGCTCCCGGGCCTGGGTCAGCGTCATTTCAGGAATTAAAGTGGAGGGATCGTTCTTGTCCCGCAGGATGCCCGCGATGTCGGTCATGAGGATCATGCGCTCCGCCTGCAGCGCCCCGGCGATGTGGGCGGCGGCGGTGTCGCCGTTGATGTTGTAGGCGTTGCCCTGCCGGTCGCACCCGATGGTGGAGATCACGGGGATGTAGCCGTTGTTCAGCAGGTCCATAATGGGCTTTTGGTGAATTTTCGTCACCGTGCCCACGTAGCCAAGGCGCGGATCCTTGGGCGTGGCCTCGATGAGCCGCCCGTCCATGCCGGAAAGGCCGATGGCCTTGCCGCCGTGCATTTCCAGCAGGTTCACCAGGGTCTTGTTCACCTTGCCCGCCAGCACCATCTGCACGATGTCCACCGTTTCCTTATCGGTCACCCGCAGGCCGTCGATGAATTCCGCCTGCTTGCCCAGCCGGTTCATCAAATCGGTGATTTCCGGGCCGCCGCCGTGTACCAGCACGATCTTCACCCCGATCAGCCACAGCAGCACGATGTCCTCCATCACCTGCTGTTTCAGCTGCTCGTTCACCATGGCGTTGCCGCCGTATTTTACCACCACGATCTTGCCCGTGTACCGCTTGATGTAGGGCAGGGCCTGGGTCAAAACCTCCGCCCGCTGGGCGTTAGAGAAATCTGTATTCATGTTCTATAATCTCCGTTGATCTTCACGTAGTCGTAGGTCAGGTCGCAGCCCCAGGCCGTGGCTTCCTGATCTCCCATGTTCATATTGCAGGAGAAGCGCACGGCCTTTTCTGACAGGATTTTCAGGGCCTTTTCCTCGTCGAAGGCCTGGATGCAGCCGTTTTCATAGAAGCAGAGGGTATCTTTTTCCCCGTGGAGATGCACTTCGATCTTGGCGGGGTCAAAGTCCGGCCCGGCGTAGCCCAAAGCGCACAGGATGCGGCCGCAGTTGGCGTCCTTGCCGAACACCATGGCCTTGACCAGGGAAGAACCCACCACGGATTTTGCCAACGTGCGGGCGTTTTCCTTGGTATCGGCGTTGTATACCCGCATTTCCAGCAGGTGGGTGGCCCCTTCGCCGTCCTCCGCCATCTTCACCGCCAAATCCCGGCAGATGGAAAAGAGCGCTTCGCAGAAAATGGCATAGCTTTCATCCGTATCGGCAATGGGCGCGTTGCCCGCCATGCCGTTGGCCAGCACCAGCAGGGTGTCGTTGGTGCTGGTGTCGCCGTCCACGGTGATCATGTTGAAGGTATCGGGCACGATGGCGCTCAGCGCCTTTTGCAGCAAAGCCTGGTCGATCAAGCAGTCCGTGGTGACGTAGCCTAACATGGTACACATGTTGGGATGGATCATGCCGGAACCCTTGCTCATGCCGCCCATATGAACGGTGACGCTGCCGCT
Source organism: Clostridia bacterium (assembly GCA_017443295.1). Taxonomy (GTDB): domain Bacteria; phylum Bacillota; class Clostridia; order Christensenellales; family Aristaeellaceae; genus RUG563. The sequence goes on from JAFSNT010000266.1 coordinate 20,189, forward strand.
GCCATTCGCTGCCGGAAGCTCGAATTCCACGGCGAATTCCTTGTTCACCGTGTCGGTGGTCATGATGGCCTTGCTGGCGGCCGTGCCCGCTTCCAGGGTATCGGACAGGGTGCCCGCCATCGTTTTCACGCCCGCCTGGATGCGGTCGAGGGGCAGGTTGGGGCCGATGACCCCGGTGGAACCCAGCAGCACGCTGCCCGCCGGGATGCCTAATGTGGCCCCCGCGAAATCGGCGGTCTGCTTGCAGATATCCAGGCCCGTCTTGCCGGTGGCGGCGTTGGCGATGCCCGCGTTCACCACCACGGCCTGGGCGGATTTGTTCTTGTATACCACGTCCATATCCCACAGCACCGGCGCGGCCTTTACCTTGTTGGTGGTAAAGGTGCCTGCCACGGCGCAGGGGGCTGCGCTGACGATCATCGCCATATCCGTCCGTCCCTGATACTTGATGCCCGCCGCGCAGCAGGCGGCCTTGAAGCCCTTGGGCGTGGTGACGCCGCCGGGAACCTTGCAAATCTTCATGTTTCTTCTCCTATAAAATGCGTGATGTTTTCCGCGTTCAGCACAAATTCATAATAATTCACGTCGACCTTTTTCCAGCCGATCTGCTTCCAGAAGGCGTTGCCCCCGCCGTTTTTCGTAAAGGCGATGAGGCCCACCTTGTTGATGCCCAGGGCCTTTAACTGCTGCATGCAGTACCCCACCATGCGGGTGCCGATGCCCTGCCGCCGGAATTCCTCCGCCACGCACACGTGGTACAGCGCGCCCTGCCGCCCGTCGGAGCCGCAAAGGATGGAGCCGATCACCCGCCCGTCCGCTTTCGCCACCACGCTGGTGGTGGGGTTGCGGCGGATGAAGCGCACCACGTCCTCCCGGGAATCGTCCAGGGCGCGGATGCCGAAGCCCCGAATGGTCATCCACAGCGCCCGCACGGCGTCGTAATCCGCCTCCGTCATGGGCAAAATCTGAACGTCCGCCATGGGCTTACACCGCCAGTCCGGTGGCTTCATCCACCCCAAGCAGCAGGTTCATATTCTGGATGGCCGCGCCGGACGCGCCCTTGCCCAAATTGTCGAACCGGGCCACCAGCAGGAGGCGTTCATCATTGCCGGAAACGGTGATTTCCATATCATCCCGCCCGGCGAAGGCTCTGGCGGACAGGAAGCCGCTCTCGCCCGCGTCCTTCGCAAAACGCACCAGCCCGCTTCGGTAATACTCCGCGTAAACCTTTTCGATTTCTGCCTTTCCGCCCTTGACCTGATCGGCGAACAGCGGCACGGTCACCTCCATGCCCGCGTAGTACGGGGCCACGATGGGGCAGAAAATGGGGGCGCTTGCAAGGCCGCACACCTTTTGCATTTCAGGCAGGTGCTTGTGGCTTTGGGAAAGGCCGTACTGACGGGGCGCGTCCAGCAGCACGCTTCGCCCCTCCCCCTCGTATTCGGCGATCATCTTTTTGCCGCCGCCGGAATAGCCGGTGAGGGAGGTGCAGGTGAGCTTTTCGTCCGCCGCCACCAGGCCCGCTTCCACCAGGGGCGCGACCAGGGCGATGAAGCCGCTGGCGTGGCAGCCGGGATTGGCGATGCGCTTGGCGGCTTTGATCCTGTCCCGCAGACCGCCGATTTCCGGGAAGCCGTAGGCCCAGCCATCCGCCGTCCGGTGGGCCGTGGAGGTGTCGATCACCGCCGTCTGCCCGTTTTCGATCAGCCCCACCGCTTCCCGCGCCGCGTCATCGGGCAGGCATAAAAATACGATGTCCGCCCGGTTCATTAAGTCCTTCCGGGCCGCCGGGTCCTTGCGCAATTCCTCCGGCACCCGCAGCAGCTGAATATCCTGCCGCTGCATCAGCCTTTCCACGATTCGCAGGCCCGTGGTGCCCGCGCTGCCGTCAATGAATACGTTCTTCATGGTTCCTTCGTTTCCCCGTTCCGCACGCGCTGTATATCGCGCATGCTTATTCACATATTATACAGACAATCCCGGATTTGTCAAGAGAATATTCATTGTAAATTCATTATTCATGCAATTTTATGCATTCATGTCATATCCGGTAAAAAAACGTCAAAGAAAACCCGGAACACGCGCTGAACGGTTGGGTCAGCCGTTTCCGGGTCGTTCATCCTGTCCGGGAAAAGGGATCACAGCAGGCTCAGCACCGCCACCAGGGAGGAGCCGACCATCAAAATCGCCAGGAACACGCACAGCGCCCTGACCCAAAGCTTTTTCGCGTCCTTCTGTTTCTGCGCAGCCATTGTCTTTCTTCCTTTCCTTCCGTTTGAGGAATTGTTTGCGAAACGTTTACGCCTGCCGGGCCTCGTACGCCTCGATGGCCTTGGCCAGCTGATCCGGGCAGGAGGTGCCGCCCCGGCATTGAATGCCCCGCAGGCTTTCCTTTACCTCGTCGGCGCTGCGCCCGATCACCATTTTGGCCAGGCCCTGGGTGTTGCCCTTGCAGCCGTCATGGAAGGCGCAGGCGGTGATTACGCCGTTTTCTATTTCCAAATCAATTTGGGTGGCGCAGGTGCCCCGGGTTTTGTACTGAAACATGGTTCTTGGCCTCCCGGCTTCTTTCTTCATCCGCGCCCGGCAGCTTCCTTTCGGGCGTCCTTCGCATTATAGCACGCCGGGCCGGATCTTTGCAATAGAATCAGCGGCCCGGAAACGTAAATTCCCAGAGTAACGTCCACAGTGGGAAAAGCCGTGGACGTTAGTGTGAGAATAGTAGACGTTACTATGAGAAACGAGTGAATATTGGGGTTTTAGGGCATAGAGGACGAAAATAGCCAAATTAAAAAAGGCCA
>JAFSNT010000267.1 GCA_017443295.1 Clostridia bacterium
AAGTAGGAGGTAGGAGGTTTTGTATAGTCGGTTCAATGAACGAAAGCCGGACTTTCATTCTTTGGAAAACACTATAAACCTCCTACTTCCTACCTTCTACCTCCTACCTCTGCAAATTCTAATTTGCCTTGCATGCGAAAGCCCCGTGCTTCCTTTGCCTCGCGCTTGCCATGCGCGGCGTTTTTATGCTATCATAGGGGCCGGAGCGGAGCGCTCCGAAAGGAAGGAAAGACCATGGATCAGGATACTATCGCGGCGCTGGCCACGGCCCCCGGCGAAGGCGGCATTGCCATCGTGCGCGTCAGCGGGCCGGACGCGGAAACGCTGCTTTCCCGGCTGTTCGTGCCCGCAAGGGTTTGGGAAAGCCACCGCATGTATTACGGCCATATCGTTTTTGACGGGGAAACCTTAGACGAATGTATGGCGGTGCTGTTCCGCGCCCCCCGCAGCTACACCAGGGAGGACGTGGCGGAAATCCATCTGCACGGCGGCTCCTGGGCGGCGCAGAGCGTGCTGAACGCCCTGTACCGCTTAGGCGCGCGTCCCGCCGGGGCGGGGGAATTTACCCGCCGGGCCTTTTTGAACGGGCGCGTGGATTTGAGCCGGGCGGAGGCCGTCATGGCCCTGATTGCCGCCGAAGGGGGGCGGGCGGCCCGCGCGGCCCTGCGGCAATTGGAGGGCGGCGTCAGCGGCTTTGTGCGCTCCGCCCAGGCTGATCTGATCGCCCTGCTCTCCGGCGGGTTGGCGGCCATTGATTACCCCGAGGAAATCACCTTGGAGGAAGCGGCCAGCGATTTGGAAGCGGGGGCGCGGAAGCTGGCGGACAAGCTGGAAGCCGCCTGCGACGAGCGCGGCGCGCGCATCGCCGACCATGGCCTGGAAGCCGTGCTCTGCGGCAGGCCCAACGTGGGCAAATCCTCCCTGCTCAACGCCCTGGCCCGGCAGGAACGGGCCATCGTGACCGATATTCCCGGCACTACCCGGGACATCATTCGGGCCGACGTGATGCTGGACGGCCTGCGGGTACACTTTGCCGACACAGCGGGCCTGCGGGAGGCCGCCGCCGACGCCATCGAGCGCATCGGCGTGGACCGCGCCCGTCAGGCCATCGCCGGGGCGGACGTGGTGCTGGCCGTGTTCAACGCCTCCCTCCCCCTGGACGAGGAGGACAGGCAGCTTTTGGAGGATACGAAAGACGCGCCCCGGATCATCGTGCTGAACCAGTGCGACAAAGAAATGGTGCTGAATCCCGCCGACTTTGACGATCCCGTGGTGGTCTCCGCCCAAACCGGCGCGGGCCTGCGTGACCTGGAAAAGCGGGTGGCGGCCTTCGGCGCGGGGGCAGGTGAAAGCGCCCTGACCCAGCAGCGCCACATGCTTTTGGCCCGGGAAGCCGCCGCCTCCCTCCGCGCCGCCGCCGACGCCTGCGCCCGCGGCGAGGCCGTCGATCTCGCCGTCATCGACCTCCAGGACGCCCTGGCCGCTCTGGGCCGCATCACCGGCGAACAGGTGGACGACAAAATGATCGACGAAATCTTTGAGCGCTTCTGCGTGGGGAAGTAGAGGAGAGAAGTAGGAAGTAGGAGGTAGGAGGTAGGAAGTAGAAGGTAGGAAGTAGAAGGTAGGAAGTAGGAGGCAGGAGGTTAATAATGCTATCTCGATAAAAACACCTGTCGCGCTAAGAGTGTCCGCTGTGGGGAGATGCTGACTTCTATTCTCTGAACACTATAAAACCTCCTACCTCCTACTTCCCACCTCCTACCTTTTCTCTGTCTTTTTCCGTCCAATTCCGGCCAATTTGTATATTGTGTATAAATATTTATAAAAATACATAAAATCCCCTTGACAAGGCGGACTTTCGTGGTATAATCAGCGTGTATTTATTCAAGGAGGGAACTTCTCATGGACAAGAAGGACATCAAAAAGGTCGTATTGGCGTATTCCGGAGGGCTGGACACCTCCATTATCATTCCGTGGCTCAAGGAAAACTACAACAACTGCGAAGTGATCGCCGTTTCCGGCAACGTGGGCCAGGCCGACGAACTGGAGGGCCTGGAAGAAAAAGCCCTGAAAACCGGCGCGTCCAAGCTGTACGTGCTGGATCTGACCGACGATTATGTGGATAACTACATCATCCCCACCATGAAGGCCGGGGCGGTGTACGAAGAATACCTGCTGGGCACCAGCCACGCGCGGCCCTGCATCGCCAAGGGTCTGGTGGAAATCGCCCTGAAAGAAAAGGCCGACGCCATCTGCCACGGCTGCACCGGCAAGGGCAACGATCAGGTGCGCTTCGAGCTGGCCATCAAGCACTTCGCCCCCACCATGCCCATCATCGCCCCCTGGCGCGAATGGAGCATCAAGAGCCGGGACGAAGAAATCGACTACGCCGAGGCCCACAACGTGCCTCTGCGCATCAACCGGGAAACCAACTATTCCAAGGACAAGAACCTGTGGCACCTGAGCCATGAGGGCCTGGACCTGGAAGACACCGGCAACGAACCCCAGTACGAAAAGCCCGGCTTCCTGGAAATGGGCGTTTCTCCCCTGGACGCGCCGGACGAACCCACCTATATCACCCTGGACTTTGACCAGGGCAAGCCCGTGAAGCTGAACGGCGAAGCCATGACCGCCAAGGAAATCATTTTGAAGCTCAACGAGCTGGGCGGCAAGAACGGCATCGGCCTGCTGGACATCGTGGAAAACCGGCTGGTGGGCATGAAGTGCCGCGGCGTATACGAAACCCCCGGCGGCACCATCCTGTACAAGGCCCATGAATACCTGGAAAGCGTGTGCCTGGATTAGATGACCATGCACGAAAAGCAGAAGCTGAGCATCACTTTCGCGGAACTGGTTTACAACGGCCAGTGGTTCACCCCCCTGCGGGAAG
>JAFSNT010000268.1 GCA_017443295.1 Clostridia bacterium
ATGCTTGTACATATTCGTGCCGTTGAGCACCACCTCCGCCTTGGCCTTTTCGTAGCCGTTCACGGCGTTCAGATAGGTGGTTTTGCCCGCGCCGGAGCCGCCCAGCAGCAGCACCATGCGGCCGGGCTGAATGTACATGTGGATATCCCGCAGCAAGTACTTTTTCTTGAAGAATTCCGTGGCGGTGCGTTCCTCTAAGTTCACCGTCAGGCCCCGATCCAGCACCTGAGCCTTGGAGCCGGAGAAGAAATTGGACGCCTCGCTCTGGATGTCCTCCACAGTCCACAGAGGCTGGAACTTCTTATGGAAGCCCCAGAGGGGGGCCACGATGTTGTCCAGCAGCGCCCAGGGAATGATCCACCATTTTTTCTGGCCGAATACCTCGATCAGGCCCAGCTCGATGCGGATCGTATAGATAAACTGGATCACCAGCAGCATGAACACCATGGCGGCGATAAACAGGTAAAGAGAGCTTTCCTGATCCAGGAATAAAGCGGCGGCGTTGCCCACATTCATCAAGCCGACCACGACCGTCAGCACGCGGCCTTCCGACTCGCGTCCCGCGCACATTCCCAGCTTGTATTCCCGGGCGAGGGGAACCAGCGCCCACCAGCCTTTTACGCCGCACTTGCGGAAAATGCCCCACAGGCCGACGATGGTCAGGCAGTTCCACGAGATCGAAAAAGCGTCCAAATTTGCGTTGAGCAGCACCTGTACCAGAAATTCCAGGATTACCATTGCATCCACCCTTTCATTCGTTTATTCCCCTTCCCGCAGGAACCGCAGCTGCAAATTCTCCCCCGTCCATTGGCGGAACAGGGCTTCCAGCTGCTCGCAGGAGGCATCCCAAGCTTTTTCCAGGCATTGGGGATCGCCCAAGTAGGCCTGTCGGCAGGCATCGCGCTGATCGTTCTGTATCTGCTGAAACCGCTGTTCATTTAGCAAGCCCCAGAAATCGTTTTTCTGGACATCCCCCGTCACCTGAAATTGGTCGTAAAGCACCTGGGGCTGGGGCACGATCACAATCAGTTCATTTTCCCCAATCTCAAGCTTCACGTCCTCCAGTTTGATCCCTAAGCCGATTTCATACAGGTAAGGGGCCGTCACCTTGCTCACCGTGCCAACCCACAGGGCGTCCCTTGTGCCGGTCATCACGCCGGTGTCCGTATAACGCACGGCGATCAGCTCCCCGGCCTTTTCCATTTCATGGGTCAATTGCGTAACGGCGCTTTGATAATCTATCCCCGGCAGCAGGCGGTATACCCAATTCTTGATATACGGCGAAAACACGTTCGCCAGGGTGAGGGCCAGCGCCAGGGTCAAAATCGCGCCCAGCCGCCGAACCAGCCGGGGGGCGCGCCGTTTTTCCCTTGTTTCTTCTCTTTCTCTCATACGCGTCACAGCCAATCTTTCGCCAGCACCAGCAGATAAATCACGCCCCGCGCCAGGCCGTAAGCCAGGGCGAGGTAGCCCACCGCCAGCACGAAGCGGTTCCAGATCCGAAAGCGAGAACGCCTTCGATGCTCGCGGCGTCCGTTGGGCGAATAAGGATCAGGCATTGCCACGGCGTTTCGCCTCCTTTCAACTCTTTCGACATTATACAGCATTTTCTTCATCTTTTCTACATAATTTTGAAATATTTACGCAATTCAAAATATTCCTTCTTTTCACAGCAAACGCGCAGGTTAAGAAATCATTAAATCTATTACGAAAGTATTTCCAATAAAACTTTACCCCCTGCTGCCGAAGAAGACAGAGGGGGGAATGAAAAGTGAAAAGTGAAGATTTATTTTGTTTTTTATTTTGGAATCTGAAAACCGTGCGTGCTTTCAGCGGTATGCACATGATAAATTTCCACTTTTCACTTTCCGCTTTCTTTTTTCCTACTCCGGTATGGCGAAGTTCAGCGCGTCCCCCATCTCCGGCACCTGCACGTAGGACTGGGGCACGTCGCCCACGATGATAGATTCGGCGATCAGCACCTGGCTGCCCAGGGACACCTGCCTGCCCCCGCTGGGGATCACCAGCCGCACCGTGGTGCGCAGGGACAGATAAATTTTGTGCCGCGTCTGGTTGATGCCCGCCGATTCAAATTCTGTGGAAAAGGCGGCGGACACGGCGCTCACCGGCACGATGCGCACCCTGATCTTTGGCCCCAATGCCGATAAGAACGGGATGCCCAGGGCCGACCCCAGGGGAATGGCCACGCTTTGTGCGTCGGCGCTTTCCAGGCTGGCCTGGGCCTGCAGGGCCGTAAAGGAGGCCAGCTCGTTCATGCGCACGGCGTTGGCCTGCAGCATGGTCACCCGCCCGCTTTCGTCAGTGCGCACGGTGATCATATCCTGATAGGAAATTTCGTCGCCCATCACGTCCCGCACGGCCTCGTGCATATATTCCACCGCCATGGCCTCCGCCCGGGCATAGGCCATATCCAGGATCACTGTTTCCAAATTTTTTTCCATCCAGAAGCCCGCCGCCGCCAGGATCAGCGCGACGATCAGCGCCCACCGCAGGACGCGCCGCCCGCCGCAGGCCTCCTTCCCCGTTTTTCTCTTCATTTTCCGCTTTTCCCCTCCCCCTTTCATGGTATGCGCCCCCGCCGCCCTGTAAACACATTCTCGCAACAATTGGGTTACATAATCTGGAAATATTTCGCATTGTAGCACTTTTTTAACAATTTTAATCCAGTTTTTTAACATTTTTAGTATCATTGCTTAACACTTTCACACAAGAAATGTGATATTATTTCTATGAAGAATCAGGCGAATTTTCCGGGAGGTTGTGCTTCTTTTTCGTCGTATCCGGCAGCGCCGGAGGGGAAACGGAAGCGCGGCCCTGCGTCGTGCGGACAGGGAAATGACCGGTCGGGTTCTTCGGCAATAAGAACTCGTCGGCCAAATGCCTGATTGTGCCGACGCAAACGCATCATAAAGGGGGAAGTATCGAGATGAAAAAGGGACGCTTCATCTGCAAATTGGTTCTCTTCACCGCCGTCCTCGCGCTGCTGCTGGGGTTGACCGCGATTGCTATGGCGGATGGCTGCGATGTTCACGGCAGTATGGGCTATAGCTATAATGTCACAAAGCAGCCCACGTGTACTGAGACGGGCAGTCGGGATAAGTACTGCGTAGCCTGCGGTCAAAAGATCGGCACGGAAGAAATCAGCGCCATCGGTCACAAGTGGACAACCAAAGAAAAAGTCATTACAGCGCCCACCTGTACCGCCGAGGGCACAACCGAAAAGGAAACCTATTGCACAACCTGCGGGATACATCATCCAACCGAGGCCGTAGTGACCACCCATCCCAGTGCGCTGGGCCATGATATGCCCAATGATTGGACGATTACCAAAACGGCCACCTGCACCGAGACTGGCACCAGAAGGAAAACATGCAAACGCGGTTGCGGCCACTATGTAGAAGAAACGATCGCTGCCCTGGGCCACCAACTCGGCACTGCTGTGACGATCAAAGCGCCCACCTGTGAAGGCACCGGTACGTCGAGACAATCCTGCATGCGCACCGGCTGCAATTACTATGTAGATACCACGCTCGACGCGCTGGGCCACCAGTGGGGTTCTCCTGTGACGAAGGCTGCCACCTGCGTATCCCCCGCCACCACGACCAGAAACTGCCTGCGCGGTTGCGGCCAAAAGGATGTCACCACCTCTGGCGACGTTGATCTCACTAACGGCCACGTTTGGGGCGCTTGGAAGGTAACCCAAAAGCCCAACTGCACGTATGAAGGCGTGGAGACGCGCATCTGTCAACTGAACAGTTCTCACGTAGACACCCGGCCTATTCCGATAGTTCCCGACGCCCATGTGTATGATAACGGTACTATCACCAAGCAGCCCACCGTGACCGAAGAAGGCGAAAAAGAGTATAAGTGTACTCTTAATCCTGACCATCCCAAGAAAATAGTAAAGCTGGACACGGAGCTCATGAAGAACAACACCTTGTGTGCTTTCGGCCCCCGGCTGCGCGATACCAACCTGTACCCCTACAACACCGACGCCTGGTACATGTTCACCCCCTTCGACGCTTCCAAGGAAGGCACCCAGACCTTTGAACTGGTCGCCTCCAACACCTACATCGTGGGCACCGTGACCCTGACCATCCGCGACGGCAACCTGAAGATTGATTACACCATTGCCGATAATACCCGCTTCAAGGTAACGGAAGAATTCTTCACCGTGCTGAACCGGATCACCGATCTGACCCAGTACGAGCCGGAACAGTTGACCGATCTGCGCATGGGCAAGGGCGAAACCATCAACCTGGAAGAGAAGTTCGGCGACGATACCAGCCTGGTGCTGTACTTCTGCAGCCGCTGCGATTTCCGCTACAGCAAGAAGTTCACCTTCCTCCAGTACGAGTCCGCCGCCCACCAGCGCCAGCTCAACATCATGCTGGATCTGATGGACTAAAACCGATTCAATCATCCCCTGGCCCCCGCCAATCCGGCGGGGGCCGTTTAATGTGCGCCGTTTGGGCGGATGAATGGGAGAATCGCCTTAAAATCAGCAAATCTTTCATGCCGCGCAGGGCTGAACGCTATTACCCTTTGGCGCTTGGCATCAAATCCGTCCCCCTATTGGATCGGATAACCCGTTGCTGATATTGTAATTGCAGCCGCCAAAAGAAAATGCCGCTTTTCAAAAAGCGACATTCTTTTATAGAACACCTTTTTTCCGCTTCGCGCCGGGCGGATCATATCAGCCGACCCCTGCGGAATAACGGTTTTGTTGGATTTTCACGCGTTCGCTGCATCCGACAAAGGCGGGCGGATATTATCCGCCCCTACAGCGGATAACGCGGCAATCGCCACACCCGCCACGGGTATTCCAGCCAAATCGGATTTTCGACCGTAGGAGCGGACGAACCGCCGATTTCCGCCAGTGACGGAAATCAAATCGGCGGTGAGATCACCCGAAAAGGAGCAATCTCCCCATGAAGGGGAGTTGCGACTATTGAGGGTGCGGGAAATATCCGCCCGCCACCCGTGGAATAACGGTTCCGCTGGATTTCTATGCGTCCTGAAATTGACAAACGTTGTTATCTCAACTCTCCGCTCTCAACTCTCCACTCTGTTTTATTCCTTCTTCTCGTCCCGATCCTCCACCAGCGCCTTCAATTCCTGCATGAAGGTGGGAATATCGGTAAAGGAACGGTACACGGAGGCGAAGCGGATATAGGCCACCTCGTCCAGCTTGCGCAGGGCCTCCATCACCATTTCGCCGATCTGGCGGGTGGTGATTTCCTCCTGCAAATTATTGTACGCCATCTGCTCGATGGAATTGACCACCTTTTCGATTTCCGCCGCGGAAACGGGCCGCTTGTGGCAGGCCGCGATGATGCCGCTGCGCACCTTCTGGGGGGAGAACAGCTCGCGGGAATTATCCTTCTTCACCACCAAAAGCTGCTGCACCTCCACCTTTTCATAGGTGGTGAAACGGCGGCCGCAATGAATGCACTCCCTGCGGCGGCGGATGGAATTGCCGTCGTCCGTTGGACGGGAATCCACCACGCGGCTGTCCTCGCAATTACAGAACTGGCACTTCATCCTGCATCATCCTTTTCCTTCATCGTTGGCGTTTTTCCACACTTTGTTGTGTCCCGCGTTGAATTATACCGTATTTAGTGCCGTTTGTCTATCATTTTTTACGAAATTGTTTCAAAAATGTTTCCATAAAAGCGAAATTTTAGTCGTCGATGACGTCCCCCAGCTCCAGCTCCACCAAAATCACGTTTTCCCCGATCTTGCAGATGCGCTGCCAGGGGATCACAATGCCACATTTTTCTCCCCGCAGCATGCTGCCCACCTTAAATTCCCCCGGCACCACGATGGCGTCCACCCGCCCGTCCGTTTCGTCAAATTCGATGTCCATCACCTTGCCCAGGCGCTTGCCGTCCCGGGTATTCACCACGTCCTTGGTGCGCAGCTCCGATAAGCTCACCCCCGCCACCCCCTTTCCATCATGGTATGCAATACAACTGATAAAGCGTACCACGCTATCAATATTTTTCATTTTTCAATCTTAAGTTTTCAGTATTCATTTTCCAATGGAAAGATGAAAAAGGGGCCGGAAGAAAAGCGCTTCCGGCCCTTGGTTATGGGCTGTTTTATTCCGCTGACGCTGTAAAGTCTTCGCCGCTGGGCGCGTCCACCACGATGGTCTGGCCCGGCAGGATGTCCCCGGCGATCAGCTTGCGGGCCACCAGGGTTTCTACCTTGGATTGCAGCACCCGCTTCATGGGCCGCGCGCCGTAAACGGGATCGTAGCCCAAATCCATCAGCCGGTCGAAGGCCGCGTCGGTGAGGCGCAGGTTCAGCTGCTTTTCCTTCAAGCGCCCTTTCAGCCGGTTCAGCAGCAGGTCCACGATGGAGCGCACCTGGGCCTTGTCCAGCGGCGTGAACATGACGGTATCGTCGATCCGGTTCAGGAATTCGGGGCGGAAGTGGCTCCGCAGCAGGGATTGAACAGCGGCTTTCGCTTCGTCGGACAAATGTCCGTTTGCGTCGATGCCGTCCAGAATCTGGCTGGAACCTAAGTTGCTGGTCATGATCAAAATGGTGTTGCGGAAGTCCACCGTGCGGCCCTGGCTGTCGGTCACCCGGCCGTCATCCAGGATTTGCAAAAGGATATTGAACACGTCGGGGTGGGCCTTTTCCATTTCGTCGAACAGCACCACGGAATAGGGATGCCGCCGCACCGCTTCGGTGAGCTGGCCGCCTTCCTCGTAGCCCACGTATCCGGGAGGCGCGCCAATGAGGCGGCTGACGGAGAATTTCTCCATGTACTCCGTCATGTCGATGCGCACCAGGTTCTTTTCGTCGTCGAACAGGGCTTCGGCCAGGGTTTTCGCCAGCTCCGTCTTACCCACGCCCGTGGGGCCTAAGAACAGGAAGGAACCGATGGGCCGGTTCTCGTCCGCCACCCCGGCGCGGGAGCGCAGGATGGCTTCGCTGACGCTTTCCACGGCCTCGTCCTGGCCGATGACCCGCTTATGCAGCACGTCCGGCAGGCGGAGCAGCTTTTCCCGCTCGCCCTCCATCAGCTTGTTCACTGGGATGCCCGTCCAGCGGGATACGATGCGGGCGATTTCGTCCTCCGTCACCTTGTCCCGAAGCAATGTGTTCTGCACGGGGGATTCCTTTTCGGCTTCCTCCAGCTGGGCTTTCAGGCGGGGCAATTCGCCGTACTGCAATTCGGCGGCCTTGGTCAGATCGTATTTCTGCTTGGCTTTTTCGATTTCGGCGTTCACCCGCTCGATGTCCTCGCGCAGCTTCTGCACCTTGCCGATGTCATTCTTTTCGTTCTCCCATCGGGTCTGCATCTCCTGGAACTGATCCCGCATGTCGGAAAGCTCCTTGCGCAGAGTATTCAGGCGTTCCTTGGAAAGGGCGTCCGTTTCCTTTTTCAGGGCGGCTTCCTCGATTTCGTGCTGCATGATGCGGCGGCGGATTTCGTCCAGCTCCTGGGGCATGGAATCCATTTCCGTGCGGATCATGGCGCAGGCTTCGTCCACCAGGTCGATGGCCTTATCGGGCAGGAAACGGTCGGTGATGTAGCGATTGGAAAGGGTGGCGGCGGCGATCAAAGCGCCGTCC
>JAFSNT010000269.1 GCA_017443295.1 Clostridia bacterium
ACCCTGGGGCCTCCGCGGCCCCAGTTCCGCAGGCTCAATAGTCGCAACTCCCCTTCATGGGGAGATTGCTCCTTTTCGCCTGATCTCACCGCCGATGAAATTCCCGCCACCGGCGGTCATCGGCGGTTCGTCCCCGCGGCAGGGGATGATCCCCTGCACCCTCTCCTGCGGAAATTACGCAATGCGTAGAGACAACTTGGTTCCCGCTGATGCATGAACAAGGATAGCAAAATTTTACGGCCTTGTGCTTCTGGCCCGGCCGCTGAAAGCGGCCAACCCGGATGCTTTGCATCCGGGGAAAGCCGAGGAATAATCCCAGGTGGAAAGCTCGCTTTCCCCTGGGATTTTCCTGGCTTTCTTGGGCCAGAAGCCATCAAACTTCCGTAAACTCCAGCGCGACAGGCGGCGTTCTTTTGGAATATCTACACAAAGCTATTTCGCCAAGTGAGGGTCCAGGGGCGTCACGCCCCTGGTCGGGGGCTTGGGGGCGGAGAGTCCCCAACGTCTCCCTTGCGTGGCCCTTAAAAGGCCGTTTCCAGGGGGATTTCGCCCCGGAGGCGCAGGCAGAGGTCATCGTCGGAAAGCTGGGTGGTGCGGTGGGACTGCAAGGAAAGCAGCGCTTCCTCCCGGGGCACCAGATACTGCTTTTCCCATTTGAACAGGTATTCCCCGTCGCCCCGGATGCGAAGCCAGGCCCGCACGGCCTCCAGCACCCGCACCGTCACGGACACGCCGGAAAAGCAGTCGTTCCGGTAAATGTGGGCGAAACGGCCCTGCACCTGATCCATGGCTTCCAGCGCTTTCCGATGACATTGCAGGGCCTTGTCCGTCCAAAGACAGGCTTGCAAGTCGTTTCCCCGCAGGGCGTGAACGCAGGCCTGACAGAAGCTGTACAGCCCTTCGCAGCCGGTCTGGTGAAGGAGGCCGTACAGATATTCCCGATCCTGGAGGCGGCAGGCGGCGGCGTCCTCCAAGGCGTCCATGGCCGCCCGCGCTTTCCGCACATATTCCCGCCAGGCGGTGACGCCTGGCTTTACAATTGCCGCCAAATGCCGGGCCTGCTGTTCAAAGTCCCCTTCGGCGGCCCAGCGCAGGGAATCGACAGGCTGGTTCGTTTCGCCGCAGAGCAGGGCGTGGGCCAGGGCGCGCAGGGGCCAATGGTAATACTGATCCCCCGCCCGGTCGTCTAAATGCGGGCCGTAGAAAACGGCGCATTCCGCGTAATCGGTGAACAGAGCAGCCGTTTTTTCTTCGCCGTAATACTGCCGGGCGAAATCCCTGGCGGCTTCCTCGGCGTCATATGTCCCCGTTTTCCACATGCGGGAAACCAGGTCCAGCAGGAAGGGATGGGGATAGATGGAACCCACGTTGACGTTCCAAAGCGTGTCCGCGCGGTGATCCAGGATGGTTTTCAGCTCGTCCGCCACCATCTGGGGCGGGTTCTGCAGGGGCGTGATGTGGTTGGCGGCCTGCAAATCATAAAAACTGACGTGATAATAAATGCCGTTTTCGCCCGGTTCGTCGGCGGCGGGCATGGCGTCGGTGCGGGGATTGTCGTTGTTTTGGCGGCGGGACACCATTTTGCCGAAGCCGTTGTCGCCCCATAATTTGATCACGCCCTCCGGCACGGGCAGATGCCCTTCCCGGTACAGGGCCATCATTTCGCCGTACAGGTTGGTGCAGAAATGGGCGGCGGGGTCCTTTTGCCGCACCAGCTCCATCTGCCGCTCCATGACCCGCGCGATGAACGCGCCGCGCTTTTCGGCAGTGTCCGCTTCCCCGTCGTCCTCCCAGAAGGCCCGGTCGCCCTGGCCCCGGAAGCCCACGGCCCACACGATGCGTTTGCCCGCGTACCGGTCGATGGATTCCTGCCACAGCCCCTCGTATTTGTCCGGGTACAGGGTGTAGGAGGGCTGGAGATCGGGATAGACCCGGGCGAACATCTTCGCGCCTAACAGCTCCGTGTGGTGCTGGGTGAGCCACAAGCCGCGTTCCAGCGCCATTTCATTGAGGGTGTGGCCGTCGAAGCCCCGGTCCGTGCCGGGAATCACCATGTTGCCGCCGCAGCGCAGCACCGTTTCAAACACCCGCTCCCACACCTCGGCCCGGGCGTTTTCCTCGCTGTGCCAGCCGGAAAAAAGCACCTCGTCGTTGACAAACCAGCCCCGGAAGCGCACTTTATACTTGGGGCTTTCCCAGCTTTGGCAGGGGACGGACACGGTTCCCAGCCGCTTCGGCGACAGCCCCATCCACCAGCCCAGGGGCTTCACCTCCAGCAGCCGTTCGCTGACTGAAAGCAGGGCGTAGGCCGCGCCCAAATCGTCGCCGCAGCGCAGGGTGATTTCCTCCGGCGTTACATGGGCGGAATACGCTTCCGCCGGTAAAGCGGGGTCGATGGAAAGCCGGATGACATTTTCCGGCCCGCCCTCCGTCAAGGCCGCGCGCATGTCCCGGCGCAGGATATCCAACCCGTGGCGGACGGCGGGAAGGCTTTCGTCCGCCAAAACATGGGTGGAAAGAGAAAGAATAAAGGAAGCCATGGCTGTTTCCTCCTGTCGACGTCGATCGGGGTCATGAAAAATTCTGTTCGTTTATTGCTTCATGAACAGATTACACCATAATCGTTCCATCTGTCAATCAAAACTCCATCCATGTTTTCCGGCCCCGCGCCGCTTTCTTTGCCCGCGCAAAAAGGCGGCGGTGCGTTCCATAAGCATTATCTTATGAAAATCATAAATATATATGTATTTGCGCTTCTGAATCGAATCAGATAATATAATTTGTAGAGAGCGTTTCAAAAATACACCGTTCAACGGTTTGAAACCACGAAAAATGCCCGTCTTCGCGCTCCATTCAAACTTATGCCGCCTGCGATTGAGGTTCAATGCAAGGCAGCTTAAGAAATACACATCAGGAGGAATTACCCATGAAAAAGATCGTTGCTCTGTTTCTTGCTCTGATCATGCTCATCAGCCTGTGCGCCGTAGCTTCCGCTGACGATTGGAAGTTCGAGCGCGGCATCACCGTCGTGTGCCCCTGGGGCCTGGGCGGCGGCGCCGACGGCACCATCCGGCCCATGGCCACCCTGCTCCAGAACAAGCTGGGCGTGCCCGTGGACGTGCGCAATGAAACCGGCGGCAGCGGCGTGACCGGCGCCACCTTCGCCTACAAAGAGCCCGCCGACGGCTACACCTTCCTGCTGGGCACCCAGAGCCTGTACATCCAGGACATGATGGACAACATGGACTTCAACTTCAAGGATGAATTCGAGTGCGAAGTGATCCTGGTTCACTCCATCAACATGCTGGCCGGTTCCGCCAAGCAGATGGAAAAGTACGGCATCAAGACCTTCTCCGATCTGAAGGAATATGCCGCCGCCCATCCTTATGAAGTGTCCGTGGCTATGCTGACCGCCACCGGCGTGGACGGCATGTGCTTTGAAATCGCCACCGAGGGCCTGGCCCTGAACCCCGTCACCTACGATTCCGGCTCCGCTGCCAACAGTGACATGGCCGGCGGCCACGTGGACCTGTCCGTGGGCGGCTATGACGACATGAGCGGCCTGATCGAATCCGGCGACATCATCCCCCTGCTGGTATTCTGCGAACACCGCATCGACGTGATGCCCGACTGCGAATGCACCGCCGAACTGGGCATTGACAGCTACGCCGGTCCCTGGCGCGCCATCTTCGCCAAGAAGGGCACCCCCCAGGGCGCCATCGACGCCATTGTTGCCGCCGTGGAAGAATGCCGCAGCGACGCCACCTGGCAGGAATTCATCAAGGCCGCCGCTTACGACCAGCGTGAGGTTCCCGCTCCCGGTGAAGCGCTGCAGGCCTTCTGCCTGAGCGAATACAAAGACCTGCGCGACTATATGTTCGAGCAGGAAACCCTGGAAAAGGATTACGACGATCTGAAGTGATCCGGCAGGACAAAGCACACTGGGCCGTGGAGGAGATGCTTCTCCTCCACGGTTTCCATGATTCAAACGAAAATAAAAGGAGCTGAAATCCTTTGTTTGAACTGATCTGCAACGTCCTCCTGTTCGTGTTTCTGGGGTATACGTACTTCACGCACGTGCTGGAGGCCAAGGTTCCCAAGAGCTATCTGAAGAACCCCAACGTTCTTCATCCCAGCGTATGGCCCAAGGTCATCATCATTCTGCTGCTGATCTGCATCGCCATCAATATCGTCAAAATCATCAAAAAGAACAAGGGCAATCCCGAATTCTCCTTCAAAGCCTTTGGCAAGAACAGCCTAGTTTTCCTCAAATCCAAGATGTTCCTGGGCATGGTGATTCTCGTTATCGCCTCCTTCATCCTGGAACCCTTGGGCTTCGTGGTCACCGCTGCGCTGCTCATGTTCGCCTACGGCATGCTGCTGGGCGAAAAGAAGTGGTGGCGGCTGGCGATTCTCGCCTGCGTGCTGGCCGTACTGCTGCACATCGCGTTCAGCGGTCTGCTGGGGGTCAGCCTGCCCCGCGGCACGGTGCCGTTCCTGCGTTCCTTCTCTCTGTTCCTGGAAAATCTGTTCTAAGGAGGAATTGAAACATGAGTTTAGGTGAAATGTTTGTTTCCGGCCTTAGCGCTGTCTGGGGCGGAGGCACCATGTTCCTGATGGTCGTCGTGGCCATCATCTTAGGCACCATCTTCGGCGCGCTGCCCGGCGTATCGGCCACCATGGCCGTAGCCCTGGGCCTCACCTTTACCTACACCATGGGTCCCGTGCCCGCCATCGTGTTCCTGACGGCCATTTACTGCTCGTCCATCACCGGCGGTTCCATCACGGCCATCCTGTTCAAGATCCCCGGCGTGCCATCGTCGGCCCCCACCACGTTTGACGGCTATCCTATGGCCCAGCGCGGCGAGGCCGGCAAGGCCCTGGGCGTGGCGCTGCTGGCCTCCGCCGTGGGCGGCCTGTTCTCCGCCCTGGTCATGTTCCTGCTGGCCACCCCCCTGAGCAAGGCGGCCCTGGCCTTCGGCAACGGCGATATGTTCGCCATCACCTTCTTAGGCCTTTCCATCCTGATCGTGCTGGATACCGAGCATATCCTGACCACCATCATTTCCGGTCTGCTGGGCCTGCTGCTGGCCTGCATCGGCCAGGATCCCATGGCCGGCGTCGCCCGCCTGACCTTCGGCCAGACCAGCCTGCTGTCCGGCATGGAAATGATCCCCGTTTTGATCGGTCTCTTCGCCGTCACCGAGGTACTCAAGCAGACCACCACCAAGAAGCGCCTCTCCGCCGAGGACGGCGTGGGCAACAAGGGCAAGGTCAACACCAAGATGCCCACCATGAAGGAACTGTGGAGCATCAAAATGACCCTGCTCCGCTGCTCCATCGTGGGCACTGTGGTCGGCATCCTGCCCGGCGCGGGCGCCACCATCGCCTCCTTCATGTGCTACACCATGGAGAACAAGCTCTCCAAGTATCCTGAAAAGTTCGGCACCGGCATCATCGACGGCATCGCCGCCTCCGAAGCCTCCAACAACGCCGCGACCGGCGGCGCCATGGTTCCCCTGCTGTGCTTGGGCATCCCCGGCGGCAACGCCGCGGCCGTTATGGCCTCCGCTCTGGCCCTGAAGGGCGTGCAGATGGGTCCCCGCCTGCTGAACGTGCAGCCCGAATTCCTGTCCGCCACCTTCATCACCATGATCGTCACCAACATCCTGATGGTTATCGTGGCCATCGGCATCGCCAAGGTGTTCGCCCAGATCTTGGCCGTTCCCTACTACTACTTAGGCCCCATCATCCTGCTGCTTGCCACCATCGGTTCCTTCTCCGAAGGCAACATCGTGGGCGTCACCGTCATGGTGATCGCCGGCATCGTGGGCATCGTGGTCAAGTATATGCACCTGAACAGCGCCGCCATCGTCCTTGGCCTGGTGCTGGGAGGCATGTGCGAAAAGTACTTCTCGCAGGCCTTCCAGAAAGCGCACATCGTCACCGCCCAGATGGGCTTCGGCGACTATGTGGCCAAAGTGTTTGAAAGCCTGTTCGGTTCCCCCATCTCCGCCATCGTGATGGCCGCCTGCATCCTGCTGCTGCTCAGCCCCATCTACATGCCGTTTGTGAAGAAGATCACCGGCAAGGACAAGAAGGCTGCGTAAGCGACCATACCCTGTATGAAGCTGCCCGTGGAGGCCTGCTCCTTTCGCGGGCCTCCCAGGCGCTTCTTTTTTCCCGATACCACTGAACGAAGGGAGAACCATCATGTTGAAACTGTATGATTCCGGCGTGTATCTGCTGCATGGCCGTCAGGTCGTCACGGACGCGCAGGAAGCGGCGAAGCTGGCGGGCAAGCCTGTCTGCGAAGAGGAAGCCGCGCAGGGCACCATCGCCTACGGCATCCTGAAGGCGCACAATAAAAGCGGAGACATGGATCACCTGCAAATGCGCTTTGACAGCCTGACCAGCCACGATATCACCTATGTTGGCATCATCCAGACCGCCCGGGCCTCCGGCATGAAGAAATTCCCCATGCCCTACGTGCTGACCAACTGCCACAACAGCCTGTGCGCCGTGGGCGGAACCATCAACGAGGACGACCACATGTTCGCCCTCAGCGCGGCCCATAAGTACGGCGGCATTTACGTGCCCACCAACATGGCCGTCATCCACTCCTTCAACCGGGAAATGATGGCGGGCTGCGGCCGCATGATTTTGGGTTCCGACTCTCACACCCGCTACGGCGCCATCGGCACCCTCTCCGTGGGCGAGGGCGGCGGCGAATTGGCCAAGCAATTGGTGGGCCGCACCTACGACGTGGCCCGGCCCGGCGTGATCCTGATTTACCTGGACGGCGAACCCAAGCCCGGCGTCGGCCCCCAGGACGTGGCCCTGCAAATCTGCGGCGCGGTGTACAAGAACGGCTATGTGAAGAACAAGGTCATGGAATTCGTGGGCCCCGGCGTGGCCAAGCTGCCCATGGAATACCGCAACGGCATCGACGTGATGACCACCGAAACCACCTGCTGGTCCTCCATCTGGGAGACCGATCAGGCCACCGAAGAATACCTGACCATCCACGGCCGTCCCGAAGCCTACAAGCAGCTCTTCCCCGCCGACGTGGCGTACTACGACGGCTGCGTATACATTGACCTTTCCACCATCGAAAGCACCATCGCCCTGCCCATGCATCCCAGCCACACCATCACCATCCGCGAGTTGCTGGAAAACCCCAAGGACATCCTGCACGAGTGCGAGGAGCGGGCCAACAAGCAGATCGTGGGCGCGAAGATCGACCTGGTCAGCAAGGTGCGCGACGGCGGCGTGTGGGTGGAACAGGGCCTGGTGGCCGGCTGCTCCGGCGGCACGTATGACAACGTGTGCGCGGTGGCCGACATCCTGCGGGGCAACAGCATCGGCAACGGCGCGTTCACCATGAGCGTGTATCCCGGCTCTATGCCCGCCTACCTGCAATTGCTGCGCAACGGCGCGCTGACAGACATCGCCGCCGCGGGCGCGATCATCCGCGAATGCTTCTGCGGCCCCTGCTTCGGCGCGGGCGACACCCCCGCCAACGGCGAATTCTCCATCCGCCACACCACCCGCAACTTCCCCAACCGCGAAGGCAGCAAACCCGGCGAGGGCCAGATGAGCGCCGTCGCCCTCATGGACGCCCGTTCCATCGCCGCCACCGCCATCAACCACGGCAAACTGACCCCGGCCACCGATCTGGATATCAAGTACCAGAAATATCCCTACGCCTTCGACAAGTCCGTGTACGACAAGCGCGTATACTTCGGCTTTGGCAAGGCGGAGCCGGAGCATGAACTCAAGTTCGGCCCCAACATCAAGGACTGGCCCGAGCAGCCCGGCCTGACGGACGATCTGCTGGTGAAGGTGGTTTCTTACATCACCGACCCGGTGACCACCACCGACGAGCTGATCCCCTCCGGCGAAACCTCCTCCTACCGCTCCAACCCCGAACGGCTCAGCGAATTTGCCCTCTCCCGCAAGGATCCCCAGTACGTGGGCCGCAGCAAGGCCGTGCGCCAGATCGAGCGCGACCGCATCGCGGGCAAGGGCCTGCCGGAGGAAGTGAAGAAGGTCTACGAAGCGCTGGGCAAGGTGGTCAAGGTCGATCCGGAAAACACCGACATCGGCTCCACCATCTTCGCCGTAAAGCCCGGCGACGGCTCCGCCCGCGAGCAGGCCGCGTCCTGCCAGCGCGTGCTGGGCGCTTCCGCCAACTTAGCCAAGGAATACGCCACCAAGCGCTACCGCAGCAACTGCATCAACTGGGGCATGGCGCCGCTGCTGGTCAAGGATGAAACCGCCTTCGCCTTAGGCGATTGGGTATTCATTCCCGGCCTGCGCAAGGCCGTGCTGGAGGGCACGCCGGAATTCACCGCCTACGCCGTGAAGGAAGACGGAACCGTGACGCCCTTCGCCGTGAGCCTCGGCGCGCTGACGCCCGACGAGCGGCAGATCATCGCCGACGGCTGCCTCATCAACTACTATCGGAATCATCCCGTGGACGACTGAGTTTAGGACGCTTTAAAGCAGGTAGGAGGTAGGAAGTAGGAAGTAGGAGGTTTTATTATGTTCATCAAAATGCTCGTTGATCTCCCTTTGTGGACTATATAAACTTCCTACCTCCTACCTCCTACTTCCTACCTGATTTAAAACCTTCTTTCATAAGGATGACCGAACGATTCAAGAGGAGCTTCCATGAACACCATCTCCGTTTCCGACGCGTTCAGCAACGCCCCGCCCCGCAGCGCCGCCGTACTGTGCGTGAAGGGTGAAAAGGGCCGCACCGATATGCAGCTCGCCGAATGGTTCACCTGGCTGAACATCAAGCGCAACCCCATGCTCAGCTTTTCCCTTTCCCGCGCCAACCCCATCGGGGCGCGCCTGAAGGAGGGGGATTCCTTTGTGCTGGCCTTTCCCCCGCTGGAGGAAGCCAAGCGCTATCGGCAGCCCGTCAGCGCGGACGGGGACACGAAGGAACCGGAGATCACGTCGGCGGACGGGCTGTGGGTGCCCAAGGGCAGCGAGGTGCTGCTGCTGTGTACCCTGGCCGGAGCCTACAACTATCCTTTCAAAAAAGTAAGGATCTTCAACTGCAATTTAGAAGAAGCCAAAGGCGATTTCAGCGCGTAACGAAGGGGATAGATACCGATGATCGTTGACAGCATTTCCCGCCTGCCGCTCTACGAGCGCCTGATCCCCGGCGCGGAACAGATTGCCGGGGCCTTTGCCGCCGGGCAGCCCGAAGGCGCGCCCTGCGAAGTGCGGGAAAAGAGCTACCTGCCCAAAACGCCGGAGCAGCGCCGGTTTGAGGTACACTTTCATACCATTGATCTGATGATCGCCAAAGCGGGCGCGGAAGTGATCCACCTGATCCCCTGGAAGCGGCTGGAAAGCGCGGAACCCCTGCCCAACGGCGCGGACGGCCGCAAGCTGAACGGAGCGCCCCAGGGCAGCGCCGTAACATTGGAGGCGGGCTGTTTCTGCGCCATTTTCCCGGGCGAAGCCCATATGGTGGGCGGCCCCGCCGACGCCGAAAACGCGCGGGGCGGTATCGAAAAATGGGTGGTGAAAGCCCCCGCCCCGGAACCATTCCGCATTGAGGACGACGCATGAAGAAAGAACAACTGGCCAGAACGCTTGACGTTTTCAAAACGTTCCTGAAATTCGGCTGCTTCACCTTCGGCGGCGGTTGGAGCATCGTGGCGCAGATTCAAAAGGAATACGTGGAAAAGAAGCGCTGGATCACCGACGAGGAGCTGCTGGACTTTACTTCCGTGGGCCGTTCCATGCCGGGCCTGATGATCGGCAACGCCAGCGTGCTGTTCGGCTATCACGTGGCGGGCATTCCCGGCGCGGTGGCCGCCCTGCTGGGCATCGTGATCCCGCCGGTGATCATCATGTTAGGCGTGGTGTTCCTGTACGATCTCGCCAAGGATAATCCCTACGTGGCGCGGGCCATGGTGGGCGTGCGCGCGGCGGTGGTGCCCATCATTTTCAGCGCCCTGCTCAAGCTGTTCAAATCCGGCATGAAGGACGCCCCCTGCTACGTGGTGGCCCTGGGCGCGCTGGCACTGTGCCTGTTCACCAGCCTGAACAATGTGCTGATCGTGCTGCTGGGCGCGGCGGCGGGACTTCTGATCCAGGAGGTGAGGCATCGCCGTGATTTATCTTGAGCTATTCATTTCCTTCCTGATGATCGGGTTCACCAGCTTCGGCGGCATGTCCATGATCCCCCTCATCAACGATCAGATGCTTTCCCACGGCTGGATGACCTCTCAGGAGGTGGCCGATATCGTGGCCATCGCCGAAATGACCCCCGGCCCCCTGGGGCTGAACTGCGCCACCTTCGCCGGGGCGCGCACCGCCGGGATCTTGGGGGCGCTCTCCGCCACGGTGGGCGTCATTTTCCCTTCCCTCACCGTGACCATGCTGGCCGCCATGTTCCTGAAAAAATTCAAGGAAAGCAAGCTCATGGACGAAGCGCTCTACGGCATCCGTCCCGTATGCATCGGCATGATCTTCGCGGTGATGATCCAGCAGAGCATGACCAACTACGCGGGCACCCTGCTGGGCTTCGTGTCCTGGCCCGCGCTGGTGATCGGCGCGGCGTCATTGGTGGTGCTGCTCAAATTCAAGTGGAGCGTGCCCAAAACCATCCTGCTGGCCGCCGGGCTGGGGCTGGTGCTGGGATCTTTCTGATATTCCTGACTGAAATTGATTTCTCGCGAAAGAGAGATACAAATAGAAAGGAGCCAAGCGTATGGAGATCAAAAAGCCCGCCGTGGCGGGCACGGTGGAATCCAGCGACTGCATGGTGACTGTGGAACCGGGCGAGGGGAAGGTGGAGCTGAACCTGGAAAGCGCGGTGATCCGCCAGTACGGCAAGCAGATCCGCAAGGTGATCCATGAGACCCTGGATCGCCTGGAAGTGACCGACGCCAAAGTGACCGTGGTGGACAAGGGCGCTCTGGACTGCACCATCAAGGCCCGGGTGGAATGCGCGGTGTACCGCAGCAACGACATCAAAGGCGGCCTGCCCTGGGGAGGTGTCATCAAATGAATCCCAATCTGAAACGGCTTCGCCGGAGCATGATGTTCCTGAACTGCCAGAAGCCCAGCCTCATCAAGGATCCCTACATCTACGCGCCTGACTCCATCATGCTGGACCTGGAGGACGCGGTGGCCGAACGGGAAAAGGACGCGGCCCGCTATTCCCTGTACCACGCCCTGCGGGAAATCGACTACCGGGGCGTGGAGCGCGTGGTGCGCATCAACGGCCTGGACACGGACCTGTGGATCGAGGATATCCGCTGCTCCGTGGCGGGCGGCTGCGACAGCATCCGCATCCCCAAGACGGAAACGGCGGAGGACGTGAAAAAGGTGGAAGCGGCGGTGGAAGCGGCGGAAGAGGAATTCGGCGTGGAAAAAGGCCGCACCCTCATCATGGCCGCCCTGGAATCCGCCCGGGGCGTGATGAACGCCTTTGAAATCTGCCAGGCCAGCCCCCGGCTGTTCGGCATCGCCCTGTCCGGCGGCGACTATACCAAGGATTTGCAGACCACCATTTCCGGCACCGGCGTGGAACTCATGGGCGCGCGGCAGCACATGATCATCGCCGCCCGCGCGGCAGGCGTGCAGTGCTTCGACACGGTGTACACGAACCTCAACGACATGGAGGGCTTCCGCCGGGACGTGGAAACCATTCACACCATGGGCTTCGACGGGAAATCCATCATCAACCCCCGCCAGATCCCCATCGTGCATGAGATTTATACGCCCAAGCCCAAGGACATCATCTTCGCCGAGAAGGTGGTGCGGGAAATCGACACCAAGAAGGCCCAGGGCATCGGCGTGTTCACGGTGGACGGCAAGATGATCGACATCGCTTTCTATGACGGCGCGAAGCGCACCTTGGCTCTGGCCAAGGCCAGCGGCGTATACAAGGGGGATTTGTAAGATGAGAAACGCAGTCGGTCGGGAAATCCCCGATGAGATTTTGAAGGCAACCGGCAAAGAACCCTTCCAGGGCAACAATTATAAAAACGGCGTGCCCTTCCGCCGCCAGGGGCCGATCATCCGCCCCGTGATGGAAAACGACCACAACAAGCTGGTGAAGGACATCCACGAGGCGCTGGTGAAGTGCAAGGCCCACAGCGGCATGACCGTATCCTTCCACCATCATTTCCGCGAGGGCGATTTGATCGTGAACATGGTGATGGAAGAAATTCATAAGATGGGCCTGAAAAACATCACCCTGGCCGCCACCTCCTTAGGCAAGGCCCACGATCCCCTGGTGCCCATGATCGAGGACGGCACCATCACCCGCATCGAAGCCTCCGGCGTGCGCGGCAAGATCGGCCAGGCCATTTCCGACGGCAAGCTCAAGGGCCTGGCGATCATGCGTTCCCACGGCGGCCGCGTGCGCTCCCTGGTGACGGGCGAAACCAAGGTGGATATCGCCTTCATCGGCGCGCCCACCTCCGACGATTACGGCAACCTGCGCGGCATCGGCGGCAAAACCAACTGCGGCGTGCTGAGCTATTCCCACGTGGACGGCGACTGCGCCGAGTACGTGGTAGCCATCACGGACTGTCTGGTGCCCTTCCCCAACTTCCCCGCCCACATTTCCATGACCAAGGTGGACTATGTGTGCGTGGTGGACGCCATCGGCATTCCCGAAAAAATCGCCACCGGCGCGGCCAAGCCCACCACCGACCAACGGAAGCTCATGATGGCGGAATACTGCACCCAGGTGGTGGTGAATACCCCCTACTTCAAGGAGGGCTTCTCCTACCAGACGGGCGTGGGCGGCGCGTCCATCGCGTCCACCATTTCGCTGACCAAGATCATGGAGGAGCGGGGCATCAAGATGGGCTTCGGCGTGGGCGGCTTAACGAAACCCATGTGCGATTTGCTGGACCGCGGCATGGTGCGCGTGCTGATGGACACCCAGGCCTTCGACCTGGACGCCGTTTCCAACGTGATCAACCCGGCCCACCACCGCATCACCGCCGGGGCGTATGCCAACCCCTTCAACAAGGGCGCTTTCGTGAACAAGCTGGACTACGTGATTTTGGCCTCCCTGGAGGTGGACGTACACTTTAACTGCAACGTGGTGGTCGGCTCCGACGGCGTGATCACCGGCGCGCAGGGCGGCCATCCCGACACAGCCCAGGGCGCCAAGTGTACCATCGTCATCTGCCCCCTGCTCCAGGGCCGCATCCCGGCCATCTGCTCCGAAGTGACCACCGTGACCACCCCCGGCGAATCCGTGGACATCGTGGTGACGGACTACGGCGTGGCCGTGAACCCCAACCGCCACGACCTGCTGGAATGCCTGCAAAAGGCAGACTGCGTGCCCCTCAAGACCATCGAGGAGCTGCGGGACATCGCTTATTCCATCGTGGGCGAGCCGGAACCCGTTCAGTTTGAGGACCGCATCGTGGGCATCATCGAAGCCCGCGACGGCACCATCATGGACGTGGTGCGCCAGGTGAAGCACTACTGATACCAATTCTCTGTGAACTGAAAACAGCAAAAGGCGCTTTTCAGCGCCTTGCTGTTTTTTAGAAAGAGGCATTGCATGGACGTGACCGTACAGGATATGATGGAGGCGCGGGAAAGGCGCTTCCTGCGGCAGCAGGCGCTGCTTAAGGAATACGGGCAGACGCTTTTGTGCTTTACCATGAACATTCCCGGCCCGGAAAAGGACAGTCCCCTCATCCGCGCCGGGATGCAGTTAGGGCAAAGGCTGCTCAGGCAGGGCTTTCTGCGCTTGAATGCCAAGCCCGTCCACACGGAATTTGAAGACGCGTTTACGGGCTGCGCGGCGTACTATGTGCTGCCCCTCTCCCCCATGGACGTAAAGCGCATGACGGCGGACATCGAGGAAGCTTCGCCTATGGGCAGGCTGTTCGATTTGGACGTGCTGCGGCCAAACGGCGAAAAGGTGGAGCGGCAGGAATTGGGCCTGTCCGGGCGGAAATGCCTGCTCTGCGGGCAGGACGCGCGGGTCTGCGCCCGTTCCCGAAGCCATACGGTGGAGCAGCTTCGGCAGGAAACAGACCGCATCCTGCGTCAGGCCCTGGTGCTGGATCAAAGCGAAACCGTGGCCCGGCTGGCCTGCCAGGCCCTGCTGTACGAGGTGCTGGTGACGCCCAAGCCCGGCCTGGTGGACAGGAACCACAACGGCAGCCACCGGGACATGGACGTGTTCACCTTTTCCGCCAGCGCCGCCGCCCTGTACCCCTATTTCCTGCAATGCGCCAAAATAGGGGCGGAAACGGCCGCACAGCCCCCGGCGGAGGCCTTTGCCCTGCTCCGGACGCACGGCCGCGTGGCGGAGGGCGCCATGCTCAAAGCCACGGCGGGGGTGAACACCCACCGGGGGGCCATCTTTTCCCTGGGCCTGCTCTGCGCATCGGCGGGCAGGCTGGGCCGGGAAAAATGGGTACAGCCGGACGCCCTGCTTTCTCTCTGCGGAGAGATGACCCAAGGCCTCACGGCGAAAGACTTTTCCGGCCTGACCCCCGAAACCGCCCGCAGCAACGGGCAAAAGCTGTATCTGCAATACGGCGTGACGGGCGTTCGCGGCGAGGCGGAGCAGGGCTTCCCGTTGGTTCGGGACGTGGGCCTGCCCAAGCTGGAAGCGGGACTGCGGGAAGGCCTGTCCCTCAATGACGCGGGCTGCGCGGCGCTGCTGGCGATCATAACGCGGAACATGGACACCAACGTACTCCACCGGGGCGGCATGGACATGCTGGAGGGCATGCAGGCCGTGGCCGCCGGTATGCTCTGGCAAGCGCCTTTCCCCTCCAAGGGGTCGATAGCGTCCTTTGACGCGTACCTGGTGAGCCGCAACCTGTCCCCCGGCGGCAGCGCGGATATGCTGGCCATGTGCTATCTGCTTCATTTTTTGCGGGAGGAAGCCCCATGAGCTATTTTATTTCCCCCATCGGCCCCGGAGACCGGCGCGCCCTGGAGCAGGTGGACCGGCTGCTGGAGCATGAGGGCATCCAGCGGGACAAGAACCTGGATTACATCTGCGGCATGTATGACGACGATTATCAGCTCGTCGCCACGGGCAGCTGCTTTGGCAGCACCCTGCGCTGCTTCGCGGTGGATCACGGTCACCAGGGCGAAGGCCTGCTGAACGAGATCATCACCCATCTGATGGCCGTGCAGGCCGACCGGGGCAACGTGCGCCTGTTTTTGTACACCAAGCCGGACGCCGCCAAATTCTTCGGCGATTTGGGCTTTTACGAAATCGCCCGGGTGCCGGACAAGCTGGTCTTTATGGAAAACCGGAAGGACGGCTTTCAGAGCTATCTTTCCTCCCTGGCAAAAACCGCCCGGCCCGACGGCGTTTCCGCCGCCGTGGTCATGAACGCCAACCCCTTCACCCTGGGCCACCAGTATTTGGCGGAAA
This sequence comes from Clostridia bacterium, assembly GCA_017443295.1. Lineage (GTDB taxonomy): Bacteria > Bacillota > Clostridia > Christensenellales > Aristaeellaceae > RUG563. The sequence goes on from JAFSNT010000269.1 coordinate 15,410, forward strand.
CCGCCGCCGCGGCCTGCGACACCCTGCATCTCTTCGTGGTCAGCGAGGATTTGAGCCTTGTGCCCGCCTCTGTGCGGAAAATGCTGGTGCAGAAAGGCGTGGCCCACCTGCCCAACGTGGCGCTCCACGACTGCGGGCCCTACATGATTTCCAGCGCCACCTTCCCCAGCTATTTTCTGAAGGATCAGAAAACGGTGGTGGAAGCCCAGGCCCGGCTGGATCTGGCCATTTTCCTCCGCATCGCCGCCGCCCTCCATATCACCGCCCGCTTCGTGGGCGAGGAACCGTTCAGCGAGGCGACCGGGATCTATAACCGGGTGATGGAAGCCACCCTGCCCGCTTCCGGCGTGGCCTGCCGGGTGATCCCCCGAAAGACGGGCGACGGCCAGACGCCCATCAGCGCCTCCGCCGCCCGGCTGGCGCTCAAGCAGAACGATCTGAACGCCTTCCGCCGCATGGTGCCGGAATCTACCTTCGCGTGGTTTTCCAGCCCGGAGGCCCTGCCCGTCCTGCGGCGCATCCAGCAGGCGGAAAACGTGTGGCACCACTGACGCGCTCTATTGTATGCACAAAATGGGAATCGCCGGTCAATTGCTATCCCTTCAGCGCCATGCTATAATCAGCATGGCGTTTATATATTTTTAGCAGCCGCCCCGCGGTTGGATGAAAGGAACTGCAATGATCAATCCGAAATACCTGCCGGCCATCCTGACCATCGTCCAGGAAGGGTCCATCACGGCGGCCAGCAAGAAGCTGTATATTTCCCAGCCCGCCCTGAGCCAGATCATCAAGCACGTGGAGGAGGAGCTGGGCACGCAGATTTTCAACCGGAAAGCGCGCCGGATCGAATTGACCTACGCCGGAAAGCTGTTTATCGAATCCATTCAAAAAATCCAGCAAATCGACCATAACCTGCACGCCCAGATTGCCGATATCAAGGACGAGGCCGTGGGGCACCTGCGCTTAGGCATTTCGGCGGAGCGGGAGCAGCAGCTCCTGCCCCTGGTGATTCCCGAATTCATCAGAAAATACCCTTATGTACACGTGAGCCTGAAGGAAGGAAGCAGCGCGATGCTGGAGCGCATGGTGCTGGAATGCGAATGCGATATCGCCCTGGTCACCACGGCCCAGAAGCGGAGCAGCCTGGATTATACCCTCATTGAGGACGACAAGCTGGTGCTGATCGCCGCAAAATCCACCGAGCTTGCCCATCGCTTCCTGGACGGCAGCTTGCTGGACATTCAGGAGGCGGCAAACGAAAGCTTTATCAGCATGAACAAGGGCCACGCCGTCCGCCTGATCCAGGATCAATTGTTTGAACAGTTCGCCCTGTCCCCCCGCGTCCTGCTGGAAACGCACAACCTGGAAGCCGCCAAGGGAATCGCCGCCCGCACCGGCTCGGTGCTGCTGATGCCCCGCTCCTTTGTGTCCGACGCTTCGCCGGACAGGGCGCGCATCCATATTTATCCCCTGCGGCATTCGGAATTCAATTATAAATTCTTTATCTGCTGCCGCAAGGACACGCATCTTACCCGCTATGAACAGGACCTGATCTCCATCGTGAACCGCAGGATGCAAGCATTCCGCATGGAATAAATTCGTCGAATGAAGGATTTTCAGGGTAGAAAAAACAATCATTCTATTATATAATGGGGACGGACGCCGGTTTTTCCGCGTCCGCCCTTCGTTGTGTTTGCGAAAAAGGAGGATTGCTTTTCATGCAGCGTATCGCTCTTCCCGATTCCCGTTTTCTGCCCTTGGGTCGGCATGATCCCAAGGAGCAAAGAACCAGCCTGTGGTGGTCCGGCTCCGGCGTGCGGGTGAAATTGGCCTGCAGGACGCTGGAAGCGGAAATCACGGCCAGCGCCCGGGATCACGCGCCCTGGATCGGCGTACTCATGGACGGCGCGCCCGTGGCCCGGTTTCCCCTGCTGCCCGGCGCCCACCGCTATCCCCTGCTGGCGGGGCTGGACGAATGCTTTGCCCATGAGATTTCCGTCATTCGGGACAGCCAGCCCAGCTACGACGAGGACGGCCCCATTTATCTGGACGCCGTGTATACGGACGGAGAACCCCATCGCCCGGTGGAGCGGCCTTTGCTGATCGAGTTCATCGGCGACAGCCTCACCGTGGGCGAAGGGTGCTTAGGCCCCGAATCGGCGGAGGAATGGCGGCTGGTGTGGATTTCCCATATGCCCGCCTTCCCCACCCTGGTTTCGCAAAAGCTGAACGCCGAAAAGCGGGTGATCGCCTTAGGCGGCTGGGGCGCGGCCCGGAGCTGGGACAATCAGCCCGAATCCCGCATCGGCCGCATCTACAATCAGCTGTGCGCCATCACCCCCGGCGGCGACAGGCCCGCCGATTTTCCCGAGCGCCCCGCCGACGCGGTGGTGATCAATTTGGGCACCAACGACGCTTCCGCTCTGGCCAAGATGATCGAAGCGGAACGCTCCGCCGCCGAAGGTGAGCTGCGCGCCCGGGCGGTCGAGCTGATGGAAATGGCCCGCGCCCACAATCCCAAGGCCGTGATCCTGTGGGCCTACGGCCTGTGCGGCAAGCAGGTGGAACCCATGCTCCAAGCCGCCGTGCAGGATCGGCGGAACGCCGGAGATCAAAACGTACACTACCTGTCCCTCACCCCCGCCGCCTCCAACGGCTCCCGCATGCATCCCAGCCGGGAGGCCCATCAAAAAGCGGCGGAAGAAATCGCGGAAGTCCTCAAGAACCTGCTGCCATGACCGATCAGGAAGGAGTGCTGACCCTATGAAAGACATCGAAGCCCTGTATCAGCGCTGGATCGAGGAAGCGGACGCTTCCCTGCAAACAGAGCTTGCCGCCATGGACGCTTCCGCGAAAGAAGACGCCTTTTACCGGGACCTGGCCTTCGGCACCGGTGGCCTGCGCGGCGTGATCGGCGCGGGCACCAACCGCATGAACCTGCACACTGTCGCCAAGGCCAGCCAGGGCCTGGCCGATTACGTGGTGAAGCGCTTCCCGGCGAACCAGCGGAAAATCGCCGTCAGCTACGATTCCCGCATTTTGAGCGACGCGTTTGCCAAGGTGGCCTCCGGCGTGTTCGCTGCCAACGGCATAAAGGCCCTGATCTATCCCGAACTCATGCCCACCCCCTGCCTGTCCTTCGCCGTGCGGGCGCTGGGCTGCGCCGCGGGCGTCATGGTGACGGCCAGCCACAACCCCGCCAAGTACAACGGCTACAAGGTGTACGGGGCCGACGGCTGCCAGATCACCACGGAAGCGGCGGCGGAAATCCTGAGCGAAATCCAAAAGCTGGACGTGTTCACCGGCGCGAAGCGCATGGACTTTGACGCGGGCCTGCAAAGCGGGCTGATCGCCTATATTCCCGATCAGGTGTACACCGATTTCGTTGCGGAAGTGAAGAAGCAAAGCCTGCTGGGCAGCGAAACGGTGGATAAGGGCGTGGCCATCGTGTACTCGCCCCTCAACGGCACGGGGCTGAAGCCCGTCCTGCGCACCCTGCGGGAAAGCGGCTACGAAAATGTGACCGTGGTGAAGGAGCAGGAGCAGCCCGACGGCCATTTCCCCACCTGCCCCTACCCCAACCCCGAAATCCGGGAGGCCATGCGGCTGGGCCTTTCCTACGCCGCCAGGCTCAACGCCGATTTGCTCCTTGCCACCGACCCGGACTGCGACCGCTGCGGCATCGCCGTGCGCAACGAAGCGGGCGAATACGAGCTGCTTTCCGGCAACGAAACGGGTCTGCTGCTGCTGGATTACGTGTGCTCCCGCCGTCTGGCCCTGGGGAACATGCCGCAGAACCCCGTGCTGGTGAAAACCATCGTGACCACCGACATGGCGGAACGCATCGCCGCCCATTACGGGGTGGAAACCCGCAACGTACTCACCGGCTTCAAGTTCATCGGGGAAACCATCGGCAAGCTGGAAGCGGAAGGGCATCCGGAACGGTACATTTTCGGCTTTGAGGAAAGCTACGGGTATCTCTCCGGCACCTATGTGCGGGACAAGGACGCCGTGGACGCCGCTTTCCTGATCTGCGAAATGTTCGCCTGGTACAAGCAGCAGGGCGTCAGCCTTTTGCAAAAGCTCAACGCCCTGTACGCCGAGTACGGCTATTGCCTGAACACCCTGCACAGCTATGAATTCGAGGGCGCGGCGGGCTTTGAGAAGATGCAGCAGATCATGCAGTCCTTCCGCACGGGTCTGACCCAATTGGGCGGGCGGAACATTGAAAAGCTGCTGGACTACGCCCCCGGTTTGGACGGTCTGCCCAAGTCCGACGTGCTGAAATTCAGGCTCTCCGGCGGCGCTTCCGCCGTGGTGCGGCCCTCCGGCACGGAACCCAAGCTGAAAATCTACATCTCCGTTTCCGCCCCCAACCGCGCGGAAGCGGCGGCGGAAGAAAAGAAGCTGGCGGACGCGCTCGCCCGGTTTATGGCATAGTTCTGCTCAAATTTCAGGAACACTTTTGTGAAATAAAAGTGGAAATTGAAAAGTGAAAAGTGAAGATTTGAGTTGTTTGCGCTTTGGCTGGCGGCGGTTAGCGCGGACTATATAAAATTCCACTTTTCACTTTCCACTTTTCACTTTCTGATCTCAACGTATTCTTGACGAATCAACCAAACGGTCTCCAATGCTCAAACAGGAGGATGCACCCATGAGAAAAAGCCTTTCCCTGCTGCTGGCCCTGTGCCTGCTGCTGACGCTGTTTGTCAGCGCCGCCCATGCGGACATTTCCGCCACCGTGCCGGATCTGACCATCACCCGCCGCCCCATCCCGGAAAACGAGGCCATGGAATTCTTAAAGAAAATGGGCGTGGGCTGGAACCTTGGCAACACCTTCGACGCCATCAAGAACAACTGGAACCGAAACGCCGACGAAATGACCGTGGAGACCTCCTGGGTGGGCGTCAAAACCACGGAAGCCATGATCGAGGCCATTCACGCCGCCGGTTTTTCTTCCATCCGCATCCCCATTTCCTGGCATGACCACGTATCCGGCCCCGATCACGAGATCAGCGAAAAATGGCTCAACCGGGTGCAGGAGGTGGTCAATTGGGCCTATGACCGGGGCATGTACGTGATCATCAACATCCACCACGACGAAGACCAGTTCCTGCCCGCAAGCAGCCACTATGCGGAATCCGCTCATTACGTGGAGTGCATCTGGAAGCAGCTGGCGGCGCGCTTCCGGGACTATGACGAGCGCCTCATCATGGAATCCCTGAACGAGCCGCGCCTGGTCAATACCAGCTATGAATGGATATTCGATCCCAATGCCCCGGAATGCATCGACGCGGCGGACTGCTTAAACCGGCTGAATCAGCTCTTTGTGGACACGGTGCGCGCCACCGGCGGCAATAACGCCACCCGCTACCTGATGGTGCCCGCCTACGACGCCGCCCCCGGCAACGCCGTGCGGGATTCCTTCGTGCTGCCCACGGACAGCGCCGATAACAAGATCATTGTGTCCGTTCACGCCTACACGCCCTACGATTTCGCCCTGAACCTGAACGGCGGCGGCACCTTTGGCACCCAGGCCCAGAAGCAGGACATCGTCAGCTTCATGAACAGCCTGTACAATCAGTACGTCGTCAGCGGCATCCCCGTGGTCATCGGCGAATACGGGGCCATGGTGAAGGGCGACAACCTGCAGGATCGGGTGGACTGGGCCGCCTTCTACGTCGCCACCGCCAGCGCCCGCAACATGCCCTGCCTATACTGGGACAACAACGTGTTCTCCGGCACCGGCGAACGCTTCGGCCTGCTGGAGCGCAAATCCCTCTCCTTCCCCCATCAGGCCATGGTGGACGCCATCATCCGCTACGGCGGATGGGACAAGCTGCCGGAAGCAAAGCAGTAATTGAATCCGGTATCAGTCCGGCAGAAGGAACTGAAAAGTGGAAAGTAAAAAAGTGAAAAGTGAAAATTTGAATAGTCATCGTTTTGTCTTTCGTCACTTGAAGCGGAGCAATATGAAATTCCACTTTTCACTTTCCACTTTTCACTTTCTCGCCGCCATACTATCTAAAAAAATCAATACACGAAAGGAATGATTCCAAATGCCCAAATACACCATGTACGCCCCCGCCCTGCCCAACGTGCCCTGGCAGGAAAAGCCGGTCGGCCACATCAACAGCCCCCTGTGGCGCTACACCGAGAACCCCATCATTGACCGCAATCCCCTCCCCGGCGTGGCCCGCATCTTCAATTCCGCCGTCATGCCTTACGGCGACAAATTCGTGGGCGTGTTCCGGGGCGAACAAACCAACGGTGTGCCCTACATCTATTTAGGCTGGAGCCAGGACGCCATTCATTGGGACTTTGAACCCAATAAAATCCCCTTCGTGGACGAGGAAGGCAAGCCCTTCATGCCCATTTACGCTTACGACCCGCGCCTGGTCAAGGTGGAAGACACTTATTATATCATTTGGTGCCAGGATTTCTACGGCGCGGCCATCGGCATCGCCAAGACCCAGGATTTCAAGCATTTCGTGCGCATTGAAAATCCCTTCCTGCCCTTCAACCGCAACGCCGTCCTCTTCCCCCGGAAGATCAACGGCAATTTCGTCCTCATGTCCCGCCCCTCCGACAGCGGCCACACCCCCTTCGGCGACATCTTCATCTCCGAAAGCCCGGATATGGTCTATTGGGGCAAGCATCGCCACGTCATGAGCCGCGGCAACAACTGGTGGGAGGGCCTGAAAATCGGCGGCGGCGCGGCCCCCATTGAAACCAGCGAAGGCTGGCTGCTCTTCTACCACGGCGTCTCCCAGACCTGCAACGGCTACGTCTACTCCATCGGCGGCGCTATCCTGGACATCGACAACCCCTCCATCGTGAAATATCGCTGCCAGAATCATCTGCTCACCCCCGAAGTGTGGTTCGAGGAACGCGGCTTCGTCCCCAACGTCACCTTCCCCTGCGCCACCCTCCACGACCCCGAAACCGGCCGCGTCGCCATCTACTACGGCGCCTCCGACAGCTATGTGGGCCTGGCCTTCGGCAACTTTGACGAAATCATCGACTACATCAAGGACAACAGCAAAGTCACCGAAACCGACACGGAAATCGGCCGGCGGTGAGAAGCATCATATTACTGGGGGGAACCGCTCTTTGTATCCAAAGAGCGGTTCCCCCCAGTTCCGCGACCTCAATAGTCGCAACTCCGCTTCATGCGGAGATTGCTCCTTTTCGGTCGATCTCACCGCCGATTTGATTTCCGCCACTGGCGGAAATCGGCGGTTCGTCCCCCTCCGAGAAAGATATAAAATAATTCCTATTCAAAAAGGAGTTTATTTTCA